>JAEYTW010000477.1 GCA_023433835.1 Pseudomonadota bacterium | reverse complement strand
CGCCTGAGGTCAGAAGCCCAGCGGGTCGCTCATCCGCTTCCAGCGCCCGTTCTGGACCTGGTAGAGGATCGCCTTGGTCGAGCCGACATGCCGTTCCGTACCGAAATTGATCGACGGGCCGTTGAAGATGTCGCGATAGCCATTGATGCCCTCGATCGCCTTGACCAGGGTTTCGGTGGTCAGGTTGGGGCCGGCGCGATCGAGGGCATGGATCGTCGTGTCCATGATGACGTAGCCCAGCGCCGCGGCGATCGAGGCCTCGGTGTCGAAGCGCGCCTTGTACTTGTCCATCCAGCGCGCGACTTCGGGCGTCGCCGTATCGCGATAGAGCGGGTCGATCACGCCCATCGAATAGAAGCCGTCTGTCTGGCCACCCGGCGCATTGGCGACCACGGTATCGTAGCTGGCCGTCGTGCCCATCATGTCGACGTCCCAGCCCATGCGGCGCGCGGTCGAATAGGCCAGGATGGTGTCGCGGATGACGGTGCCGACGACGATGAAATCGCAATTGGCACCGCGCAGGCGGATGAGGTCGGCGGTGAAATCCTGGTCGGTCGGCTTGTGGGTCGTACGCTCGACGATCTTCTGGTTCATCTCGGCCAGCTGGGCGCCCAGGCCGGTCACCAGCTCCTTACCAAAATCGGTGTCCTGGTACATCGCGCAGACCGCCTTCTTGCCCTTGGTCTCGACGATGTGCCGGGTGCCGGCGCGGACTTGGTCGTAATAGGTCGCGAACAGCGAGAATTTCAGTGGGTTGAACGGCTCGGTCATCTGGCGGGCGACCGTGTTCGGGAACAGGTTCGGCACCCCGGCCTTCAGCTGGGTTACCAGGATCGCGTTGTTCTGGGCGACGCCCAAGCCGCCCACCATGGCGAAGATGTGGTCGCGGTTGATCAGCTTGTTGCCGGCCTGCACCGCCTTGGGCACCTGGTACTGGGTATCCTCGACGATGAAGCGGATCTTGCGGCCGTGAATGCCGCCCGCCGCGTTGGTTTCCTCGACCCGCAGGATCGCGGCATTGGTCGTCGGCACGCCGAACGAAGCCAGCACGCCGGACAGGTCGGTATGCGTGCCCAGCACGATCTCGTTCTTCGTCACGCCCTGCGTGCGCCAGACCACCGCGTCCTGCGCCTGCGCCGTGGCGGCAGCGAGCCCCACGGCAGCGACCGTGCCGCCCAGCATCGTCTTGTACCAGCTCATCATCCGCACTCCCCTGTCGTTATGTCGTTGATCGTCCGTCCCTGGCCGACGCCGCGGATGATGGCGGCGAGCAGCACCAGCGCCTCGCCCGCCTCGTCGAACAGCCGTGGCATCGACAGAAAGCCGTGCACCATCCGCGGATAGTGAAATTCGCGCACCACCCCGCCCGCCTGCCGCAGCGCCTCGGCAAAGGCGCGCCCCTCGTCGCACAGCGGATCGAGGCCGCCGGTCACCAGCACCGCCGGGCAGGAAGCGGCCGGCTGGGGCAGCGCGGCGGGCGCAAGCGCATTCCAGCAGAACCGGGTGACCTCGCGGTCCAGCCCGTAGCCGGCGGCGTAGTCCCGATGGCTCGCCGTGGTGCCTTCCGGGTCCAAGGCGGGATAGACCAGCACCTGCAGGGCGGGCAGCGGATCGCGCCCGGCCAGCCAGGCGGCGAGATGCCCGCCGGCACTGTCGCCCATCACAACCACGGGCCGTCCCGGCCAGCGGGCGTGCAGCCAGTCCAGCGCCGCCTCGGCGTCGAGCAAGCCCGCCGGGAACGGATGTTCGGGCGCCAAGCGGTAGTCGACCGCGACCACCACCCCGCCGATGCGGGCGGCGAGGTCGCGGCAGATGCCGTCATGCGAGGCGATCGATCCCATGACGAACCCGCCGCCATGCAGGAACAGCACGGCCGCGCCGTCCGGCGCCTGGCCGTAGACGCGCACTGGCACCGCGCCGGCCAGGAAATCCTGCACCGCGACCTCGGCCGCGGCGGGATACAGCCGCGGCGCCATCCGGTCCATTTCGGCGCGATGATGAGCCAGCGTCTCCCGCGTCAGCGGCACGGCCTCGACGGCCCGCAGCCGCTCGATATAACGCTCGGTCGCATCCATGGCTCAGCCGCCGATCAGGCCGAGTTGGCGCATGACGCCGAACCGGTCAGCCATGTCCCAGTGTTCCTTCAGCCGGCCGTCCTCGACCCGCCAGATGTCGATGGCGCGGAACTCGATGCGCCTGCCCGTGGGCTCGACGCCCTGGAAGCGACCCTGGTGGGTGCCGACCATGGTGATGCGCGCCACCACCCGATCGCCTTCCGCGATCATGTCCTCGATGGTCACCGCCAGGTCGGGAAAGGCCTTGAGCAGGGCCGCCGCCATCTTCTTCACCGGCTCGCGCCCGTTGCCCAGGTGATTGTGCTGGATGTAGTCCTCGGCCATCACCGCGTCGAACTCGGCCGCATCGGCGGCTTCCAGCGCCTTCAGCGCGCGCGTCGCCAGCATCTTGCCGTCCATGGTCAGATCCCTCCCTGAATTGCCGGTTTCTTCATCTGCGGGGCGACCAGGCCCCACATCCGCCGGCTGCCGACGCGGCGGATCAGGAAATTGCGCAACGCACAGCCGAGCGGGCTGCCGATATGGCCGAGGCGGCCGAAAGCGCGCGAGCGATCCTGGACCGACAGCACGCGCGCCTGCCGCCGGCGCAGGAAATCGTCGAGTGCCGCGTCGAGCAGCGGAATGCGGGCCAAGGCCCGGGCCAGCGCCACCGCATCCTCGATCGCCATTGCCCCGCCCTGGCCGAGATTGGGGGTCATCGCATGGGCGGCATCGCCAATCAGCACGACGCGGCCCCGGCGCCAGGGATGGTCGATCACCTCCTCGATATCGCCGCGCGAGAGCTGGCCGGGCTCGCGCAGTTGGGCTAGCACGTCGGGAAAACGACCGCCGAAACTCATGAACGCGTCGCGGAACAGGGCCAGCCGCGTCTCCGGCGCATCCGCGCCGCCGCGTGGGGTCGACAGGGTGGTGTAGCAATAGAGCTGGCGATCATTGATCGGCGACAGCCCGACCCGGCGGCCAGGCCCCCACATTTCCATGATGTCGCTCATGCCCGGCGGGCGGTCGACCACCGTGCGGAAGGCCGTGTAGCCGGCATAGGCGATGGGGCCGTCGCCGAAGGCCAGGCGACGGACCTGCGAGCGGATGCCGTCGGCCCCCACGACCAGGTCGTAGCGCTGCTGGCGTCCGTCCGAGAAGGTCACGTCGACGCCGCCCGCGTCCTGTGCCAGCGCGGCGAGCGTGGTGCCGAGCGTGATGGCGACCCCGTCGGCCGCGCCGAGCAGCGCCACGTGCAGGTCGGCGCGATGGATGCTGTAGGCGGTGGCGCCCAGCTTCTGGCCCAGCCCCGCGAAATCGAAGCGCACGATCATCCGTGCCGCCTCGTCGACGATATCCCACCGCCGGCAGGGCACGCCGCACGCAGCCACCATCGCCTCGGCCCCCACCGCGCGCAAGCCGAGAACCGCGTTGATGCCGAGGCCGATGCCCGAGCCGACCGGCGCCCAGGCCGGCGCGCGTTCGACCAGTTCCGCCGTCATGCCCTGCCGACGCAAGGCCGCGGCCAGGGTCAGCCCGGCGATGCCGCCGCCGACGATGAGGATATGAGACTCCGGCTTCACGCGTACATCTCCTCGACCAGCGCGGCGAAATTCGCGACCACCGCCTGGCGCCGCAGTTTCTGGGTCACCGTCATCTCGCCCGGCGCGGCGCCGAGTTCGCGCGGCAGCAGGCGAAATTTCTTGATGGCGCCGACCCGCGCCAGGCCGGCATTGACCTGGTCCACCGCCGCCTGGATCAGCGCGACGACCGCCGGCGCCTCGGCCAGCACGGCGGGCGATGCCTCGCCCACACCGAGATGGGCACGCACGCGCTCGTAATCGGGCAGGATCAGCGCGGTCAGGTAGGGCCGCCCCTCGCCCACCACCACCGCCTCCTTGACGAAGGGCGTGGCACGCAGCGGCCCCTCGATCAGCGCGGGCGAGATGTTCTTGCCGCCGGCGGTGATGATGATGTCCTTGATGCGGCCGACGATGCGCAGGTGACGCTCGGCCGTCATCTCGCCGATATCGCCGGTATGCAGCCAGCCGTCCCGCACCGTCGCGGCCGTGGCCTGCGGCTGGTTCCAGTAGCCGGCGAACACCGCGTCGCCGCTGATCAGCACCTCGCCGCTGGCCGGGTCGATCTTCCAGTTGTAACCCGGCGCGGCCGGGCCGATGGTGTCGAAGCGGAGATCGTCCAGCCGCGACATATGCGTCGCCCCGCCGGCCTCGGTCTGGCCGTAGGTCTGGCGGAACGGCACGCCGATGATATGGAAATATTCCATGATCGCCGGCGGCACCGGCGCGGTGCCGATGATGCAGTGCCGGGCATGGCCGAGGCCCAGCCGGGCCGCGATGCCGCGATAGAGCAGCGCGGAGCCTAGCGCGAACAGCACGCGGTCGAGGCCGGCCAGGCGATAGCCGCGGCGGATCCGGCGGGCCAGCACGCCGCGCCCGATGCGCATCCACAGGCGATAATGCAGCCGGCGCAGCGTGCCGCCCGCGGCGATATCGGCCTCGATGCCGGCGACCATCTTCTGCGCCACGCGCGGCACGGCGCCGAGGAAGGTCGGCCGCAGTTCGGCCACCTCGGCCTGGATCGCCTGCGGCGACGAGGCGAAGTAGACGACGTGGCCGATCAGCGGCGAGACGTAGAGGGTAAGATTCTTCTCGGCCAGATGGCACAGCGGCAGATAGGCGATGGTGACGTCGCTGTCGTCGAGGCCGAGGCCCTCGGCCATGCCGACGGCGCCGGCAATGGCGTTGCGGTGGCTCAGCATTGCGCCCTTCGGCGCCCCCGTGGTGCCGGATGTGTAGATGATGCAGGAGATGTCGTCGGGCCGGACGCGACCGACCAGGTCATCATAGAGGCCGGGCCGCGCCTCCGCGCTCCGCGCGCCGCGCTCGGTCAGATCGGCAAGGGTGACGAGGCCCGCCACCGCCTCGATCGCGACGATATGCTCCAGCGCAGGGCAATCGGCGGCGATCTCGCGCGCCTTTGCGGCGAAGGCCGTGCTCTCGGTCACCAGGATGCGGGCGCCGCTGTCCTGCAGCAGTTGGCGCAGTTCGGCCGCCGAGCTCGACGGATAGGCGCCGGCGACGATGGCGCCGAGCGATTCCGCGGCGAGATCGGCATAGAGCCATTCCGGCCGGTTCTCGGCATGGATGACGATGCGGTCGCCATGGCCCAGGCCGAGATCGTGCAGGCCCAGCGCCAGGCGGGTCACCGCTGCGCGGTATTGAGCCCAGCTGACCGCCTGCCAGCGGCCGTCGACGCGAAAATGGAAGGCGGCGCGGTCGGGCTGGCGCCGCGCGCAGTCCAGCATCAGGCCGGGCACGGTCGGGGCGTGGCCGGCGGCGGCCCGCACGCTCATCGCGTTCACTTCTTCCCCCGCCCCGGCTTCGCCGCGGGCGCCTGGCCCTGCCAGTAGATGCCGTGGTACCAGATCTGCCAGACCGTGCGGATCGCCTGTTCCTCGTCGAACGGCTTGTCGATCTGGTCACCGCCGCCGGCGAGCCAGACATAGGCGAAGTTCTCCAGCATCGAGATCAGCGCCGAACCGGCCAGTTCCGCGTCCATGTCGGGCGCATGACCGGTGGCCTTCGCCGCCTCGATGCCGACCACGACGCGCTTGATCGCCTGGGCGCGCATGCGCCGCCATTCCGCGGCGAAGCGCTGGTCGGTCATCGAGGCCTGGAAGATGCCGATCATCTCGGCCTTGCGCCGCTTGAACGTGTTCCAGAACACGCGGATCGCTTCGTACAGCGCCTCGTCGGGCGGCAGGCCGGCACGGAACGGCTCGGTTGTGGTCCGCGCCAGTTCGGCGCTGAGATCCTCGGCGATGTCGGCCAGCAATTCTTCCTTGCTGTCGTAGTAGCTGTAGAACAGCCCCGCCGTCTTGCCGGCACGCTCGGCGACGTCGGCGATCTTGGCATTCAGGTACCCATCGGTCTCGATCACCGAGCGCAGCGCATCGCGGAACTTCTCGCGCGTCTCGCGACCCTTCCGCGTCGGTGGCGCAGCCGCCCCGCCTGTTACCGCCGCCCTGTCGTCGCCCCGCTTCGCCATCCGCGATCCCTCCGTCGTCTCTTTTTCTAAAACTAAATTTAATTTTAATTTTGGCAACAGGAAAGTTTGCTGACCGATAGTCGGGCGCCCTGGATCACGCGGAATTCTCAGTGATTCACGTAGCCGTACCAAACGCCGTTCGACACGGCCGGGCTGTCGGATGCCGCTGATACCGGAACAGGTGGACACGGCGCGCGATAAGTAGATGATGCGGCGGGCTGCAACTCCGGATGCCCGGATGAAAGCAGCACCAATATTAGCCGAGCGCTGATACTGCCGTTCCAGCAAGACGAATGTGAAAGCTATTTTCCATGACGAATTCTGATCTCAAGAGACTCACCGCCGAAATCGTGACCTCCTATGTGGGTAGCCATCAGTTGCGGTCGGAAGATGTCCCTGCCCTCATCGCGTCGGTCCACGGCGCGCTCGCCGGTTTAGGCCAAGCCGATGTCACGACGGAAACACCCCGGGCGGAACCGGCCGTGTCGATCAAGAAGTCGGTGACACCCGAGTACATCGTCTGCCTGGAAGACGGGCGGAAGCTGAAGATGCTGAAGCGCTACCTGCGCACCAACTACGACATGACGCCGGACCAGTACCGAGCGAAATGGGGCCTGCCAGCCGATTACCCGATGGTGGCGCCGGCCTATGCCGAGGCCCGCTCGACGATGGCGAAGCAGTTCGGCCTGGGCCGCGGCGGCCGCGGCAGGCCGGCAAAGTCAACTCAGAAATAGGCGATTGGCGGCTCGGACCTAGCCCTAGCCTGCTCACCGACTCCGGCGGTCGTCAGCCCTGGAGGCCCAGCATTTCCATTAATGCCGCGACGGCTTCGTTGCCGAGATTTCGATGGACGGCCATCCGGACATCGAGACGGATGGGGCGGCTGCCGGCGCGGGCTTGTCGACACCCCGGATAGCCGCGACTACCTCCGGCGGAACAATTTCAGGATGGATCCCTCTCTGCCTAGGCGCGCCCATCGCGATCTCGCGCAGAGCCAGCATGACGCTGGGGAACTTGTCGCTCCCTTGCGACGCGGATAGCAGCAGGCTGCAAGCCGTCTCCGCGCCGACATCTACTGCCACGACACCATCGATGCGGATCACCGCCTATGATCGATTCCGGCAGGGCCTAGCAGTCGGGAAGCTGACAGCCCTATCCTTTTGTCGGCGCCCGGTGACGCACCGTGCCGCGCGCGGCCTTTGGGCCCTTGACGAGCGGTTTTGCGTCACTCTCCGGTACAGGAACGCGGACGAGTTCCGTGACCGCCGCCCCCAGCGCCTCGGCCAAGCGCTGCAACAGCTCGACGGTAGGGTTTTCGAGGCCTCTTTCGAGCCGGCCCAAATACGATCGGGCCACCGTGGCATCCACGGCAAGAGCCTCCTGCGATATGCCTCGCCCGAGACGTAGCCGTCGCAAATTTTTGCCAACCGCGGCGCGGATATCCATGCCTCACGGCACGGTATTGCGCTCTATAATACCACGCCGTATAGTGTCCCATACTTCATCCAGCAAACGCTTCGGGGCGCAGTTCGACAGCGCCGATGGGACGAGATTCTGATGAGCACCCGCATCCTCGCCGCCCTGGTGGCGGCCTTCCTCCTCGGCCAGAGCCTCGTCGGCCAGGCCCAGGCCCAGTTCATCCCGCCGCCCCCGCCGATCACGCCGCCGATTGTCGTCCCCGTGCCGGTCCTCCCGCCGATCGTCACCGGTACGGCGATGACTGCGACGGTCAAGACGGGCGCCGTGTTCGCGGACGGGATCTACCAGACCGTCGGCACCATCAACTGGCCGAAGGCCACCGTCCGGGCTGGCACAGTGCTGACATATGTGCTCGGCGACATCTTCGAGCTGCCGACCAGCCAGACGCTCGAGAGCTGCGCGCTGACGACCGCGGCCTCAGCCCAGTCCCTGAGCGGCAATGCCTATACCGGCAGCTATGTGGTTTCGGGCATGAGTAGCGCCATTGTCACCGTGGCTGGCGCCGGCACGCATGCGCGCAAAACGTCCAGCAGTGCCGCCGGCGGCGCGGCCGGCATCGGCTCAAAATCCTCGACGGTGTCTTTCGCGATGTCAGCACCAGGCATCTACTTGCTGAGCATGAATCTCGGCACCATCAGCAGCGACGCCGCCTGCCCGTGGGGCACGTTCACGAGCACGGCGACCGGCTCAGCCAGCGCAGCAACCGCCGTCATCCAGGTGGTTTCGTCCGACGACTATGCCCAGCCAGAGACCGGTTGGTATTGGGAGCCGAGCCAGGGCGGTCGCGGCGTCGCGATCGAGTATTACCCCGCGACAAAGCGCATCTTCATGGGCGTTTTTGGGTACGGCGCCAGTGGTGAATCGAGCTGGCTCGTCGGTGCCTGTGCCTATGATGCGGCGACGAAGTCCTGCACCGGTTCGCTCGACAGCTACAAGGGCGGCGCCACGATAAACCAAAAGGACGGGCCGGTCGCGCAGATGACGGGCTCGGTCGGCAACTTCACCTTGACGTTCAATGATAGGAGCAGGCCGACGCTGTCCTGGATCGGACCGACCCTGAACCTTATCCGCTACGGCCTGTCAGGTGCGGCAACAGCCGCCAACGCCCTGACCGGCGCCTTCCCTAACGGTGCGGCGTTGCAGAACGGCTGGTACTGGGACCCAGCGCTCGGCGGCCGCGGCTGGTTCGTCGAGACGTCCAGAAAGCCCGACGGCACGGTCATCACCTTCACGGTAAGCTTCATGTACCGAGCCGATGGCTCGCCAGTCTGGTACATGTATGAGGCGACCAGCACAGCGCAATCGGCGCCGGTGTTGTTCGAGGCTGCCTCAAAGGAAGTCGCAGGCGGCGCATCGATGACATCGCAGACTTGGTCGTCACCCGACTGGTCGAGCGTGGCGGACCGCGGTCAGACCAACCTCGCCCTGACCGGCTCGGCCGCCACGATCACTTTCGCGGCTGGACGGATCGGCTTATCGAAGTTCGAACAGTAGCCCCGCCATGGCCGCCACCGCGTTCCAGCCCTTGCCCGAACTCACGCTTTCAGCTCAGAACGGGCAGAAGATCGAATTCTCCATCCAGCGTTATGTGATCCGCGATGTGCAACTGCGTCCCAGAATCGAAAAGCATGAAGACACGCAATATCACTCGCGGACCGTGCGGTATCGAGGCGAGAACGTCGGGTCGGTAGGCTTCACGAGCACCGATACCAAGTTTTCGACGCACAACGACACGCGGCTCCTTGTCGCAGATGCGATTAGTGGTCAGGAGAATATTCTTGACCTTCGGGGCGTCGAAGATGGGTATTTTCGCGACGACGTGCTGGTGCTCGCCATGTGGCGTATCGCAAATGAGCAGCAGTTCACGCCGGGTTATCTACGAAATCATACTCGCGGCAGTTCGTTTCGCTGGCTCTTCGACCGGAAGCGGCTATCGGCAATATCCTCGCGCGGTGTGCTTCCAAATATCCCCGTGTGGATCGACCTAGCGATCCTGCTCTTTTGTATCTGGCCAGCATGCGCACGCACTCTGCAATCTGCCGCACAGCTTTTTTCCAGCAACAGCAATATTCCCTGGATGTCCTGGGTTGCCGGCTTCGCTATAGCCTGGTACGGCAGCGGCAAGGTGATGGCTTGGGTAGATCGTTGGTGGCACGACCCGATCGATCAGGGGATTCAGGCTGTTTACCGGACGACGGAAAATGTGGCGAACAACCCGCCCCGTCCCACTGAAGATGCCGAAAAGCTGCGAGATGTTACCCCTCGCGAGCGATTCACTGGCGACGAGACCCTCCAAGAATTTCAACAAAAAATGAAAAGGAGGCTCGGCCTCGATCCATAGCCTGTCGTGCCGGGCCTACGGTTTAAAACGCGGCCCTTTTGGACGGAGCCCAACGCCCGTGACTGCGCCCCGCCCCAGGCTGCGCCTGGGGTTGTTGTGAGAAGTGGCAGCAGCCCGCAGGAAGAAGAGAACATATCGGAGAGGTGACGTCGTGGCGCAAGCACCCGGCATTACCGCTTCTTTGCATATTCCAAGCGCGGGCAGCAGCTGCCGATCCTCAACATCGGAGTTTCTGCCATGCATCACCTCAGTGTAACCACCGTCTCCCGACCGAGCGCGTCCGCGTCATCGTCGACCTCGGACACGTGATGACCGAATGCCTAATCACTTGGACCGCCCCCCACGCGGTCGCTGCGATCGCCATTCGGATCCGGCAATTGCTCGATGCCGTCGTCGACCCGATCCGCCTCGTACCCGCCTGCGTCGAGCTGCATGTGGCGCGCCCCCTGCCCGACGCTGCGCTGTTTCAAATGATCGACGACGGTCATCGCACCCAAGTCAATGTGGAACCGGAATTCGAGCGCCATCGCGCCGCAAGCGCCGTACTCGATCAACTGAGCCGCCTGCGTTTCGACGTTCCTGTCTCGCTGATAGCCGGAGAGTCGAGATATCGCGGAATCGGTGTGCACGCCAAGCGTGGCGCCCGGCTTGCCTACAATCTCAGCAATGGCGGGCTCCGGCGCGAGCCAGTCGTCACGCAGGCAGCCGTGGACAGCCAGATGGCCGTGTCGATGATTCAGGCCTGCATTGCGCCAGCCCGACCGCAGCAACGGCGGATGGATAGCGCCGTGGTGCTGATGACCGTCGATCGTGACATGTCACCGATCGTTCGGCTGCTCCGGCAGTGCCAGCGAGACTGCCATATCGTCCACTACTCCAACGCAAAACTGCCTCGCAGCTTGGCAGATGCCGCGGCCAGTGTGACTACCGTGCCCGGCTTGCGGCTCTCGATCGACGCGCTGGAACGCCGAGCCGAACGACGGCGCGAATTTGACGCATTGAAAGCCTGAATTCCTCAATTCCAGCATTTCGGG
>JAEYTW010000469.1 GCA_023433835.1 Pseudomonadota bacterium | reverse complement strand
CGCTGGCGCCGCGGCTGGGGCCCGGCGGCCGTATCCTGCTGATCGGCAGCCGCACCGCCGCCGGTGCCGCCGGGCGCAGCCAATATGCCGCGACCAAGGCGGCGTTGATCGGCATGGCGCGGTCCTGGGCGATCGAACTGGCGCCGCGCGGCATCACTGTCAACATCATCGCCCCGGGGGCGACCGATACGCCGATGCTGAATGATCCGGGCCGCGCCGGCGTCGCCCCGCGCCTGCCGCCGATCGGGCGGTTTGTCCAGCCGGCGGAAGTCGCCGGCCTGGCGGCGTTTCTGCTGGGACCCGATGCGGCGGCGATCACCGGCCAGCAGATCGTGATCTGCGGCGGCGCGTCGTTGTAGGGATCAGCCGCCGATCAGGGCCAGCCACTCGTCCTCGGTGAGAACGGCGACGCCGAGTTCGGTGGCCTTCTTCAGCTTCGAGCCGGCATCGGCACCGGCGATCACGTAGTCGGTCTTGGCCGAGACCGAGCCCGCGACCTTGGCGCCGAGCGTCTCGGCGCGGGCCTTGGCTTCGGCGCGGCTGACCTTTTCCAGCGTGCCGGTGAACACGACGGTCTTGCCGGTGACCGGGCTCTCGACCGTCTTGGGCCGGACATAGGGCGCGACGGTGACTTCCGAGGCGAGGTCGTCGACCACCTCGACGTTGTGCGGCTCGCCGAAGAAATCGACCAGTGCCTCGGCGACGGTCGAGCCGATGCCGTCGATCGCATTCAGCTCGGCCCAGGCTTCGCCCTCGCGATCCGCGGCCGCCTCCTTAAGGCGATCGCGCAGCAGCGCGAGCGTCTCGTACCGCCCGGCGATCAGCCGCGCGGTGGTCTCGCCGATATGGCGCATGCCCAGCGCGAACAGGAAACGGTCGAGCGCGATGGTGCGCCGTGCCTCGATCGCGTCGAACAGCTTGGTCAGCTTCTTGTGCTGGCCCTTCTGGTCGGTGAAACCCTTGACCGGCTTCAGCGCCTCGAAGTGATTCTTGAGCCGGAAGATATCCGCCGGCGATTTGACGAAGTTCTCTTCGAACAGCGTCTCGATGTTCTCCTCACCCAGGCCCTCGATGTCGAAGGCGTTGCGCGACACGAAATGCTTCAGCCGCTCCTTGGCCTGGGCGGCACAGATCAGCCCGCCGGTGCAGCGGCGCACCACCTCGCCTTCGTCGCGCACCGCATGGCTGCCGCAGACCGGGCAGATCTGCGGATAGGGGTAGGGCTCCGCGCCGTCGGGGCGCCGGTCCATCACCACCGACACGACCTGCGGGATGACGTCGCCGGCGCGCTGGATGACGACGGTGTCACCGATCCGCACGTCCTTGCGCTGGATCTCGTCCTCGTTATGCAGGGTGGCGTTCGCCACCATGACGCCGCCGACATTGACGGGGTCGAGGCGCGCCACCGGGGTCAGCGCGCCGGTGCGGCCGACCTGGATATCGATGCCGCGCAGCACGGTCGTCGCCTGCTCGGCCGGGAATTTATGCGCGGTGGCCCAGCGCGGGCTGCGGCTGACGAAACCCAGACGTTCCTGCCAGTCCAGCCGGTCGACCTTGTAGACCACGCCGTCGATGTCGAACGGCATGGCCGCCCGCTGCTCGCCGATAGCGCGCCAATAGGCGATCAGTTCGTCGGCCGTCGTGCAGGATCGCGACGGTTCGTTCAGCGTGAAGCCCCATTCGGCCAGCCGCTCGCGGATGCCGCTCTGGGTCTTGGCGATCGGGCCGGACACCTCACCCAGCGCATAGCCGAAAAAATGCAGCTTGCGCCGGGCGGTGATCGAGGCATCGAGCTGGCGCAGCGACCCGGCCGCGGCATTGCGCGGGTTGGCGAAGATCTTGGCGCGCTTGTCGCCGGCATCCATCGCTGCCTGCTGGGCCTGGTTGAGGCCGAGGAAGTCGGCCTTGGTCATGTAGACCTCGCCGCGCACCTCCAGCACCTCGGGCCAGCCGCCGCCGGCGGGCAGCTCCTTGGGCACCGCCTCGATGGTGCGGACATTGGCGGTGATGTCCTCGCCTTCCTCGCCGTCGCCGCGGGTCGCGGCCTGGACCAGCCGGCCCTGTTCGTAGCGCAGCGAGGCCGACAGGCCGTCGATCTTGGGTTCGGCCAGGATCGTCAGCCCGACATCCTCGCCCAGGCCGAGGAAACGCCGGATGCGGTCGAGGAAATCGACGACGTCGGCATCCTCGAAGGCGTTGTCGAGCGACAGCATCGGGCGCGCGTGGCGCACCTTGGCGAAACCCGTTGCGGGGGCGGCACCGACCTTCTCGCTGGCATCGCCAGCCTGGTGCAGTTCGGGGAAACGCTTCTCCAGCTGCTTCAGCCGGCGGCGCAGCTTGTCGTAATCCGCGTCCGAGATCGTCGGCGCGTCTTCCTGGTGGTAGTGCTTGTCGGCCTCGGCGATCCTGGCCTGGATATCGGCGTGCTCGGCCGTGGCTTCCTCAAGCGACAGCGCACTTGCAGGCTTGTCGAACGTCTTCATCCCATCAGGCTTTCGGCGGCGGCGCGGGCCGCGGCGGTGACTTCGGCGCCCGACAGCATGCGGGCGATTTCCTCGACCCGGCCGGGACGGTCGAGCGGCTCGACGCGGGTCACCGTCTCCTTGCGGCTCGGGCTCGACTTGGCGATGCGCCAGTGATGGGCGCCGAGTGCGGCGACCTGCGGGGAATGGGTGACGACCAGCACCTGCACACCCTCGGCCAGCCGGGCCAGGCGTTCGCCCACCGCCGCCGCCGTGGCGCCGCCGACGCCGCGGTCGACCTCGTCGAAGATCAGCGTGCCGGCCTCGCCCTGGCCGGCCAGCGCCACCTTGAGCGCCAGCATCAGCCGCGACAGCTCGCCCCCCGACGCGATCTTGGCCAGCGGCCCGGGCGCCGTGCCCGGATTGGTGGCGATGGTGAAGACGACGCGGTCGACGCCTTCCGGCCCGCCCTCGGCATCGCCAAGCCTGTCGAGCGTGGTGACGAAACGCGCCTGGCCGAGCTTGAGCGGCGCGAGCTCGGCGGCGACCGCCTTGTCGAGGCGGGCGGCGGCCTTGGCGCGGCCCTGCGACAGTTTCTGCGCGGCCTGGGCATAGGCC
>JAEYTW010000460.1 GCA_023433835.1 Pseudomonadota bacterium | reverse complement strand
TTATCCACGTCAAATCGATTCCGATTTGACGTGGCTTGATCTAGGAGACGGCGAAGGCCCAGCCGGCACCGCCCGAGCGCTTGGCCGCATACATCGCCGCGTCGGCTGCGGCCAGCAGCGCCTCGGCCGTGGTGCCGTGGGTGGGGCAGAGCGCGATGCCGACGCTGCCGCCGACCGTCACGGGCCCCGCGTCGAGCATGATGGGTTCGAGCAGCGCCGCACCGATCTTGGCGGCGACGAGGCCGGCGGGTTCGGGCCCCGATACGCCCTCGGCCAGCAGCACGAATTCGTCGCCGCCGAACCGCGCGGCACAGTCGCCGGCCCGCATCGCCTGCCGCAGGCGATCGGCCAGCTGGCGCAAGAGGTCGTCGCCGGCGGCATGGCCCAGGCGATCGTTGATCTCCTTGAACCCGTCGAGATCGACCAGGATCACGGCGAACCCGTTGCCGCCGCCGGCCTGGCGTTCCAGCGCCTGCGCCAGGCGCTGGTCGAGCTGGGCGCGGTTAGCCAGCCCGGTCAGCGGATCGCTGAGCGCGAGGTCGCGCAGCCGCGCCTCGGCCAGCCGGCGGGCGGTCAGTTCGGCATGCAGCCGGCGGATGCGGTCGGCGACGGCAAGCGAGAACAGCACGACCGCGATGGCCGACCCGCCCATGAAGCCATGGGCCAGCACGCCGCGCTGCGGCAGCATGCCGGCCAGCTGGGCAAAATGGATGGCGGCGCCGGTCGTCTGGGCGAGATAGGCGACGAGATAGATGCGCGCCGCGCGGTCGCCGTGGTGGGCCAGGACCGCGGCGGCCGCCAGCGACGAGGCCGCCGCCGCTGCGGCCACCAGCCAGCTGAGGCCGGAAAGCCAGGGGCTGAGCGGCGTCCACCAGCCGACGGCCAGCACCACCGCCGCGACGGCCAGGCCCCGCATGATGCGCCCCAGCCGCGGCAGCGACCGGCGCAGATCCAGCAGCAGCTTGACGAAGATGATGCCGGCCAGCGCCTGGACGATGATCGCCATGCCGGTGAAGCGATCGGCAAACAGCGGATGCTCGGAAACGCCGAGCTGGTGGACATGGCCGCTCAGCGCCGCGATCAGCAGCGCGGCCGCGCCGATATCGAGGGCGAAGGCGGCATAGAGCCGGTCGCGGATCATCAGCGCCAGGCACAGGCCGTAGGCCGTCATCACCGCGATCAGGCCGTAGAACGCGCCGTAGACCATGGTCTCGCCCAGCCGCGTCTCGAAGAACGCCACCGGCCGCCACAGGAACAGCGGCACGGTGATCGCCTCGGTGCCGGCCAGGCGCAGATACCAGGTCGTGGTCCCCTCCGCTGGCAGCGACAGGGCGAATACCGGCACGCGATAGTCCACGTCGTTGCCGGCGATAGGCAGATGGTCGCCCGCTTGGCGGGCCTGGCCCGCCGCATCGTAGAGGGCGACGTAGTCGAGCTGCGGGGCGACGATCTCGAGCAGCCAGTCGGACGGCGCGCCCGGCGCGCGCGCAATCTCGAAGCGCAGCCAGACCGCGCCGTCGGTGGTGCCGAAACGCAGGTCGGGCGGGGCCGGCCGGAACCGGGCCGCGCCGGCCGGGCCTGCAACCTCGGCGAAACCGAGCGTGCCGCCTTCGTCGCGCAATGCCGCCACGCCGCCGCTCAGCGGCACGACGGCGCTGTCCTCGGCGAGGTGCACCGCGGCGCTCGCCGCCGGCAGGCTAAGCAGTGCGAGACCGAGCAACAGCAGCCGGCCCAGGAGTTTCAGCGTTCCCATTCCCCGAATCAGACCCACCCTTTCAGGCGAGACGAGTCATAACACGGGCGAAACCCCAGCCTCGGTTCTATTCGGCGGCGGCGGCCGCGGGCGAACGTCGCAGCGTCAGCAGGCTGAGCGTCACGGCGCCGAGGGCGCAGAGGGCGATGGCTGCGACCATCGGCAGCGCGGTGCCGTCGAAGAACAGGCTGACCACAGCGATCATCACCCCGCCGGTCACCATCTGCAGCGTGCCGCCCAGCGCCGAGGCCATGCCCGCGATCGGCCCGTGATCCTCCAGCGCCAGCACCATGGTCGCCGGGATGACCAGGCCGAGCCAGGCGAAGGCGATGAACAGCAGGCCGATCAGCACGTCCAGCCGGTCGACGCCGGCCAGCGTCACCGCCAGCAGCACGGTCGAGAAGAAGGCATACAGCGCGCAGGCGGTCAGCACGACCCGGCCCATGCCGAACCGGCCGCCGAGCCAGGCGGTGGCCTGCGAGGCGCCGATGAAGCCGATCGCATTCATCGAGAAGGTCAGGCTGTACTGCGTCGGCGTCAGGCCGAAATGGTCGATATAGATGAACGAGGAGGACGCGAGGAAGGCGAAGAACGACGACATGCCCAAGCCTCCGATGAAGGTCAGGCCGAGGAAGCGCGCGTCGCGCAGCAAGTGCCCGAACCCGCCCAGCACGGCGCCGACCGACACGCGGATGCGCTCACCCGGCGGCCGGGTTTCCGGCAGGCCGGCAGCGATCAGGATCAGGCAGATCACGGCGACGACCGTGACGGCAACGAACACGGCGCGCCAGCCGAACGGCACGATCAGCGCCGATCCGCCGAGCGGCGCCAGGATCGGCGACACCGACAGGACCAGCATCACCAGCGACATCAGCTTGGTTGCCTCGATACCCGTATGCAGGTCGCGGATGATGGCGCGGGGAATGACCATGACCGAGGCCGCGCCGATGCCCTGCACCAGGCGGAAGCCGACCAGCCAGTCGACCGACGGCGCCAGCGCGCAGCCGATCGAGGCCGCCGTGAACACGATCAGCCCGAAATAAAGCGGCAGCTTGCGGCCGATCATGTCGGAGACCGGGCCGTAGACGATCTGGCAGACGCCGAAGGCCAGGAAGAAGGCCATCAGGGTCATCTGCGTCGCGGCGGTCGTGGCACCGAGATCCGCCGCAATGGTCGGCAAAGCCGGGATGTACATGTCGATGGCAAAGGGCCCGACGGCGGACAACAGGCCCAGGATGATCGCGTTCCGCGCGTAACTCGACAGCATGGCGAACAAAACCGACTGGTTAAATACAGCCGGCTAGATACGGGGCTCCTGCCCCTTTCGTCAAGTTACAACCGTGCGGCGCCCAGCAATCAGGCGGCCAGGAAGAACATCCCCGCGACGATTGCGGCCGTGACCACCAGCCCGGCGATCACCGGAATGGGCGACATGCCGTCGCCGACCAGGTCCTCGCGTTCACCGAAGGTGCGGGGATCGATATAGGGGGTATGGGGCGGCGTGGCACCGCTGCCGGTCTTGGGGGCGCGCAAGCGGGGATCGGGACGTGCGTCGGTCATGGCGTTCTCCTCCGCAACATGCCCGGAAAACGCCGCGGGTCCGCCCCGGGTTTCGGCCCGCGCGAAAAATCGCCGTGCGCCGGGCCACGCGATGCCCGCTTGCGCGCCCTTGTCCCCGTCTACTTGCCGAAGGCCGCCTTGTAGGCGTCAGGCTTGAACCCGACCAGCAGCCGGCCGTCGATGTCGAGCACCGGGCGCTTGATCATCGACGGCTGAGCCTGCATCAGCGCGACGGCCTTGGCCGCATCGACGCCGGCCCGATCGGCATCGGGCAGCTTGCGGAAGGTGGTGCCGGCGCGGTTGAGCAGGGTTTCCCAGCCGACCTCGGCCGTCCATTTCCTCAGCATCGCCGCATCGATCCCCGCGACCTTGTAATCGTGGAAATCATGGGCGACGCCGGCCTGGGCCAGCCAGTCGCGCGCCTTCTTCATCGTGTCGCAATTCTTGATGCCGTAGATCGTCACGCCCAAGGCCGCATACTCCCCTGATGGAGGTTCCGGTATAGGCCGAAACCTCCGCTGCGGACAATCGGCTCAGGCGAGGCGATCGAGGACCGGCAGCAGCGTTTCCGGGTCGGGCCGGCGCGTGTAATCCGGATTGACCTCGGCCGCGGCGATGGTGCCGTCGCGATCGATGATGAAACGGGCAGGCATCGGCAGGGTCCAGCCCGGCTCGCCGTTGACGAGGGCGAGATCGTTCTTGAAGACGTCGCGATAAAGCTCGATCAGGTAGTCTGGCAGGCGGAAACGCAGGCCGAAGGCCGCCGCCACCTCGTTGCCCGGATCGGACAGGATCGGGAACTCGAGCTTGTTTTCGCGCTGCGACCGGCGGCTGTTCGGCGCCGTCTGCGGCGAGATCGCGACGAGCCGGGCGCCGCGCGCCGCGATCTCGGGCAAGGCGGCCTGCAACGCCTGCAGATCCATGTTGCAATAGGGGCACCAGACACCGCGGTAGAAGGTGACGACCAGCGGCCCTTCGGCCAGCAGCGCCGCCGACGAGACCGGCTCGCCTGCCGCGTCGTTCAGGGTGAAGGACGGCGCCGTCTGCCCGACCTTCAGCGCCCGCCCGGCGGCGTCCGCCGCGACCAGTTCGGCAGTCGCCCGATGCATCGGCTCATGAATCCAGGCCGGCGCGTTATAGGGCGGGCCGCCTGCCTCGAAATTGGCGCGGAAGGCGTCGAGACGATCTTGCAGGGACATTGGTCTTCTCCCGTGAGGTTGCGATGGCCGCAGTTGACCCATTCCTCGACCGATGCGATAGACCGCCCCAGGCGATAGTTTTCATTCCCGGAAGGAATGACCCATGGACCGGCTGGCGGCGATGGAAGCCTTTGTCCGGGTGATCGACACCGGCTCGTTCTCGGCCGCGGCCCGCCAGTTGCGCATCGGCCAGCCGGCGGTGTCCAAGACCATCGCTCAGCTTGAGGAACGGCTGGGCGTCCGCCTGCTGCTGCGCTCGACGCGCGGGCTGACGCCGACCGAGGCCGGGCAGAACTTCTATGAACGCGCGCGCCGCTCGATCGAGGAGGCCGACGAGGCCGAGCTGGCTGCACGCGGCGCCGGGGCAGCGTTGTCGGGGCGGTTGCGCATCTCGGCCGCGGTGACCTTCGCCCGGCTGCACGTGGTGCCGCATCTCGGCGGCTTCCTGGCGCAGCATCCGCAGCTCGAGATCGACATCGTACTCGACGACCACCCCATCGACCTGGTCGGCCAGGGCATCGATGTGGCGTTGCGCATCGGCGGACTGGCCGATTCGATCCTGACCGCGCGGCGCATCGGCGGCAGCCCGCGCCATGTCATGGGAACCCCGGCCTATTTCGCCGCCGCCGGCACGCCCGCCCGGCCGCAGGACCTGGTGCAGCACGACGCGGTGATCCACCTCGCCGGCGGCGGTGAGGACTGGACCTTCTCGCGGGGGAGCGACCAGGAAACGGTCGCCCTGCGCGGCCGGGTGCGATCGACGGCGGCGGAGGCGGTGCGCGAAGCGGTGCTGGCCGGGCTGGGGCTCGCCGTCGCCAGCGACTGGATGTTCGCCCCCGAACTGGCCGCCGGCACCGTGGTGCCGGCGATGACCGACTGGATGCTGCCGCCGCTGGCGCTGTGGGCCGTGTTCCCGACCGGACGCCGCGCCTCGGCCAAGGCGCGTGCCTTCGCCGATTTTGCCGCAGGGCTGATGGCGGCGCGGGGCTTGACAGCCGAAACGGCATAAATAACTTTTAAGTTAAATAACTGATGGGTTCGCCGACGTGCAGGAAGATCGCCTCTCCGCCACCTTGTCTGCCCTGGCCGATCCGACCCGGCGGGCGATCCTGGCTCGCCTGGCCGCCGGCGAGGCCACGGTCAACGAACTCTCCCAGCCCTTCGACATCAGCGGACCGGCGATCTCCAAGCATCTGAAGGTGCTGGAGCGTGCCGGGCTGATCACCCGCGGGCGCGATGCGCAGCGCCGGCCCTGCCGGCTCGACGTCGCGCCGCTGCGCGATCTCGCCGGCTGGCTCGAGACCTATCGCCGTTTCTGGGACGAGAGCTTCGACCGCCTCGACGATTATCTGCGTCAGTTGCAGTCCAAGGCCTGAGAAAAACGGCGTTCCAGCCAGTCGGCGGCAAAGGTGGCGATAGCTGCAGCACCGGGACTTCATGGATCACCGCCATCGCGGAACCCCATAGGTTAGTCGCACGCATAACCATCCCTATGCAGCCAGATGGTTCAAGACATCGCCGGCTGGATGGTTAAGGTCTCCGGCTCCAGGTTCCGGGGGATTACCGATGAGTGCGCGTTTGAGGACGGTGCTGCCGCTGGCGGCGGTCACCGGTGTCGGCATGCTGGCGACCGATCTCTACCTGCCGGCCCTGCCCCAGCTTCCGGCCGCGCTGGGCGGCACGATCCCGCTGGCCCAGGCAACCCTCGCCGCCTTCACCGCCACCCTTGCCCTGTCGCAGCTGGTCTGGGGTTATGCCGCCGACCGCTTCGGCGCCCGCGCCGTGCTCGGCACCGCCCTGGCCCTGCAGGTCGCGGCGGGCCTGGCCTGCGCGCTTGCGCCCTCGATGACGACGCTGATCGTCGCCCGTGCCTTCCAGGGCTTCGGTGTCGGCGCGGCCGCCGTGGTCGTGCCCGGCGTGATCCGCCAGCGCTTCGCCGACGCGGACACGGTACGGGCGATGTCGTGGCTTGCCATCTGCGAAAGCGTGATCCCGGCCGCCGCCCCGATCGCCGGCGCGCTGCTACTGCAGATTGCCGGCTGGCAGGCCTCGTTCTGGATCACCACGGTCGTCGCCGCCTTGCTCAGCCCGCTGGCACTGGCCCAGGTGCCGCCCCCGGCCCCGCGCCCGCCCGGCACGCCGGCCGGCGGCTACGGGGTGCTGTTCGGCGACCATGTCTATCTCGGCTATGCGCTGGGCCATGCGCTGTGCTTTGCCGCGCTGGTCGGCTTCGTTGCCAGCGCGCCGCAGGTGGTCGAGATCTGGCTCGGCGCCGAACCGCTGACCTTCGCGATCCTGCAGGCCTTCGGCGTCGGCGCCTTCGTCGGCACCGCGTCGCTGTCCGGCCGGCTGACCACGCGCTTCGGCCTCGACCGCATGATCGTCGCGGGCATCCTGATCCAGATCGTGGCAACCGTGATCTTCGTCGGGCTGGCCTTGGCCGATCGGCGCAGCGTCGTCGGGCTGATCGCCGGCTGGGTCCTGTTCTGCGGGGCGCTGGGGCTGCGCGGCCCGGCGACGATGACGCGCGCGCTGGCGGTCGACGCCACCCTGGTCGGGCGTGCCGCCGGGCTGATGATGTTTGCGGCGCTGGCGGTCACCGCCGGCGCCACCCAGGCCATTGCGCCCTTCCTGCATCACGGCCTGATGCCGGCCGCCTGGATGTGCCTGGCCTTCACCCTGGCCAGCGGCGGCGTCATGTGCTGGGGGATCGCGGCGCGGAACAAGCGCGGGCAACCATGACTGCTGGAGGGCTGCGCATGGCCAACCGTCTCAGCGCAGCAGCTTCATGAAATTGCGCTTGCGGCGGAAACGCTGCTTCAGTTCGGCGACGTGGCCGGATTGGGTCGCGGCGTCGCGCAAGCCCGCCAGGCGCGCCACGAATTGAGCCGCCTTCTCATAGCCGGCGGATCCGACGACTTCGACCTGGCGATCGATCTCGGCAACATAGAAGGCAATGGCTTCCTGCGGCATGCTCGCCTCGCTCGCCATGGCCAGGCTGGCGAGCAGGGCCTCCGGCACCCGGTGGTGGCGGCACACCGCCCAGGCATCCGCAAACTCGCCTCTTTCGGTCAGGACCTCGACCAGGAATGCGGCGTAGTTCTGCATACCGGGCTTATTATGGGCCGCAACGAAGGTCCGCAACGCCGCAATCGCCTGCCGGATGATGCTGTCATCCGCCAAGTCGCTCAGCATCTTGTATACACGCTTGCCCGGTTCGCGCGCGAATTCATCGGCGAGCATCCGGATGGCCTCGGCGCGTTGGCCAGCCTCCACCATAAGCTCGGCCGCGAACATGACGAGCAGATCATTGCCTTGATCGTCGACGTCGAGTCCCATGCGGGCATAGCGCAGGGCTTCCGCATTCCGACCGTGCTTGCGGCAGAATTCGGCAAGGCGCAGGTAGGTCAGCTGCGACGACAGCCGCTCGGCCCGCAAGGCGATGCGCGTGTCGAGATCGCCGTCGCGTTCGGCGAAGCGATCGCGGATCGTCCATAGCCGGTGGCTGTCGATATCATCGTCTTCCGCAGAGGCCGTCTCGGCCAGACGCCGGTATTCAGCCACGCCGGTTTCGCCCAGTGCCTCGGCATAGGTCACGACCGCGCCGTCGAAAACGTCGAGCAGGCCTTGCGTTTCCCGCCGGAACAGGTCGCGGGCCAGGTCTATCGGATCGACCCGGCAGGCCGCGGCCGCAGCGGCGTGGAGGGCGACCGGGCGGTCGAGGTCGTCCACACTGCCGCTGTGATGTTCGAGCGCCTGCAGCTGTTCCTCGACATCATCGACGACCCGCAGCGCCAGGTCGAGCACCAAGGCATGGCGGCCGGCCGCCGCCAGGTCTTCGATGATATCGCAGACCGCGCCGAGATCGGGGAATTCCTCGTGTTCGTCATAGCCACGATCGTAGCCGTCATCATAATCCTCGTAATCGGCATAGACGACCGCCCTGAGCGCTCGATCGAAATGCTGCCTGATCGCGTCATCCTCGCCCTGCAATACGGTGGCCTGCGTGGCAAGCCGGCTGAACAACGCGTCGTCATGCCAGGCTTGACCGATGATGAGCTCGACCAGTTCGTCGACGGGACGCGTTCGCAGATAATCGCGAATGCGCGTCGTGGTCGCGGCTTCCGCCGACGGCACACCGCCCGCTTCGTTCACCGCCAGCATGGCCGCGACCATGTGCTTGCAGACCAGGTGGTCTTCGTAGGCGGGGCAGTTGCATTCGCCGCCGAATCTGGCACCCCTTCCGCTCAATTCGACGGTGTAATGCCGCGTTCCGACGACCCGGAGGAGGATGAGATCTCCTTCCTGCGCCCGGATCTCGACACGCCCTTCCCGGTGATAGGCCTCGCCGCGCTCGAACAACGTCTTGCCGGCCCACTGGCGCAACGCCGCGACATCGAAACGCGGCATCACGCGACGCTCCCCCCGACCGCCGCATGGATCGCGCGGCAGTGGCGGACCAGATGGCGGCGCGTTTCCAGGTATTGCTTCAGCGGCGTCTCGATCGGATAGAACAGGATATTGGCGAGGAAGCCGTAGATGGCGGCATCGACGCTGGTCGGTGCCGGGCCGTGCAGATAGCCCTCGGCCGGCATCAGCGTCGCCAGCGCGTCGAGATCGGCGATGCCGCGGGCATAGGCCTCGGCCGGGGCGTAGCGGCCGACACCCTGATAGTGATAGCGCTGGTCGTTGAACGCCCGGGCCTTTTCCAGCCCCGCCGCGTCGACCACCGGATGCTGGGCGATGAAGCCGTCGCGGAAGGCCGGCCAGAATGCCTCGTCCTTCCAGCGCGAATAGGACATCACCCAGTAGAGATCGTCGAGCAGGCGGGTGACCAGATGGCTCAACGCACGCTGGCTTGCCGTCAGCCCGTCGTCGATGGACGGCTCGTACTTGGCGGTCAGATGAGCAATGATCGCGCCGCTGTCGCCGATCGTGGTGACGTGATCAACGAGATAGGGCAGTTGCCCGCGCGGGGCGGACGAGGCATCGAAGATATGGCGATGCGTGAACGGCAGGCCGATCAATTTCAGGAAGGCATAGACCTTCAGGCCATAGCCGTTGTTGTCGGCAACGCCGTGGAGCGGCGGGTAGGAATAGAGCGTGATCATCGGAGACTCGCGCGGGCCATGGTCGGTGGACCAACTATAGCCCGCGCGAGCGTCGGTCAGTCGGGGACGTTCGTGCCCGCCGTCACCGCCTCCCAGGCATCGATTTCGCCCGCCACCGCCGCGAGCTTGGCCCGGGCCCGGGCCAGCGCGTCGGGGCCGAGCAGCAGATGCAGCGGCGGGTTCTCCGTATCCACCGCCCGCAGGATCGCCTGCGCGGCGCGGTCGGGATCGCCGGCCTGGCGTCCGGCCATCGTGTCGAAGGCCGACAGGCTGCGCCCGACGGTGCCGGCATAGGCCGCGGCCGCCCCGCTGCGGCGGATCGAATGGCCGGACAGGAAATCGGTGCGGAACGCGCCGGGCGCCACTGCCGTGACCTTCAGACCGAACGGCGCGATTTCCTGGGCCAGCGCCGCCGACAGCCCTTCCAGCGCATGCTTGGCCGCGGCATAGAGGGCCGAGCCCGCGCCGGGCGCCCGCCCGGCGATCGAGGTGATGTTGACGATATGCCCCGCCCCCTGCGCCCGCAGCCGCGGCAGGCTGGCCCGGATCAGGCGGAACGGGGCGAAGACGTCGACGGCGAACAGCCGCGCCACCTCGTCGTCCGACGCCGTCTCGACCGCGCCGAGCAGGCCGTATCCCGCATTGTTGACGATCACGTCGATCCGCCCCGCGGCGGCGAACGCCTGTTCGACCACGCCGTCCGCCGCCGCCGGGTCGGCGAGATCGGCGGTGATCACGTGCAGCCGGCCGAGGCCGGGCAAGGCCGGCGCCGCGCCCCGCACGGTTCCGACGACCATATCGCCGCGGGCCAGCGCCGCGGCCGCCAGGCTGCGGCCGAGGCCGCGGGAAATGCCGGTAATCAACCATGTCTTCATCACGCACCTCCTGAATGCCCCCTGGAGATAGGCTCCGGGCAAGGCATTCAGAATGGCGTGATTTCTCATTGCACTTGTAAGATCAGCTAAAGAGTGAAGTGGAGCACCCCCATGGTTTCCCTGCTGTCGGGCAGCGACTACAACCAGCTGCGCGCCTTCGTGGCGGTCGGCGAAACGCTGAGCTTCAGCCGCGCCGCGGCAGTGCTGGGCGTCTCGGCCTCGGCGCTGAGCCAGCTGGTGCGCGGCTTCGAGGAGCGGGTCGGCGTCCGGCTGCTCAACCGCACCACGCGCAGCGTGGCGCTGACCGACGCCGGCGAGAACCTGTTCCGCCGCGTGCGCCCGGCCGTGTCGGAACTGGGCGAGGCGATAGGCCAGGTCCAGCGCTATCGCGAACGCCCGGCCGGCACGGTGCGTATCCATGCCTTCCGTTCGGCCGCCCGGCGCTTCATCGAGCCGATCCTGCCCGGCTTCGCCCGGACATATCCCGACGTCGTGCTCGACATCACCTTGGACGACGAGGTCGTCGACATCGTCGCCGGCGGCTACGATGCCGCGATCCGTATCGGCGAGGTGATCGAGCGCGACCTGATCGCGGTGGCCCTCGGCCCGGAGATGCGCCAGGTGGTGGTCGCCGCCCCCACCTATCTCGCCGACCACGGGGCGCCGGCCCATCCGCGCGACCTGGTCCACCATCGCTGCATCCGCTGGCGCTGGCCGGGCCATGCCGTCCCCTATGCCTGGGAATTCAGCGAGAACGGCGCCTGGTTCGAGGTTGCGGTCGGCGGCCCCCTGATCGTCAACGACAAGGAGCTGGGCCTGCGGGCCGCGCGGCTTGGGGTCGGCATCGGCTTCGTGGTCGAGGAGGCGGCGCGCGACGACATCGCCGCCGGCCGCCTCGTCCCCCTGCTGGAGCCGTGGTCGGCCCCCTTCCCCGGCCTGTTCCTGTGCTATCCGCGCCAGCGCCAGATGGCGCCCGCCCTGCGTGCCTTCATCGACGCGGTGCGGCTGGAGTCAGGCGCCGCGGCGCAGGCCTGACGGCGCCCGGCCGGCATCGCGGCGCAGCAGGCGCCGCAGGGTGGAGGGTTCGGCATAGCCGACGCGGCGCGCCACCTCGTCGACCGGCAGGCTGGTCGTCGCCAGCAGCATCACGGCGGTCTCGGTGCGGATCCGCTGGGTGAAGCGCACCGGCGACAGGCCGCATACCGCCTTCAGCCGCCGGGCGAAGGTGCGCGGGTTGAGGCCGGCGGCGGCGGCGAGCTCGTCCATCGTCACCTCGCGCTCGATATGCCGGCGCAGCCAGCTTTCGGCCCGCGCCACCTGGGCATCCTGGCCGGCCATGAAGGTGATGGCCATGTAGGGCACCTGCGACGACCGGCGATCGAGCAGCAGGTAGCGGGCGCAAGCCTCGGCCAGCGCCGTGCCGCCGTATCTGGCGACCAGTGCCAGCATCAGGTCCATCTGCGCCATCGCCGCGCCGGCGGTGACGACGGGCCAGTCGGCGACGACGATCTGCTCGGCCACCAGCTCGACATCCGGATAGCGCCGGCGAAGCAGCGGCGCCAGCCACCAGGTCGTGGTGGCCCGCCGACCGGCCAGCAGCCCGGCCTCGGCGACGAGGAACGTGCCGGCACAGGACGCGGCGATGACGGCACCCGCGCCGCGCGCCTCGGCCAGAAGTCGTACCGCGCGCCGCATCGCGGGCTCGGCCAGCCGCGCGTCCAATGCCGCTTCCGTCGCGGTGCCCAACCCCGGCACGATGACGATATCGTCGGCGGCGAAGGCAAAGCGGGCCGCACGGGTCATCTTCAGCCGCGCCGCCTGGAACGGCACCTGGCCGCGGCGCGCCAGCGTGTTGGCGGTCGCCAGCACGTCGAGGGTGATGGCGAGGCTTGAGGCCATGCCGCCGGGCAAGTCGAACACGATGACGCGCCGCATGGCGAAATATCCCCGAAAGATGTCATTTCCGACACTAGCGGCTGACCGGCTCGCGAGCAATGCTGGCGGCCGCAAACCACAGGGGAGAGACCGATGGCCGACGATCCGCTCGACGATTTCAGCCGACGCGAGATCACGCTGAACGGCGTGACCAAGGCGGTGCATGTGGCCGGCACGGGCCCGGCCGTCATCGTCATGGCCGAGATGCCCGGCATCAGCCCGCATGTCGCGCGCTTCGCCCGCTGGGTGCGCGATGCCGGGTTCACCGTCTACATGCCCTCGCTGTTCGGCCGCGACGGTGCGCTGCCCACCGCTGACGAAGGCGCCGCGGTGTTCCAACGTGCCTGCGTCAGCGCCGAGTTCCGCGCCTTCGCGGCGGGGGAATCGAGCCCCGTGACGGTCTGGCTGCGCGCGCTCGCAGCCTTTGCCCATGGCGAATGCGGCGGCCCCGGCGTCGGGGCGATCGGCATGTGCTTCACCGGCAATTTCGCGCTGACCATGATGCTGGAGCCGGCGGTGCTGGCCCCGGTGCTGGCCCAGCCCAGCCTGCCGCTGAACGATCCGGCCGGGCTGGAAATCTCGGGCGACGACCTCAAGGCGGTGCGCGAGCGGCTGGAGCGCGAGGACCTGACCGTGCTGGCCTATCGTTTCGCCGGCGACAAGTTCTGCCGGGCCCAGCGCTTCGCGGCCTATGCGGAGGCGCTGGGCGAGCGCTTCGTGCCACGCGTGCTGCCCGACAGCGCGGCCAACCCGAACCCGCCGCCGTTCTTCGCCCGGCATGTCGCGACGCCACACAGCGTCGTCACCGCCCATCTGATCGATGCCGCGGGCGAGCCGACCCTAGCGGCGCGCGACGAGATCCTGGGATTCTTTGCCCAGCGGCTGCGCTGAGGTCTATCCGGTCAATGCCCAGCGGCCGAGAATATTGTAGCGGCCGAGGCCGCGTTCGCTGTGGATCAGGACGAAATTGTCGACCCTGAAGCGGATCGGCTCGATCGCCTGGCGGATGACGGCCTTGGGGCCGTAGCACAGGGTGATATGGGCCTTGAACCGGGTGCCGCCACGCAGGTTCTGACGCTGCAGCGCGGCACCGAGCGCCCGCTGCAGCTCAGTCAGTTCCGCACTGCCGCCGCGCAGCACGGTCGGCCGCTTGTATTCCCTGCCGGGCGGCGGACGGAAGGTTTCCAGACTGTCGAAGACGACCTCGAACGGGGCCGCGACGATTTCGGCGGCGGCTTGGCCAGTCCCGTAGGCGTATTTCGGGCGCACCCGTCTATCGTCGCACAGATGGTGCAGCGAGATATGCAGCCGCCTGGCGGGAATCTGCGATCCCTCCAGGCCGAGATCGTCGACCAGCCGCCACCGCAACGCATCGATGCTTCGGGCCGTGGCCGCATCGGGCAGAACTCCGGTGAATATCCGCTCCGGTCTGTCGGGCCGGCGCGGCAACGGGTGGATGAAAGCAAGGTTGCCCTGCCCATGCATCGCGCACCTGTAGTGTTGCCGAGGAGATGATCGGAACATACCATGAACATATAATCTCGGCAACGACTCGAGTCCTCAACCGGCCAGCGCCGCAACGACCTCGTCGATCGTGGTCGTGCCCTTCACTGCCCCGCAGCCCTGCTCGCGGAAGTCGATCCAACCCTGGTTGAAGCCGTCGAGCATGCGGGCGCGCGGTCCCGGGTTCTTCATTCCCTGTACGCGGAACAGGTTTTCCCACCGGTCGCGCGGCACCGTCTCGACCCGCACCGGCCGGGCCAGCGC
>JAEYTW010000325.1 GCA_023433835.1 Pseudomonadota bacterium | reverse complement strand
CAGCGGCTCCGCCCGCGCCCGCGGCCCCGCCGCCGGCCCCGCCCGAATTCGCCTACAGCCACCAGACGGCGGAAACCACCGGCCGCGCGCCGGTCGCCTGCTTCACCTTCAACCGCGACCTGGTCGCCGACAGCTCGGTCTCCTATGCCGACTACCTGCAGATCGACAAGGACGTGCGCCCCGGCCTGACGGTCGACGGCCGCAAGCTGTGCCTGTCCGGCCTGCGCTTCGCCACCGACTACACCGTCACCTGGCGCACCGGCCTGCCGTCGGCCGGCGGCGACAAACTGTTGTCCGACGAACAGGTCAAGTTCTCGTTCGGCGATGCCAAGCCCAGCGTGGTGTTCGCCGGCAACGGCTTCATCCTGCCGCGCCAGTCGGCGGCCGGCGTCACGCTCGATACCGTCAACGTCGATACCGTGGCGATCAAGGTCTATCGCGTCGGCGACCGCAACGTGGTCCCGACCAGCGACGACGACTATTACAACCCGCAGTCCAACCGCAAGATGTCGGCCTACGCGCTGAAACGGTTCTCCACCAAGCAGGCGATGACGGTGTGGCAGGGCACGATGAAGGTCGACCGCCGCCGCAACGAAACGGTGTCGACCATCTTCCCGCTGGGCCAGGCCCTGCCCCAGCGCCAGCCCGGCGCCTATGTCGTGGTCGCCCGCGATTCCAAGACGCCGGAAGCGGACCCCGACGACTATTCCTGCTGCGACGACAGCGACGACGCCGCCGTGCTGTGGGTGATCGACACCGACATCGCGCTGACCACGCTGCGCGGCACCGACGGCATGACCGTCGTCGCCCGCTCGCTGTCCTCGGCCAAGCCGCTGGCCAACGTCAACGTCAAGCTGTTCTCGGTGTCGAACGACGAGCTGGGCCAGGTCACCACCGACAAGGACGGCATCGCGACCTTCGCCCCCGGCCTGTTGCGCGGCCGCGGCGCGGCGGCACCGGCGATGGTCCAGGCCTTCGGCACGGAGAATGATTTCGCCGCCATCGACCTGAAGCGCCCGGCCTTCGACCTCGGCGACCGCGGCGTATCGGGCCGGCCGGCCCCCGGGCCGCTCGATGCCTGGCTCTATGCCGATCGCGGCATCTATCGTCCGGGCGAGACCGTGCATGTCGTGGCGCTGCTGCGCGACCGCGCGGCCAATGCGGCCGACATCGGTCAGGCCCAGCTGGTCATCTCGCGCCCGAACGGCGTCGACTACCGCCGCCTGAGCGTGGCGCAGAGCGGCGCCGGCGCCTTCACGGCCGACGTCACCCTGCCCGACGATGCCGTCCGCGGCCTGTGGAGCGCGACCTTGCGCGTCGACGGGGCCGAGGGCAAATCGCTCGGCCGCCTCGAATTCGACGTGCAGGATTTCGTGCCGCAGCGGCTGAAGGTCGTCGCCTCGGCGCGCGAGAAGCTGTTGCGCCCCGACGATACGCTGACCGTCGATGTCGACGGCGCCTTCCTCTACGGCGCCCCGGCCTCGGAACTCGCCGCCGAGATCGAGGCCCGCATCGCCGTCGACACCGAGCCGTTCCCCGCGGCACAGGGCTATCGCTTCGGCCTGTTCGACGACAACTTCACCGAAACCGCGATCAAGCTGGAGGCCGCGCCGACCGACGCCCAGGGCAAGACGGTCGGCTCGGGCAAGATCGAGGGGCTGAAGGCGACCAGCCGGCCGCTGCGCGCCACGATCTCGGCCGGGCTGTTCGAGCCGGGCGGGCGGCTGACCCGCACGACCCTCAACGTGCCCGTGCGCACCCATGACCTCTATGTCGGCGTCCGCCCGCTGTTCACCGAAGGCCGCGTGCAGGAAAACAACCCGGCCCGCTTCGAGGTCCGGGCGCTGGATGCCGAGGGCAAGCCGGTCGACCGCCAGCTGGCGGTCACCGTCTATCGCGAACTCTGGGATTACAACTGGTACCGCCGCGACGGCCAGTGGCAGTACGAAGCCATCGTGCGCGATCGGGTGCTGGCCGAAACGGCATTGAGCGCCACCGCCGACAAGCCGGCGGTGTTCGAGCGCGTCGTCGACTGGGGCCGCTATCGCCTGCTGGTCGAGGACAAGCAGACGGGGGCCGCCACTTCGATGCGCTTCCGCGCCGGCTGGTCGTCGGGCGGCGAGGCGGCCGAGACCCCCGACAAGGTCGAGGTCTCGGTCGAGCAGGCTGCCTACAAGCCCGGCGCCACCGCCAAGGTCAGCGTCAAGCCGCCGTTCGAGGGCGAGCTGATGCTGGCCGTCGCCGGCGAGAAGATCCACTCGCTGCGTCAGGTCACCGTGCCCAAGGACGGCGGCGTCTACGAAATCCCGGTCCAGCCGGACTGGGGCCCCGGCGCCTATGTGCTGGCGACGCTCTACCGCCCGTTGGCCGCGGGTCGCGAGCGCGAGCCGGTGCGCGCCGTCGGCGTCGCCTGGGTCGGCGTCGATACGTCAGACCGCCAGCTGGCCGTGTCGCTGACCGCGCCCGAGACCATGCGGCCGCGCGCCCGCCTGACCGTGCCAGTCACCGTCGCCAATGCCGGCCAGGAAAAAGTCTTCCTGACCCTGGCCGCGGTCGACGAGGGCATCCTGCAGCTGACCCGCTATCAGAGCCCGTCGCCGGTCGGCTATTTCTTCGGCAAGCGGCGCTTGGGCGTCGACCTGCGCGACGACTACGCCCGCCTGCTGGAGGCGCGCGGCGCAATGGGCGAGATCCGCTCGGGCGGCGACGGCATCGGCGGCAAGGGCTTGCCGGTGGTGCCGACCAAGACGGTCGCGCTGTGGTCGGGCCTGGTCGAGGTCGGGCCTGACGGCAAGGCCGAGATCGGCTTCGACGTGCCCGACTTCAACGGCCAGCTGCGGCTGATGGCGGTGGCCCATGGCAAGACCAAGCTGGGCGCCGCCGAGGGCAAGGTCATCGTGCGCGACCCGGTGGTGGCGGAAATCTCGCTGCCCCGTTTCCTCAGCCCCGGCGACGACGGCCGCATGACCCTGTTCATCCATAACCTGGAGGGCGCGGCCGGCGACTATCAGCTCAAGATCGCCGCCGACGGCGCCGTCAGCCTGCCCAGCCCGGCGCCTGCCAGCGTCACCCTGGCCAAGGATGCCCGTAAGGTCGACACCCTGCCCTTGAAGGCGCAGGGCGTCGGCATCGGCCGGGTGGCGATGACCGTGTCGGGCCCCGACGGCTGGTCCGTCACCCGGGAATGGAAGATCGCCGTGCGCTCGCCCTATTATCCCCTGACCGTCGAACAGGTGGCGGCGCAGAAGCCCGGCGAGCGCTGGGCCTTCGATCCCAAGCTGCTCGACGCCTTCGAGGACGGCGCCTCGGTCTCGATCGGCTACAGCCCGCTGCGCGGCATCGACGTCGCCGGCATCATGCAGTCGCTGGACCGCTATCCCTACGGCTGCTCGGAACAGCTGACCAGCAAGGCCCTGCCGCTGTTGTCGTTCAGCGATCCGGCGCTGCTCAACCTCGCCGCGGCCACCGGCGACGCGGAGGTGAAGAACCGCGTCCAGCAGACCATCGACAAGCTCTTGGAACGCCAGGACGAAGCCGGCAATATCGGCCTGTGGCGGCTGGGCGACGAAGCCCCGACCTATGTCCAGGTCTACGTCACCGACTTCCTCGACCTCGCCAAGAAGCGCGGCTTCGTCGTGCCCGATTTCGCCCTGGCCCGGGCGATGGACCAGGTGCGGCGGATCGCGGCCGGCCACAGCGAAGGCTACATGCCGACCCGCGATCTCAACGCGGAAGCCTATGCCGGCTACCTGCTGGCCCGCGGCAACCGCGCCGATATCGGCGACCTGCGCTACTTCCACGATGCGATGGCCGGCAAGCTGCGCTATCCCCTGCCGCTGGCCGAGCTCGGCGCCGCGCTGGCGCTGATGGGCGACCAGGCGCGGGCGGCCTCGGCCTTCGGCCTGGCCGACCAGGGCATCAGCCGCTTCCCGGCCGAGACCAAGGGCGATTTCGACTGGTATCGCACCCGCCTGCGCGACATCGCCGGCGCGGTGACGATGGCGGCCGAATCGCGCCAGGCGGATCGCCTGCGCGCCTGGGTGCCGGCGCTGGAACGCGCCGCCAAGCTGCCCGACACGATGACGACGCAGGAGAAGGCCTGGTCGCTGCGCGCAGCCAGCGCGCTGCTGAGCCAGGCCGGGCCGTTGAACCTCGCGGTCGACGGCGTCTCGCAGGCTTCGTCGTCGAGCGGCGCGGTGCGCAGCTTCCGCCCGGATGCGGCGGCGCTGCGGCTGGGCTTTGCCGTGTCGAACGGCGGCAACGCCGACATCTGGCGCACCGTCTCGATCCAGGGCAGCCCGAAGACCGCCCCGCCGCCGCTGGCCAACGGCTTCGAGCTGCACAAGACGCTCTACAACCTGCAGGGCGAGGAGATCGACCCGGCCACGGTCAAGCAGAACGATCGCATCGTCGTCAACCTGACCGGCAAGATCCTGAACAACCTGCCGGCCCAGGTGGTGCTGGTCGACTATCTGCCGGCCGGGTTCGAGATCGAGTCGATCGCGCCGAGCGGCACGGAGGATGCGGCCTTCGGCTTCCTGCCGCCGTCGTCACGGACCCGCATCAAGGAAGCGCGCGACGACCGCTTCGTCGCCGCCTTCGATCTGAACCGCCCGTCGCGCTACAGCTGGAGCGACGAGCAGCCGCAGACCGAGTTCAACATGTCCTACCTGGTCCGCGTCGTCACGCCGGGGAATTTCGTCCTGCCCGGCGCGGCGGTCGAGGATATGTACCGCCCCGGCCGCATGGCCCGCACCGCCGTCGGCAGCGTGGCGGTCGGCCAGGCGCAGTAATGGGTCGAGGGCGCCTTTGGCTGGGCTGCGCCGCGATTGCCCTGGGCATCGCCGGCGTGGCCGGGCTGGGCGCCCTCGATCGTGCCTTTCCGCCGGACTATCAACGGCTTTCCCAACTCTCGACCGTCGTCACCGCGCGTGACGGCACCGTCCTGCGGGTATTCCGGGCCGGCGACGACGCGATCCGCCTGCCGGTCACCGCTGCCGAGGTCGAGCCCGGCTATCTCGCCATGCTGCTGGCCTATGAGGACAGCCGCTTCCGCTGGCATCCCGGCGTCGATCCGGTCGCGCTGATCCGCGCGGTCGGGCAGAGCATCGTCCATCGCCGCGTCGTCTCGGGCGCCTCGACCCTGACCATGCAGGTCGCCCGGCTGCTGGAACCGCGGCCGCGCACCTTGCGCTCGAAACTGATCGAGATGGTCCGCGCCATCCAGCTTGAGCGTCGGCACGGCAAGGACGAGATCCTGGGCATGTACCTGACGCTGGCCCCGTTCGGCGGCAACCTGTCGGGCGTGCGGGCGGCGAGCCTGGCCTATTTCGGGCGCGAACCGCGCGAGCTGGGGCCGGCCCAGGCCGCGCTGCTGGTCGCGCTGCCGCAATCGCCGACCCGGCGCCGGCCCGACCGGCGGCCGGAGATCGCCCACCAGGCGGCCCATCGCGTGCT
>JAEYTW010000283.1 GCA_023433835.1 Pseudomonadota bacterium | reverse complement strand
GCCCTATGGGTCGACCCGCCGGGCGGCGATCGCGGCGGGCCGGTCGTCGTCTTTCTGCACGGCGGCGGCTTCATCCTGGGGTCGGCCGAGGTCGGCATCGACATGGCCGCGCGCCTCGCCCAGGCCGTCGGCGGCCGGGCGCTGGCGGTCGATTACCGCCTGGCACCGATCCATGCCTATCCCGCTGCGCTGGACGATGCCGTCGCCGCCTATCGGTGGGCGCTGGGCCAGGGCCGGCCGGTGGTGCTGGCCGGCGAATCGGCCGGCGGCGGGCTGGCAGTCGCCGCGATGCTCAAGGCGATGGCGGCCGGGCTGCCGCGGCCGCTCTGCGTCTACGCAGTCTCGCCCTTCGCCGATCTGGCGCTGGCCTCGCCCAGCATCGATGCGCGCGAGGGCACCGATCCCGCGGTGGGCCGCGACCTGCTGACCGACATGTCCGGCTCCTACCTGCAAGGCCATGACCCGGCCGATCCCTTCGCCTCGCCGGTCCACGGCGATTTCACCGGCACGGGCCCGATGCTGATCCAGGCCGCGGCCGAGGAAGCGCTGGCCGATGACGCCCGCCGGCTTGCCGCCCGCGCGACGGCCTGCGGCGCGCCGGTGACGCTGGAGATCGTCGAGGACAACGTCCACGCCTTCACCCTGTTCGCCGCCTCGCCCGACACCGCGGCGGCGCTGGCAAGGTTCGGAGCGTTTGTTGCCGCGCTGACATCCGGCGCTCAAGGCTAACGGTCTTCGGCGGGCGCGGCCGCGCACCCGCGGGCTTTGGTCGCCATGGTGAACGCCGTTCGTTTCTTGCCGCTCTGGTCGCCTTTGCGCTTCTACCGCCGAATGTCATACGGGTATGTACCGATATGACCGAACTACGTCTCTCCCGCCCTTCGCCGATGATCGCCGTGCTGGCCCTCGCGCTGGGCATTGCCGCGATCGGCTCGAACTCGCTGCTGCTGAGCCCGCTGCTGTCGCAGGTGGCGGCGAGCCTCGGCACGACGCCGGTGCGCATCTCCTGGGCCGCGGCAGCCTATGGCGGGGCGACAGCATTGTCGGCCTTCTTCCTGGCGCCGCGCATCGACCGGCTGGGCCTGCGCCGCGCCGTCATGCTGGGGCTGGCCGCGCTGATCGCGGCGACCGCCGGCTCGGCGCTGGCGCCGCATTGGCTGTGGCTGATCGTCGCGCAGGCGCTGGCCGGACTCGGTGCCGGCATCGCCCTGCCGGCGACCTATGCCCTGGCCAGCGTCGTGGCGCCGCCGGGCCAGGAGGCCAAGACGGTCGGCCGCGTGCTGACGGGCTGGGCCGTATCGCTGGTTGCCGGCATCCCGATCGCGGCTTTTATCGCCGACCGGCTGGACTGGCGCGCCGCCTTCGTCGCCGTGGCATTGGCTGCGGTCTGCGCCATTGCCGGTGTCGGCGGCCTGCCGGCCGGGGCAGGCCCGTCCGCCGCAAGGCAGACCGGCGTGCTCGCGCCGCTGCGGTTCCCCGGCGTGCCGCGTCTGCTGATGATTTGCTTCGGCTTCATGGCGGCCTTCTACGGCGTCTATGCCTTCCTGGGCGACCATGTCCGGGGCCTGCTGGGCCTTTCCACCGCGCAGGCCGGCCTGTTGGTGCTGGCCTACGGCCTGGGTTTCGGCCTGGCGAGCCTGGGGGACGGCCTGGTCGACCGCTTCGGGCCGCGGCGCATATTTCCGCTGGCGATGCTCAGCGTCGCGCTGCTCTACGCCGCCATGGTGCCGGGCGCGCATGGCTTCGCCGTCATCGTCGCGATCGGCGGGCTGTGGGGCTTCTGCAACCACTTCGCCCTGAACATCCTGGTGCTGCTGCTGGTGCAGGCGAAGCCGGAGGAGCGGGGCGCCGTGCTCGGCCTCAACAGCGCGGTGACCTATCTGGCTTCGCTGACGGGCGTGGCCCTGGCCGGCCTGGTCTATGACCAGGCCGGTTTCGGGCCGCTTGCCCTGGGGGCGTTCGTCGTCATGCTGGGCGTCGCCGCCCTGGCGTTCAGCGCGTCAGCGAGGTGACCATGCTGCGCGCGACGCGGGCGACGTTCTCCGGATTGAGGCCGCCGACGCACATCCGGCCGCTGCCGACCAGGAATACGCCGTCTTCCTCCCGCATCCGCCGCACTTCGTCCGACGTGATGCCGGTATAGGAAAACATGCCGAGCTGTTCGGTCAGGAACGCGGTCGGCGCGTTCGGGCTGATCTTGCGGATTTCGGCGGCGAGTGCCTGGCGCATGTCGTTCATGCGGTTGCGCATCTCGGCCACTTCCTCGACCCAGCGGGCTTTGAGCTCGGGGTCGTTCAGCACGGTCGAGACCAGGAGGCCGCCGGTGAACGGCGGGTTCGAATAGCTGCGCCGGATGGCGAGCTTGAGCTGGCCCAGCACCCGCTCGGCCTCGTCGGCGTCGGTGCAGACGATCGACAGCGCGCCGCAGCGCTCGCCGTAGAGCGACAGGTTCTTGGAGAACGACGTGGCTACCAGCATGACGGCGCCCGAGCGCGCGTAGTTGCGCACGAAGGCCGCATCCTCGTCGAGGCCGCGGCCGAAGCCCTGATAGGCCATGTCGAAGACGACGATATGGCCCTTGGCGGCACAGGCCTGGGTCACCGTGGCCTGCTGCTCGGCATTGAGGTCGACCCCGGTCGGGTTGTGGCAGACCGGCTGGATGATGAAGATGCTGCCCGGGGCGGCCGTCTCGATGGCCCCCAGCATGCCGGCGAAGTCGAGGCCGCGGCGCGCCGCATCCCAATAGGGATAGGTCTGGGTCTTGAAGCCGGCGCGCTGGAACAGGCCGTGATGGTTCTCCCAGGTCGGGTCGCTGATATAGACCGCGCGGCCCGGGGTATGCTTGGCCAGGAAGTCCGCCGCCACGGCGACGGCGCCCGTGCCGCCGACGGACTGGACGGTGGCGATGCGCCGGTCGGCCAGTGCCGGATGGTCGGCGCCGAACACCAGGGTCTGCACCGCGCCGCGATAACCGGCATCACCCTCCATCGGCAGATAGGGGCGGGTGCGGTCGTTGATGCGCCCTTGCGCGTCCTTGACGGTGGCAAGCAGCGGCAGCTTGCCGGCGGCGTCGGTATAGACGCCGATGCTCAGGTTCACCTTCTCAGGCCGCGGGTCGGCCTGGAACTGCTGGTTGAGCGACAGGATGGGATCGCCGGCAAAGGCTTCGACGGTGCCGAACGGCGAGGTGGCGGTCATTGCGTGGATTCTCCTTCAACGCAGCAGCTTCAGGCTTCCGGTCAGCGACCGGACCCATCTTTCCGGCCCGGCCAGGCCGATGCCGTCGATGGTCTCGATCGCGAGGTCGCGGGATGGAAACAGCGCACGATAATCGGCGAACCGGTGGATGGCACGGGCGAATTGCGGGAACGCCACGACAACGGCACCGTCGGGCGCCGGCAAGGCTTTGAGCAGCACGGACCTGATCGCCGCCGGCCCGGCCTGCAGGATCGGGGCGGGCAGGGCGGCGCTGTTGTGGACCGATCGGCCCGCCATGTCGGTCAGCACCGTGCCGCCCAGCGCCGGGACAACCGCGCCGATGCCGGCCCCGATCGTGGCCACGGTGTTGGCCAGCAGGCCGACGGGCAATGCCGGATCGACCACGATCGCCAGCCGCTCGACCGAAATTCCGATGTCGTTTTCCATGGCCGGAGTCTAGCGGCCGAGCTGGGGGCAATCTTGCCTTTATGCCCAGAGAACCGCGATAGGTGGGTAATATATTTCTAGAATCGCTATCAGAGAGAAAAATAATGCCCAAGCCTGTGTTGGATGCCGTCGACCGCAAGCTGCTCCAGCTGCTCGATCGCGATGGCCGCGCCACGGTTGCCGAGCTGGCCGAAGCGGTGAACCTGTCGGCTTCGCCGTGCTGGCGGCGGATCAAGCGGCTGGAAGACGAGGGGGTGATCGCGGGCTACCAGGCCCGGCTCGACCGCCGGGCGCTGGGCTGGGGCGTGCTGGCCTTCGTCACCGTCACGATCGAAGACCATGAGCATGATACCGCCACCGCCTTCGAGCATGCGGTGGCGGCGCATCCCGAGATCATCGCCTGCTGGAGCGTGGCGGGGTCGAGCGATTTCGTCATGCAGGTCGTTTCGGCCGACCTCGACACCTACGCCGACTTTGCGATGACAACGATCCGCCGCTTTCCCGGCATCAAGGCGATGCAGACCATGTTCACCCTGAAGGAGATCAAGGCGCCGGGACCCTGGCCCGTGGCACCGGGCTGAGGCTCAGGCGCGGTTCTCGAGCATCCGGTCGGATTTGTGGATGGCGAGGAGATTCAGCCCGTCCTCGAAGACCTCGTAGCCGTGTCCGGCAAGCAGGGCGACGAGCGGCGCCTTGCCGGATTTTATCCACTCCACGAAGACCACCGGGCGGCAACGGCCGATCGTCTCGCGCGCGCCTTCCAGCGCCTCGATCTCCATGCCCTCGATGTCGAGCTTGAGCAGGTCCAGCCGTTCCAACCCAAGTTGATCAATCGGGATGGCCGAGACGGAAACTGTCCTGTTCCCGTAGACCGACTGGCCAAAATCCTCGTTTGCGGTGTTGCGGCGCAATTCGTAGCTGCCGAAGGAAGCGGGCGTCAGGTAGTCCGGCTCCGGAATGGTCAGCAATTCCGCGCGTGCGGCCAGTGCTACGTTCAACGCCCTGACATTGATCAGGTTGTTCAGCGCGATGTTGCCGGCCAGCGCATAGAACACCCGTTCCTGGGCCTCGAAGGCGATCACCCCGCCCCAGCCCAGCATCGCGCGGCCCCAGGCCAGGCTGTGGGCGCCGACATTGGCGCCGCCATCGATGGCGACGACCCCGTCGCCATGGAGATCCCGCCTCTTGTGCAGGAGGCTGACCACACGGTCGATCTCGTCCCGGCTGAACGAGGAAAAATCGAGCAATTCGTGGCCGACGCCATAAGAGCGGCCGTCGGGCAACCGCTGGTAATCGAAACGATTGACGATCATCGTGCCGTGATCGGTCGATGTCAGCACGAAGGCGTTCTTTTTCTTGTTCGGAAAGGTTGTCATCGGCAGTCCCGTTCGCGCCTGCTATCTGCGTCGAGCCAAGCAATGCCCGGTCGGGCAGGTGGCGTCAACCGCACGCGCGTGACACGTTCTAACCCGGTAGCGCCGCATCGAAGTCGACGGCCGTCGTATTGCCGCCCGAGACGACCACCCCGACCCGCTCGCCAGGCTCGGGCCGGTAGCGGCCCGACAGCAGCGCGGCGAAGGCCGCCGCGGCACCGGGTTCGGCGACGATCCGGGCGAGGCGCCACAAGGTCTTCTGCGCCGCCAGGATGGCCTCGTCGCTGACCAGGCAGACGCGTGCCACATGCTCGCGGACGATGGGGAAGACCTGGTCGCCGACGCGCAGCGGCGACAGCGAATCGGCCGCGATCCCGCCGGTCGGGGCGTCGACCGG
>JAEYTW010000270.1 GCA_023433835.1 Pseudomonadota bacterium | reverse complement strand
CCCATGTGCGCATCGATACCGGCGTGCGCGAGGGCGATACGGTGACGCCGTTCTACGATCCGATGATCGCCAAGCTGATCGTTTGGGACCGCGACCGCGACGGCGCGCTGCGCCGGATGGCCGCGGCGCTGCAGGACTACGAGATCGCCGGGCCCACCACCAACGTCGCCTTCCTGCGCCGCCTCTGCCTGCATCCGGCCTTTGCCCGCGGCGATCTCGATACCGGGTTCATCGAGCGTCACCGCGCCGATCTGCTGCCCGAGGCGGAAGCACCCGACGGCACCACGCAGGCCCTGGCCGCGCTGGCCGTCGTCAAGACCCGCGAGCAGGCGGCGAAGGCCGCCGCCGCGGCCTCGGCCGACCCGGGATCGCCCTGGGCGCTGACCGATGGCTGGCGGCTGAACGACGCGGGGCATGACGTCATCCGCCTGGCGCATGGCGGCACCCCGATTTCGGTCGCGCTGCGCTATGCCCGGCAGGGCGGCTATGTGCTGGGCGATGTCCAGGCCTCGGCCGACCTGTCCGATGACGGTACGCTGACCGCCGAGCTGGGCGGGCTGCGTCTCCGCGCCGCGGTGGCCCTGGCCGGTTCGGATCTTACGATCATCGCGCAGGGCGCCACCTGGCGCTTCACCGTGGTCGATCCGTTCGCGGCCGAGGATGAGGAGGGCGGACATGGCGGCGTCACCTCGCCGATGCCGGGCAAGGTCATCCAGGTGCTGGCCGGGACCGGCGATGCCGTGACCAAGGGCCAGCCGTTGCTGATCCTCGAGGCGATGAAGATGGAACATACCATCGCCGCCCCGGTTGACGGCCGGATTGCTGCCATCAATGCCGCCGTCGGCGAACAGGTCAACGAGGGCGTGGTTCTCGTCGCCTTCGAGGAGGAAGCGTGATGTCGGGCCTACCCAAGACCGTCAAGATCTGGGAAGCCGGCCCGCGCGACGGCCTGCAGAACGAGCCGGGCATCGTGCCAACGGCGGTCAAGGTCGCGCTGATCGAACGGCTGGCCGAGGCGGGCCTGCGGCATATCGAGGCGACCAGCTTCGTCTCGCCGAAATGGGTGCCGCAGATGGGCGACAATGCCGAGGTGATGGCGCATGTCCAGCGCCGGCCCGGCGTCACCTACCAGGTGCTCACCCCGAACATGAAGGGGTTCGAGGGCGCAATCGCCGCCGGCGCCACCGACATCGCCGTGTTTGCCGCGGCATCCGAGAGCTTCTCGCGCAGGAACATCAACTGCTCGATCGCCGAATCGCTCGACCGCTTCCTGCCGGTCATGGAAGCGGCGAAGGCCGCCGGCTTGCGCGTGCGCGGATTCGTTTCCTGTGTCGTCGGCTGTCCCTATGAGGGCGAGATCGCGCCGGCCGCGGTTGCCGCCGTGACCAAGGCGCTGGTCGACATGGGCTGCTACGAGGTGGGCCTGGGCGACACCATCGGCGTCGGCACGCCGCTCAGGATCAAGCGGATGATCGAGGCCTGCGCCAATGTCGTGCCGCTGGAAAAACTCGGCGCCCATTATCACGACACCTACGGCCAGGCGCTGTCGAATATCCTTGCCTCGCTGGAAATGGGCGTCGCCACCATCGATTCCTCGGTTGCCGGCCTCGGCGGCTGCCCCTATGCCAAGGGCGCGTCGGGCAACGTCGCCACCGAGGATGTGGTCTACATGCTGCACGGCATGGACATCGCCACCGGCATCGATCTCGACAAGCTGGTCGAGATCGCCTGGTTCATTTCCGACGCGCTGGGCAAGCCGCCGTCGAGCCGGGTGGCCCGCGCGCTGAAAGGCAAGACCAGCGCATGACCGGGACGGTCTCGATCAACACGCCGATCCTGATCCTGCCGGGGCTGGGCGGCTCGGGGCCAGATCACTGGCAGACGCGTTGGGTGGGGCTGCATCCGGCATTCGTTACCGTCGAGCAGGACGATTGGGACAGACCCGATCCCGCAGCCTGGATCGCCCGGCTGGACGAGGCGGTCGTCGCCGCCAAGGCCCCGCCCGTGCTGGTCGCCCACAGCCTCGCCTGCCTGCTGGTGCCGCTGTGGCATGCGGTCCGCGCCCCGCGCACCGTCCGCTCGGCCCTGTTGGTCGCCCCGCCCGATCCGCGCAGACTGCCCCCCGAGGCCGCCGGCTTTGCCGATCAGCCCAAGATGCCGCTGACCTTCCCGAGCCTCGTGGTCTGCTCGTCCGACGATCGCTTCTGCAGCGTCGAGACGGCGCGCGACCTGGCGGGCCTCTGGCATTCGGAAGTCGTGGAGATCGGGCCGGCAGGCCATATCAATTCGGACAGCGGGCTGGGGGATTGGGACGCGGGCTACGCGCTGCTCCAGCAACTCGCCGGATGAACCGGCGCGCCTTCCTGGCCGCGACCGGCGGCGCGCTGCTGCTGGCAGGCCCGGCGCGGGCCGATGGCTTTGCCGATGCCTTTGACGGGCTTCAGGCCAAGGGCCGGCTGGGCGGCATCCATGGCGTGGTGGCGCTGCGGCACGGCGATATCCTGTTCGAACGCTACATGGCCGGCCGCGACGAAGCCTGGGGCAGGCCGCTCGGCGAGGTCGGGTTCGACCCGGACACGCTGCACGACTTGCGTTCGGTGACGAAGAGCATCGTCGGCCTGCTCTACGGCATCGCGCTCGACCAGGGCAAGGTGCCGGCGCCCGGCCAGCCGCTGATGGCGCAATTCCCCGAATACCCCGATCTGGCCAAGGACCCGGCGCGCCAGGGATTGACCATCGCCCATGCGCTGACCATGACGCTCGGCACGGAGTGGGACGAGACCGGGCCCTACAACGATGCCCGCAACAGCGAAATCGCCATGGAGATGGCCAAGGACCGCTATCGCTTCGTGCTCGACCGTCCCGTCATCGCCCCGCCGGGCCATGGCTGGATCTATTCGGGCGGTGCCGTGGCGCTGCTGGCCCGGCTGATCGAAAAGGGGACCGGCGGCAAGATCTCGGCCTTCGCCCGCTCGGCACTGTTCGAGCCGCTCGGCATCGCGAAATTCGAATGGGCAGCGGGCGACGACGGCGTCGAATCGGCTGCTTCCGGCCTGCGGCTGACGCCGCGCGACCTCGCCCGCGTCGGCCAGATGGTGCTGATGAAAGGCCGGTGGCAAGGCAGGGCCGTGGTGCCGCCGGCCTGGCTCGAGCAAAGCTTCCGCCGCGCCGCGATGGCCGATGATGGGCGCTATTACGGCTATCTCTGGTATGTCGGCGAGATGTCGGTGATTCGCCGCGGCGGGGTCTACGGCGAACCCTGGGTCGGCTGCTTCGGCCTCGGCGGCCAGCGGTTGTTCGTCTTTCCCAATCTCGATTTCGTGCTGGCGGTGACGGCGGGCAACTACGACAAGCCCGACCAGTGGGTCGCCCCGATCCGCATCCTGCGCGACGTGTTCCTGCCCAATCTGGCGGTGTAACTCCGATATATCTTGATCTTAGATATATCTAAAACATATCTTCGCTTCGATATATCGAAGCGGAGAAACGCATGGAACACCAGATTACCCGCCAGCGCCATGAACTGAAGCGACGGCGCCTGACCGTCCGGCAGACCAGCCGGATCACCCCCAACATGATCCGCCTGGTGCTCGAGGGTGAAGATCTCGCCGATTTCACCAGCCTCGGCTTCGACGACCACGTGAAGATCTTCGTGCCGGCGGGCGGCGAGGCGGCGCGGCGCGACTACACCCCGCGCGCCTTCGACCGCGATGCCCGCACGCTGACGCTCGACTTCGCCGTGCACGAGGCCGGCCCCGCGACCCGCTGGGCGATCGAGGCCAAGCCCGGCGACGTGCTCGACATCGGCGGGCCGCGCGGCTCGATGGTGATCTCGCCGACCTTTGCCTGGTGGCTGCTGGTCGGTGACGAGACCGCCCTGCCGGCGATCGGCCGCCGGCTCGAGGAATTGCCGGCCGGACCGAAGGCCATCAGCGTCGTGGCCGTGACCGGTGCCGACGAGCAACAGGCTTTCACCAGCGCGGCCGAGCATCGGGCGCTCTGGGTTCATCGCCCGCTCGACCGCGCCGACGATGCCGGCCCGCTGCTCGACACCCTGCGCGGCCTGGCCCTGCCGCCGGGCGACGGCTTCGTCTTCGTCGCGGCCGAGGCTACCGTGGCGCGCGCGATCCGCGATCATTTCCTGACCGAGCGCGGCCACCGCAAGGAGTGGCTCAAGGCGGCCGGCTACTGGCTCAAGGGCGTGGCCGACGCCCACGACAAGCTGCAGGACTGAGCCCGCGCCCTGGCCCATAGTTGGCCATGGTTCCAGCGATTCGCCTGCCCAATATCGTCATCGCCGCCGCGGTGTTGCTGTCCGCCTGGTTGTTGGTCGCGCCGCCGGCCCTGCTGCCGCCGGCGGCGGCGCATACCGCGGCGCTGGCAGTGGTCGCCATCGCGTTCTGGGCCACCGGACGGCTGCCCGAGCATGTCGTGGCGCTGGCCTTCCTGCTTGGTGCCGTGCTTCTCAAGATCGCCCCGCCGCCGGTTGTTTTCTCAGGATTTTCGTCGACCGCGTGGTGGCTGATCTTCGGCGGGCTGATCATCGGCGTCGCAGTGCGTCGCACCGGGCTGGGCGATCGGGTCGCGCTGGGGCTGTCGGCCCTGTTCGGCACACGTTATGCCGGCCTCGTCGTCGGCATCACCGTGATCGGGCTGGTGCTCGGCTTCATCCTGCCATCCTCGATCGGGCGGGCCGTCCTGCTGCTGCCGATCGCCGCCGCGCTGGCCGAGCGGCACGGTTTCACCGACGGCCGGCCGGGCCGCACCGGTATCGTGCTCGCCGCGGCCTTCGCCGTCCATCTGCCGACCTTCACGATCCTGCCCGCCAATGTGCCCAACATGGTGCTGGCCGGCGCGGCCGAGCAGCTTTACGGCTACACCCCGCTTTACGGCCATTACCTGCTGCTGCATTTCCCGGTGCTGGGTTTCCTGAAGGCGGTGGTGACCGTGGGGCTGGTGCTGTGGCTGTTCCCGGACCGGGCCGACGACGGCCGGAGGGCCGGCGATGCGCCGGTCCCGAGCCGCCGGCCGTCGCGCGACGAATGGCGCCTGACCTTGCTGATCGCCGTGTCGCTGGTGCTGTGGGTGACCGATTTCCTGCATCATGTCTCGCCGGCCTGGGTGTCGCTGGCCGCCGGCATCATCTGCCTGCTGCCGGCCACCGGCCTCGTCCCGCCCAAGGCGTTCGCCCAGGACATGCCCTACGGCACGCTGTTCTACATCGCCGGCATCATGGCGCTGGGCGCCGTCGTCGCCCATTCCGGCCTCGGCGACGTGCTGGCCCATCAGCTGCTCGCCATTCTGCCGCTGGCCCCGGGGGCGGATGCGCAGAACTTCGCGGCCCTGTCGATCCTCGGCACGCTGATGGGTCTCGTCACTACCCTGCCGGGCGTGCCGGCGGTGCTGACGCCGCTGGCCGCCGACCTCGCCCAGGCCACCGGCTGGCCGCTGGAGACCGTGCTGATGGCCCAGGTGCTGGGTTTCTCGACCGTACTGTTTCCCTATGAATCCGGCCCGCTGGTGGTCGGCACCCAGCTGTCGGGGGCCGGCATGGCCGCGGCGCTCAAGCTGTGCTTCGCGCTGGCCATGGTCACGATCCTGGTGCTGCTGCCGCTCGACTACCTGTGGTGGCGGATCCTGGGCGTGGTCGGCTGATATGTCGCAGGTGCGCCGGCCGTCACCCATGCTAGGCCGATGGTCGGACAACGAATTGCTGGAAGCCCGACCATGGACCGTCTCGACACCTATTCGCTCGGCGCGATGAATCTCGTCATGGTGCTGATCCTGGCAGCCACGTTCTGGGGTTTCCAGGTTTTCTGGTACGCCGCCCTGGTCGCCACGCCGGTCATGCTTGGCATCCTGATCCGGATCGCCTATGCCGGTGACAGCGTTGCGCCGCCGGCCGAGGGTTCGAGTTGACACTGCACCTGATCAAGCTGTCCGTTGGATCGGAATCGATCGAAGACCTCGATGAATGGCAGTCCCAGCGCCCGACCGCCAAGCTCGGCTACAGCCATCACCGCACCCGCCACGCGCCCAAGCGCGACGCCGAGATCCTCGAGTCCGGGTCGATCTTCTGGGTGATCAAAGGCATGATCCGGGTCCGCCAGCGGGTGCTGGCCTTCGACGAGGGCAACGACCCCGACGGCACGCCGGTCTGCCTGATCCGGCTCGAGCGCAAGCTGGTCCCGGTCGAGCCGCGCCCCTTCCGCCCGTTCCAGGGCTGGCGCTATCTGCAGGCCAAGGATGCGCCGCCCGACCTGCGGGGCGCTGCGGCGGATGCGCCGCCGGAGATGCTGGCCGAACTGCGCAATCTCGGGCTCATCTAACCCGCGAGTTCCCACAGGCCCGGATAGACGGCGGCAAAGCCGGAGGGGGCCAGCACGATGGTCGCGCTGTAGTTCGCGGTCGGCGAATCGTAGGCATAATCCAGATCCGCATCCCGCCGATAGATCTGGGGCAGGCGTATCAGCGCCTCGTCGCCGGCCTCGAGCCAGGCCACGTCGAATTCGGCGGTTTCGCCGACCCGGAGACCGGCGCGCCGCAACTGGACCATGTTGGTCGCCGGGGTGAAACCGAGGTCGAGATCGACGATCCCGGCCATGCCGAAACCTCGGCCGTCGAGCGTCCAGCCGTCCGGCCCGCGGACGATGAGGGTATCGACGCCGCGCTGGCCGATGAACCCGCTGATGCGGCCCTGGCGGGTCGACCAGTCCGGCGCCAGCGTCAGGACATAGCCCAGGGCGGCCGGACCTCGCGGATCGAGGAACACGGCCTGGCCGGACAGCTCGAAACCGTCATCGGTACCGCGCAGGCAGGCCGCGTCATGCCCCGGCAAGTCGAGGCGTTTCCAGCAGGCGCTGGCCAGGATCGTCATCGGCGCATCCCTTATCTGAGGGCCGCGACGACCTGCGCGACCAGTCGGCTCATCGCATCGATATCGCCGTAGCGGGTATGGAACGTGCCGAATCGCGCGATTACCAGCCGCGCCGATGGCACGATCACGACATATTGACCGAAGCTGCCGCGGGCCATGAAGGCGTCGGCGGGCATGCCGGCCGCAACGCGCGATCGCGCGCCGGGGCCGTTGCCGCGGTTGGTCCAGAACCCCGCGCCGTAGCCGACATCGTCGGCCTCGGGCGTCGGTCGGGCCGCGGCATCGACCCAGCCCGGCGGCAGCAGCTGCTCGCCTTTGGCGATGCCGTCGTCGAGATAGAGCTGGCCGAACCGCGCCCAGGCCCGCGCCGGCGCATACATGTGGCTGCCGCCGAGCGGGGTGCCGGTGCCGTCGAACTCGAGGGTCACGCCCGTCATGCCGAGCTTGTCGAACAGCTCGCGCCTGGCGAAGGCCAGCGTGCCGGCGGCATCGCCGCCCACCTGATCGCGGATGATGCGCGACAGGATCATCGTATTGCCGTCGGTATAGGTCCAGCGGGTGCCGGGCGGGGCGACCAGTTCGCCCTGCGCGGCCCAGGCGGCCATATCGCGCCGGCCGAACAGCATCTGGGCGGCGGGGTCGAAGGCGCTGGCAAAACCGGCGGCGAGCGACTGGCCGAGATCGAGGCCGGACGTCATCCGCATCATCTGGTCGATGGTGATGGCATGGCGTGGATCTTCCCCGCCGGCCCATTCCGGCACGGGCGCGGCCGCGTCGATGGCGATGCGTTTCTGACGGACCAGGATGCCCAGCAGGGCGTGGGTCACCGACTTGGTGGCCGACCAGCCGTGCAACGGCGTCCCGACGCCCACCCCGGCGGCGTAGCGTTCAGCGACGATGCGGCCCTCATGCATGATCACCAGCGCCGACGGCATCCGTCCGGCGGCCGGGGCGAATTCGGCATCGAGCGCGGCGAGCAACCGGGGATCGGTGGCCGCGATCATGGCGGCTCCCGCCGGATCCGGCGCCGCAGGCCCGAAGCGCGCGGGCGGTGGCAGGTCGAGCAGGCAGCCATAAGGGCCGCGATAGACCGCCCGTGCCTCCACGCCGGCCAGCCGCGCGGTTACCGTGCCGGCGGCGTGGTCGACCTGGTGGCTTACCAGCCCATCGAGCGGCGCCAGGGTCGGCTCGATCGCCTGGGCATAGAAGCGGTCGCCGTCGAGGCCGGAGACGAACACGGCGGAGCAGAGCTGATGGCTGACGAAACCGGTCGCCGTGGCAGCGACGCGATCGGGGCCGTAGCTGCCGCAGGCGGCGACGAGCAGGGGCAGGGCGAGGACAAAGGGGCGCATTGGCTACTCCGCGTGGGGGAGCCTCTTCATCGCCGATCGCGGCCTATGCAGCCCGCCGGGTTCGAAAACGGGCTGGCCGATTCTGGAAATCCGCTATTGGAACAGCCGGTTAGGGATGGGGCAGGGGGATGCCGTGGCGCGCCGACAGCGTCGCCAGGATCGCATCCTTGCCGGCAACGAACCGGCGGCCGCCGAACGACCCGGTGGCTAGATCGGCCGGCGCGCCCTCGGCCAGCACCAGTACCGGGAGCGACTGGTTGGCCTCGCCGATCAGCGCGACAACCTCGCTCCGCGGGCGCGGCCAGGCGATGCGTTCGACATCGATGCGGTCGAGCAACGCGGGAAAACTCGCCAGCACCCCTTCCATCAGCGCGCAGTGCCAGCAATAGAAGCGCTGGCCGGGATAAGCGGGGTCGACGAAGTCGGGCTTCAGGATGATCAGCTTGTCGCGGGTCATGCGGCGTTGCTGCGAACCTCGGCTGCTGCCTTTTGGCGAGCCCGCCGATACTCGCTCGGCGTCATGCCGGTCTCGGCCTTGAAGGCACGGTTGAAGGGGCCAAGCGAGTTGAACCCGGCATCGAGCGCGATGGTCAGGATCGGTACCTCGGCCTGCGTCGGGTCGGCCAGGGCGGCGCAGGCATCGGCAAGGCGATAATGGTTGAGGAAGGCGGCAAAGTTGCGATAGCCGAGCTCGCCGTTGATCAGCCGCCGCAGCCGGTATTCCGGCAGGCCGAGCGTGGTCGCCAGTGCGCCGATCGACAAGCCCTCCTGGCGATAGCGCCGCTCGACCTCCATCGCCTGGCGCAGCCTGGTGACCAGCCGCTGGTCAGGCGAGGTCTCGACCGGCGTCGGACGCGCGGCCGCGGCGGGAAACAGCGGCGCGCCGTCGACGCGGAGCAGCGCCCAGGCGACGGTCCCGGCGATCGCGGCGAGCCCGATGGCGCCGATCAGGTCGGCCGGCGCGGCACGATCGAGGCCGAGGATCGCGGCCGTGGTCGTCAGCAGGATGTAGACGCCCGAGGCGCCGACGATGAACGACCGCACCCGGCGGCGCCCCTCGACCAGGTCGTCGCGCCAGGACGCGATGGTCTGCGCCACCGCCAGCAGCGCGAAACCGAGCGAGACCAGCGCCAGCACGACGCAGAAGGCGCGGTAGAGATCGCCTGGCGGCAGGAGGCCCAGCCCGAGCGTTGCCAAGGTCATGCCGAGCCACAGGAGCGCATGGCGACGTTTCAGCCGGAAATCGTCATCGAACAGGGCGCGGGCGAACAGCCAGAAGACCACATTGTTGCCGCCGGCGATAACGGCCGGTACCAGCCCGCCGGCCGGCACCAGGGCGAAGGCGGCGCTGCCCAGCGCGAACAGGGCGCCGAGGCGGGCCGGCACCCGGTCGCGATAGTCGCGCAGCAGGAGGGAGGCGACCAGCAGCAGAAGAAGGCAGACCCCGCCGCGCAGCATCAGGTCGGCTGCGACCAGCGGCGCCATGGTCAGCCGACGCCCGTGATCCGTTCGAGGAACGGCGGCTGGGCCACCGCCGGCGGTTCGGCTGGAAACAGCAGCGGCCGGCCGTAGAGGAAACCCTGGCCCGTGGGGCAGCCGAGCTGGCGCAGCGCCTCGGCTTGCGCTTCCGTCTCGACCCCCTCGGCCACCACGGCCATGCCGAGCCGTTCCGCCAGCGCGATGATGGTCGCGATGATCGAGCGCGATTCGGCCGAATGGGGCAGGCCGGCGACAAACGATTTGTCGATCTTGAGCGCATCGAAGCGCAGGCGGTGCAGATAGCTGAGCGAGGAATAGCCGGTGCCGAAATCGTCCAGCACGATCGGCACGCCCAGGCTGCGCAGCCGCTTGAGCGTTTCCAGCGCGGCTTCGGGGCTTTCGATCACCAGGCTTTCCGTCACCTCGATGCGCAGGCGGCCCGACGGCAGGTCGTGCTCGGCCAGTGCCGCGGCGATCACCGCCGGCAGTTCGGCATCGGCGCGGAACTGGCGGGGCGAGACGTTGACGGTGATGAACAGCCCCTCGTTGCCGGGCAGCATGCGGCGGCGGGCCAGTTCGGCCGTCGCCTCGCGCAGCGCCCAGGCGCCGATGGCGATGATCTCGCCGGTTTCCTCGGCGATGTCCACGAACTGGCCGGGCGGGATGACGCGGCCCGGCTCCGGCACCCAGCGGATCAGCGCCTCGTAGCCGATGACGGCCCGGGTGCCGAGGTCGACGATCGGCTGATAGGCCAGACGGAATTCGTCTCGCTGCAGGGCGCCCGCCAGTCCCTGCGCCACGTCGAAGCGCTGGTCGGCCGAGGCGCGCATCTCGGCGGCGAAGACCGAGATCCCGTCGCCGCCCGCCGCCTTGGCCCGGTGCACCGCGACCTCGCCGTCGCGCAGGTAATCCTCCGGCACCCGCCCCGGCGCCGAGAGCACGATGCCGACCGAGGCGGCAACGGTGACCGGGCGGCCGCCGATCTCGAAGGGCTGGCGCAGCGCGGCGCGCAACCGGTCGGCCAGCTCGCCGGCCTGGCTGGGACCGGACAGGCCGTCGAGCAGCACGACGAACTCGTCCGAGCCCAGCCGGGCCACGGTATCCTGGGCGCGCGGCAGGCTGGTGATGCGCAGGGCCGCGAGGCGCAGCAGGCTGTCGCCCGCGGCATGGCCCAACGTATCGTTGACCGCGCGGAAGCGGTCGAGATCGACCCAGAGCAGGGCGAAGCGGTCGTTCTCATCCTGCTCGGCGCGGCGCTGGCACTGGCCCAGGCGGTCCAGCAGCAGCGCGCGGTTGGGCAGGCCGGTCAGTCCGTCATGCAGCGCGTCGTGGATCAGCTGGTCTTCGTAGCGCTTGCGATCGGAGACGTCGCCGACCGAACCGACGAAGCGCTCCGGGCTGCCGTCGAGGCCGAAGGTGACGATGCCGCGAATGGCGATCCAGCGGGTCTGTCCGTCGCCATGGCGGAAGCGGTATTCGCCGGTGAAGGTAGGGGTGCGCCGGGCGAAGGCCTCGTTCAGCTCGCGCAGCGCCAGTTCCCGATCCTGTTCGATCACATGGTCGATCCAGGAGAACAGCGAGCGGTTGAGGCCGCCGTCGGGAATGCCCAGCAATTCGTGGGCACGCGCCGAGAAATAGATCCGGTCGGTGCGGCGCGACCAGTCGAACAGGCCTTCGTTGGTGCCGCGGGCGGCCAGCGCATAGCGCTCCTCGCTTTCGCCGAGCTCGGCCGTGCGCTGGGCGACGCGGTTGTCGAGCTCGGCGTTGAGCACGGCAAGCTCGAGGGCGCGGCGGCGCGCCGTCAGGTTGGCCGATTCCAGTTCCCCGATCAGCGCCTCGCGCTCCAGGCGCAATTCGATTGCCTCGCACAGCGTGCGATAGGCTTCGCGGCCGGTCTCGTAGAGGCGATAGAGGCCCAGCGCGGCAATCGCGGTGATCGCTGCGCCCGGCGCGGTGCCGAGCAGCAGGTTGCGCAGCGCGAAGGGCAGGATGACGACGGAAACATAGATATTGTAGGCGGTCGGATTGGCGGCCTTCGACGTGGTCGAACCGACGGCGAAGATCGTCGCCATCGCCCCGGCCATGACCTGGGCCGAGCGGTCGCCCTCCGGCCACACCAAGGCGAAGAACGAGCCCAGCAGCAGGCCGTTCAGGGTCGAGGCGATCACCTGGCCACGCCACAGCCGGCGCAGGGTCGGCTGGTCGGCCGACTGGACCACGCCGCGCTCGACGAAGCGCATGGTGAAGATGCAGGAGGCGGTATAGGCCCCCGCCGTGCCGGCCAGCAGCCACAGCGGCGCGACGTCGTAGAACAGCGCGGCGAAGACGGCGAAGATCGCCATCGGCGTCCACGGCGCCGCCCGGTCGTAGCGGACGTAGAGCGCCAGCAATTCGGCCTCCAGCCGCGACTGGCGGGACGGGCCCGTCGTCGCCGGTTCGGCTGGGGTGCTGGCGACAGGCGCTGTCACGACTGAAAGAGTCCTCGTCACGGCAGGAACATGGTCGCGCTCCGGCCCTCGGCCAACAGACTTCGCAGGCTCCCGAAATCTCTGGAAAAGCCAGCCCTCTACTCTTCGGGCGTTCCCGGCCGGGGTCAAGCGATTTACCCTGCCGGGCGCGCCGGCGCAGGCGGTATCGCAATTGGGCCCCGGCTGTCCAGCAGTGTCAGAATTTTTTCTCAAGGGGCTGAAAAATCAGAGAAATCCCAGGTTATCGGCCATTCGGAAAAAAATGTCATTTGGCGCTTGCAATACCCCGGAAGCTGAGTATAGTCCCGCCTCGTCCGAGGCACTCAACGCTTCGGGGGCACATAGCTCAGTTGGTAGAGCAGCTGACTCTTAATCAGCGGGTCCTAGGTTCGAGCCCTAGTGTGCCCACCATCCCCTCCCTCAGAGGTCGGGATATGGTGGACGGCCGATACGGCCAAGACATCTTCAGAACGGCGAACTGAATACAGGTGGTTGCGCTGTCGCGGCGCATACCGCGATACTGTCTGTTGTCGATACAGGGATGTCCCGTGCCGCGGCACGATTCGCTTTTCCTCACCCGCCGGCGGATGCTGGGCGCGCTTGGCGCGGGCGGCATCATGGCGCCGGCGATTCTCCGGGCCACGCCGCGCATCATCGTCGCTCATCGCGACGATACCGACGTGATGTGGTCGGACGGCGGCATCGCCCAGGCCGTGCTGGAAGAAGTACTGGCCCGGCGCTGCGGCCTTGCCGTCGGCTACAAGGCGCTGCCCTGGCTGCGTGCCCAGCGCGAAGTCGAGGCCGGTACCGCCGACGCCCTGTTCACCATCCCCTCGTCCGACCGCACGCGCTACATGCTGTTCACCGACCAGCCGCTGGTCGCCTTCGTCGGCGGCATCGCCTATCGCCGTGATCATCCGGCCCGCGCCAGACTCGACGCCGCGACCACCATCACCCAGTTGCAGGGATTGACCTACAACTACTACTACGCCGACACCTACCAGCAGCAGCGCGCCAAGGAATTCAGCCGGTCCGAGGATTCGCCGTCGATGGAGGCGGCCGTGCGCAAGCTGGCGGTGGGCCGCGGCGATTTCTGCGCCAGCCAACTGGTGCGCCTGCATCGGCTGGTCGATCGCAACAGTCTGACCGACCGCATCCTGGCGCGCCGTATCGGCGATAGCATGGTGACCTGGTCGTTCGGGCTGCGGCGCAGCTTCCCCGATGCCAAGGCGCTGATCGCCCGGATCGGTGATGCCGGCACCGCCGCCTGGAACGACGGCACCACCAAGCGCCTGACCGAGTATCCGTCCTGACATGAGCGCGCCCCCCGCCAGCGACATGGCCCGCCGCATCGTTGCCGATGCCGCAAGGCTGATGGGCGCGCCGGGCCTGGTGCCGGTCGTGTCGGCCCATATCGACGGCTGTCTCTATCACGGCGATTCCGGCGTCGAGTTCGCCGAGGCGCTGGTGCAGGGCGGCGGCCGGGTGGCGGTGCCCACCACGCTGAATGTCGGCGCCCTCGATCTGCTCCATCCCGGCCGCGTCCGCTTCGCCGCCCACGAGGCGGCGATGGCCCGTCGGTTGATGGCGGCCTACGAGGCGCTGGGCTGCCGCCCCTCCTGGACCTGCGCGCCCTATCAGGCCGGCCATCGGCCGCGGGTGGGCGAACATGTCGCCTGGGGCGAATCGAACGCGGTGGCCTTCGTCAATTCGGTGCTGGGCGCCCGGACCAACCGGCTGGGCGATTTTCTCGACATTGCCTGCGCCATCGCCGGCGTGGCACCAGACAGCGGCCTGCATCGCGACGAGAACCGCCGGGCCAGGCTGGTGGTCGATGCCTCCGGGCTGTCGGCGCGGCTGCGTGCCTCGGAAACCTTCTACCCCGTCCTTGGCGCCTGGCTGGGCGCCAATGCTGGCACGGCGGTGGCGGCGGTGACCGGGCTGCCGGCCGCCATCCCGGAAGACGCGCTGAAGGCGCTGGGCGCTGCCGCCGCCTCGACCGGCGCGGTCGCCTTGTTTCACATCGTCGGGGTGACGCCGGAGGCCCCGACGCTCGATGCCGCAACCGGCGGGCAGCGGCCTGACGCCACCATCGTCCTGACGCCCGGGATGCTGCAGGCCGCCCGCGATCGGTTGTCGACCGCGGCGGGCAATGATGCGCTCGCAGCCATCGCGCTGGGCAGTCCGCATTTCTCGCTGGCGGAGTTCGCCCGATTGCGCGAGTTGCTGGGAGGCCGGCGGGTGGCCGTTCCCTTCTATGCCTGCACCGGCCGCGGTGTGGTCGAGATTCTCGAGGGCCGCGGCTGGCGGCGCGAATTCGAGGACTGCGGCGTCACCCTGATCGCCGATACCTGCGTCGTGGTCGCGCCCATCATCGACGCCGGGGCAGGCGTGTTGATGACCAATTCGGGCAAGTTCGCCTTCTACGGCGAGGCCAACACCGGCCATCCCACCGTCTTCGGCAGCCTGGAGGATTGCGTGGCCTCGGGCGTGGCCGGCCGCGTTCTCCGCGACGAGGCGCTGTGGCGATGATCCGGGCCCGCGTGCTGCTGCCGGGGGCAGGCGAGGGGCCGCTGCTGCGGCTGACCGAGCCCCTGTCGTTCTGGGGCGGCGTCGATCCGGCCACCGGCATCATCACCGATGCCCGCCACCCGGCCCGCGGCCAGTCGGTCGCCGGCACGGTGCTGGCGCTGGCGGCCACCCGGGGGTCGTCGTCGTCAAGCGCCGTGCTGCTCGAACTGGTGCGCAGGGGTCGGGCGCCCGCCGCGATCATCATGGGGCAGGTCGACGCGATCCTCGCCCTGGGCGTCGTCGTCGCCCGCGAGATGGGGTGGCCGGCCCCACCGGTGCTGGAACTGGCCCCCGAAACGCAGGCGGGGGGGGGGGGGGGGGGGGGGGGGGGCCGGGGGGGGGGGGGGGGGGGGGGCGG
>JAEYTW010000225.1 GCA_023433835.1 Pseudomonadota bacterium | reverse complement strand
GAGGTGCTTGCGACCGATTTTAAGGGTCAGCGCCGTAATCACGCCGACGGCCGGGGCGGCGACGCCGCCCAGGATGGCGTTGACGACCTCGGTCCCGCCATAGGTCGCATAGGCCGCGCCCAGCATGGCGATGAACAGGCTGCCCGGCAGCATCATGCCGGCCAGGCCCGCGATGGCCCCGGGCACGCCGCGCAGCTTATCGCCGACCAGTACCGACATGTTGGTGGCGTTCAGGCCCGGCAGGGTCTGGCTGACCTCGAGCAGTTCGAGGAATTCGCCGTCATCGAGCCAGTTGGTGGCGGTGACGAGCTGGGCGCGCAGATAGGCGACCACACCGCCGCCGAACGAGGTCGCGCCGATCAGCCCGAAGACGGCGAAGATCCGCCACAGCGTGACGCGCGGCCGCATCGCCGGAGCGTCACTCATGGGCCTTCCCCCCGACGCCGGTCCGGGCATAGACCAGCGCGGTCTTGGTCACCCCGCGCAGCATCCAGTCCGGCGCCTCGATCTGCAGGTGCTGGAGGAATTTCTCCGACAGCTTCAGGCCGGGCGCGGTCTCGGGGAACCCCTTCTTGAACTTGATCTGGTAGGCATATTCGCCGCAGAGGATCTCGTGCGTGCCGCGGTCGCGCCAGATCGCGACATTGGTCTTGGCCTTGATGCCGCCGCCGAAATCGAGTTCGCCCAGTTCGAGCAGCACTTCCTCGACCACCGTACCGACCTGCAGGATCTGGGTCTTGGCCGGCAGCTTGATCGTGGCCAGGGCCGGCAGGAAATGGGACATCGACTTGAACGAGCGGTCCTCGGGGATCTGCAGCGTCGGGCTGATCAGGTTGTGCGAATAGATGGACCGGATGCCGGCCCCGCCCTCCCGCGGCGGCAGCAGCTCTTCCTTGAACTTGATGCGGTCCACCGGCCCCTGCGGAAAGGCGCGGGGGTCGACGGCCTGCGCCGTCTTGAAATCGGGATGGCGGTACTTCAGCGCCAGTTCGGTCGCTTCGTCGGGCCAGTTGTTGGTATAGCCGCGGCGGAAGCGCAGGATGAAATGGTTGCGGTAGAGCTCGCCGTCCGGCGTGTCGAAGAAGCGGACCTCCCGGACCCGGAAGTCGACCGACGGCGGCTTCAGCAGCCCGATCTTCAAACCCTTGGCGGTGCTGAAGACGATGTCCCGGAACCGGGCGAAGGTATGCCTGCCTTCCGCGAAACGGTCGGCGGTCAGGATGATCTTGTATTCGCGGTAGTTCAGCTCGTCCACGCTTGGTCCCCCCAGAGGTCGATCGGCCGCGAGGTTAGCTCAAGCGCAGCGCCGCGGCGAGATGATCGACGAAGCAGCGCACCCGGCGGCTTTGCAGCCGGCGTTCGGGCAGCACCACGAAGATCGGCACCGGCGGCAGGCTCCAGCCCGGCAGCACCTCGACGAGGCGCCCGGCGCCAAGATCCTTAGCCGCGATGTAATCGGGCAGGATGGTCACGCCGCCGTCGGCCAGCACGGCTATGTGAAGCGCCTCGGCATCGTTCAGCCGCATCGCCGGGTTGACCTTGACCGTGGCCACCTCGCCGTCGGCAGCGGCGAAGCGCCAGCGGTCGCGGCCGCCATAGACGCTGAGGACCAGGCATTCGTGCCGGCCGAGATCGCGCGGCGTGGCGGGCGCCGGGCGATCGGCGAGATAGCCCGGCGAGGCGCAGAGAAGGCGGCGGGCTTCGCCCAGGCGGCGCACCACCAGCCCCTGGCCTTCGGGCGGGCCCAGCCTGATCGCCAGGTCGACCGCATCGCCGACGAAATCGACATAGCGGTCCTCGAGGTCGAGATCGACCTCGATGCCGGGGTAGAGCCGGCGGAAGCCCGGCAGCAGCGGCACCACATGGCGCCGGCCGAAGGCCGAGGCGCAGGAGACGCGCAGGCGCCCGCGCGGCAGGTCGGCTGCCGCGGCCAGCGCATCCTCGGCCTCGGCGAGGTCGGCCAGGATCTGGCGGCAGCGGCCGAGGAAGGCGAGCCCGGCGTCGGTCAGGTTCATCCGCCGCGTGGTCCGCGCGATCAGCCTGGTGCCGATGCGGTCCTCCAGCCGCTTCAGCCCCCGGCTGACCGCCGATTGCGACAGGCCGAGCCGCAGGGCCGCGGCGGAAAAGCCGTCCTCCTCGGCCAGGGCGACGAACAGTTCGATTTCGGTAAGGCGCGACATTGATGCATCAGAAGCATAGGTTTATCCCAAGACGGGTATTCTATCCGATGCCGCCGCCAATTACGCTGGCCCCATGATAGCCTCAGATCTTCTCGCCCGCCGCCGCTCGATCCGCGCCTTCCGCGCCGATCCGGTCCCCCCGGACGTCCTGGCCCGCATCCTGGCCGCGGCCCAGGAAGCGCCGAGCTGGAGCAATACCCAGCCCTATCGGCTGGCCGTGGCCCAGGGCACGCAGCGCGACCGGCTGGCCGACGAGCTGACCGCGGCCTTCGACCGCGGCTCGGCCGACCTGGCGCCCGAAATCCCGCTGCCGGTCACCTATCCGCCGGAACTGCAGCATCGCCGCCAGGCCACCGGCTACGGCCTCTACGAAACCCTCGGCATCGCCCGCGAGGACCGCGCGGCGCGCCTGGCCCAGATGCGGCGCAATTTCGAATTCTTCGACGCCCCGGTCGTGATGTTCATCTTCGTGCACGAGGCGCTGGGCCAGTATGCGGCGCTCGATGCCGGGGTGTTCCTGCAGTCGCTGATGCTGGCCGCGGTCGACGAGGGGCTGGGCACCTGCGCCGAAGGCGCGCTGGCCATGTTCCCGGGCCCGGTGCGGCGCCGCTTCGACGTGCCCGAGGGCTACAAGCTGCTGTGCGGCCTGTCGCTCGGCTATCCCGCCGAAGACCGCGTCAACGGCTTCCGCCCCGACCGGAAAACCCGCGACGAGCTGCTGCTGCCCCTCGTCGACGGCTGAAGCTTCGGCCCGCACCCAGGCGGCGCACGCGGCCCGCAGCGAGCCCTGCCCGATAAGGCGCTGGCCGGGCGCCCGCAACGCTGGCAGGGTCGCGTCCATGAACGCGACCGCACATCCCAAGCACGCCGCCAGCCCGCATCCGGTACTGGCCCCGATCCTCCAGCGCTGGAGCCCGCGGGCCTTCGACCAGGACCGGCCCGTCACCGAAACCGAGATGCTGACGCTGCTGGACGCCGCCCGCTGGGCGCCGTCGGCCAATAATCTCCAGCCCTGGCGGCTGGCCTGGGGCCTGCGCGGCGAGCCGGGCTTTGCCGCGATCCTCGGCTGCCTCAATCCCGGCAATGCCGGCTGGGCCGGGCGGGCCGGCGCGCTGCTGATCGGCTGTACCGTGCTGGCGCGGCCCGACGGCACGCCCAGCCGCCATGCCGCCCACGATCTCGGCCAGGCGCTGGCGATCATGGCGGTGCAGGGGGCGGCCATGGGGCTGGGCGTCCACCAGATGGGCGGCTTCAACGTCGAGGCGGCGCGAATCGCGCTGGCCGTGCCGGCGGGAACCGAGCCCTATACCGCGGTTGCCATCGGCTGGCCGGGCGATGCCGGGCATCTCTCCGAGGCTCATGCCGCGCAGGAGGCCGCGCCGCGCAGCCGGCATCCGCTCAGCCATATCGCCCCGCGCGGCGGCTGGCGGTGACGGCGGAAGCCTTCGCCGTCTTCCTCGCGGTGGCCGCCGCGGCGGTATTCTCGCCAGGGCCGGCGATGCTGGCGATCCTGGGTCTCGCCCTGCGCCGCGGCTTTGCCGCCACGATGCCGGTGGTGCTGGGCAACGTTGCCGGCGCCGTCATGATGATGGCGGCCTCGGTGCTGGGGCTGGCCGCCCTGCTTGCGGCGATTCCCCAAGGCCTGACCGCGCTGCGCTGGATCGGCGCCGCCTATCTCGCCTGGCTCGGCCTGCAGTCGATCCGTGCGGCCGGGCCGGGCCACGAGGCGGCTACCGGGCCCGAGCGCGGTTTCCTGCGCGGCCTGCTGATCGCGCTGTCGAACCCGAAGGCGATCCTGTTCTTCGGCGCCGTGCTGCCGCAGTTCGTCGATCCGGCCCGCCCGGCCTTGCCGCAGTTCGCGGTCATGACGGCGACTTTCGGCAGTCTCGAACTGGTGGTGACCGCGGCGGTCGCGGCGGCGGCGCAGGGCCTGGCGCCGCTCCTGCGTCGGCCGGCGGTGGCCCGGGCGATCGGCTGGATCGGTGGCGCCGTCATGCTGGCTGCCGCCGTGCTCGTGGTTGCGCTGCCGGTCGCCGCACCCTAGTTTCGCGGTGATGACCTTATCCCAACCCGACTGGGCCGACGCGCTGCTGGCCGGCGACCGCCTGGCGCTCGCCCGCGCCATCACGGCGGTCGAGAACGAGACGCGCGATGCCGCCGCGATCCTGGCGCTGATCGCCGATCGCCTCGGCCGTGCCCGGGTGGTCGGGTTCACCGGGGCGCCCGGCGCGGGCAAGTCGACGCTGGTCGGTGCCTTCTGCGCCGAGTTGCGCAAGCGGGCACTCACCGTCGGCATCGTCGCGGTCGACCCGTCCAGCCCGCTGACCGGCGGCGCCATCCTGGGCGATCGCATCCGCATGACCAGGCATGCCGGCGACGACGGGGTGTTCGTCCGCTCGCTCGCCTCGCGCGGCCATCTCGGCGGGTTGTCGCGCACCGCCCAGCGGGTCGTCGACGTGCTCGACGCCGCCGGCAAGGATGTCGTGCTGGTCGAGACCGTCGGCACCGGCCAGTCCGAGGTCGAGATCGCCGACATCGCCGATTGCTGCGTCGTCATCACCGCGCCGGGCCTCGGCGACGAGATCCAGGCGATCAAGGCCGGCATCCTGGAAATCGCCGACGTGCTGGTGGTCAACAAGGCAGACAACCCGCTGGCCGACCGCACGGCCCGCCAGCTCGGCCATTCGGCCGGCATCCGCAACGTGCCGGTGATCAAGACGGTGGCGGTGTCCGAGCTTGGCATCGACAAGCTGGCCGACGCCGTGCTCGGCGCCGCGGCGC
>JAEYTW010000182.1 GCA_023433835.1 Pseudomonadota bacterium | reverse complement strand
GCGCCGCGGCGTCGGCCACCAGCGGCAGCTCGAACCAGAAGGTCGAGCCCTCGCCCGCCTCGGAGAAGCAGCCGATGGTGCCGCCCATCATCTCGCACAGCTTGAGCGAGATGGTCAGGCCAAGCCCGGTACCCCCAAACTTGCGCGACGTCGAATCGTCGGCCTGCTGGAACGGCTTGAACAGCTTGGCCTGCTGTTCCGGCGTCAGGCCGATGCCGGTGTCGCGCACCGCGAAGTTGAGGCGCGGGCCATCGGCCGCCGGCACGATCGTGGCGGTGACCACGACCGAGCCCGCCTCGGTGAACTTGATGGCATTGCCGGCCAGGTTCAGCAGCACCTGCCGCACGCGGGTCGGATCGCCGACGACGCGGGCAGGCAATTCGGGATCGAGATCGACGACGAAGTCGATCCCCTTGTCGTCGGCGCGCTGGGCCAGCAATTCGCCGACGCCCTCGATGGTCTCGGCCAGGTCGTAGGCGATCGCCTCGATATCGAGCTTGCCGGCCTCGATCTTGGAGAAGTCGAGGATGTCGTTGATAATCGTCAGCAGCGCCGCCGAGGACGCGCGGATGATCCGCGTCATGCCGCGCTGATCCTCGGTCAGCTCGGTCTGGTCGAGCATCTCGGCCATCGTCATCACGCCGTTCATCGGCGTGCGGATCTCGTGGCTCATCATCGCCAGGAACGACGACTTGGCCTGGGTCGCGGCCTCGGCCTTCAGCCGCTCGCCTTCCAGTTCATGGTTGGTGTCTTCCAGCCAAAGGGCCGACAGCTCGGCCTGCTGACGGGCCTCCTCCAGCGCGTCGGCCTGCGCCTTCTTCTCGGTGACGTCGACGAACACGCCGGTCACCACGATCGCGCCGTCGTCGCCGCGGCGGGCCACCGCGCGCATGTTGATCCAGCGCACATGGTCGGGCCAGATATCGCGGAACTCGACGTCGAGCAGCCCCGAGCCGGAGGCGGCGACCAGGATCGCCTCGCGCACCTTCGGCCAATCCTCCTCGGCCATCCGGGTGGTGGCGTCGCCTTCCGCGGCCTCCGCCAGCAGGACTTCCGGGTCGAGGCCGCGCACGGTGCGGAATTGCGACGAGGCGAAGACGAAGTGGATGTCGTCGTCGCGCAGCAGGAACTGGAACACCGCCGACGGCACCGCGTCGGTGATATCGCCGAGCTGGCGGGAAATGCGCTGCGCCTCGGCATTGGCCAGTTCGAGCGCTTCTTCCTGAAGCTTCTTCTCGGTGACGTCGAGGAAGACGCCGCTGATGATGAGGCCATCGTCTTCGTCGCGGCGGCCCGCGGCGCGCAGGTTCAGCCAGCGCAGGCCGCGCGCCGGATGGTCGATGCGGAAATCGAGGTCGGTCGGGCCGAGGTCGCTGCGGATCGCGCCGAGCGCGCCATAGAGCGCGTCGCGGTCCTCGGCGACGACCAGCGGCAATGCCGCCTCGGGTCCCGCATCGGCCGAACGCACCTGGCGGGCGTCATAGCCGCGGATCTCGGCGAAGCGCCCGCTCGCGAACAGGTGATGCATCGCCCCATCGTCGCGCACCTGCAGCTGGAACACCGCGCCCGGGATCGAACCGGTGAGGTCGGCGAGGCGCTGGCTGATGCCGCGGCGATAGAGCCGCACGCCCAGGAAGATCCCGGCGACGACCGTCGCCAGCATGACGAAGAAGCCCGCGGCCAGCATCTCGACCAGGCCGAGGATGTGGCGGCGCTGGGCGGCCCGGGTATCGTTGGCGAAATGGGTGGCGGCCAGGCTGAAATCATGGACGCCGCCGAGCAGCGACAGACCGCGATGGGCGATCGTGGTTCCGGCCCAGGGCGGCGGATTGTCGATGCTGATCAGGCGGTCGACATCGGCGAGATAGTCGCGAACCCCCTCCATCACCGCCGCGTAGTCGGGCAACCGCGACAGAAACCGACCCTGATCGCCGGTCTGGGCGCTGTTCACACGGCTGTAGAAGATGTCGGCGCGTTCGCGGAGCTGATCGAGCGGCATGGCGGGGTCGCTTGCCGCGAACAGCTGGGCATCGTTGATCAGGCGCAGGAGATCGACCTCGACCTGCGCGATGCCCCACAGCGTATTGTCGTTGGCATCGCCGATCTGGTCGACCAGCAGATCGCGAACGACCAGGAACAACAGACCCAGCAGGATCGCGACGAGGCCTGCGCCGACGAGAAGCCCGACGGCGGCGCGGCGCAGGCTGCGGCGGTTCACTTAATCTCGAGCGACTTGATCTGCCAGACCGAGCGGCCGAAATAGACTTCCGTCTTCAGGTCGGGCTTGGCGTCGAACGGATAGAGCAGCCACAGCGGGCCCTTGTCGCGCACAGTCAGCCGCTTGCCGTCGGCCGAGAAGGCGAGGAATGCACCCTTCTCGCTCAGATCCTCGATGGGAATTTCAGCCTTGTAATCATTGATCGCGGCGGCCACGACCTTGGTACCCTTGGCCCCGACGGCGGCCAGCAGCCTGGCGCCGCTGATACCCTCGAACTTGGTGTGCCCTTCCGTCCACGGCGTCGCGGTGGTGATCGTCTCCGCGCCGATGGCTTGCAGCATTGCAAGGTCGAAGCGGGCGGCCCCCGCATCGTTGGTACGGCTGATATTGCCGCGGATTTCCAGGATCACCGGGCCGGTCGGCTTGCCCAGGTCCTGGGCCGCGGCCATGGCGAGCGGCACGATGGCCAGCATCAAACCTAACAGAAACTTACGGATCATGGCATGTCCCCGACATCGTGTCGGGCAGAATACTAGCGAAAGCCCCCCAGGTTTGCTACCGCGATGCGGTACGCCGGTCCTGGGGGGAGCGTCGTCGCGATCAGCCCTTGAGGATGGCGGCGTGGTGGGCGATGTGGTCCGCCATGAAGGTCTGGATGAACCAGTAGCTGTGGTCGTAGCCGGCATGGCGGCGCAGGGTCAGCATCTGGCCCGAGGCCGCGGCCGCCTCCGCCAGCGCATCGGGATGCAGCTGGCCGGCCAGGAACTGGTCGTCCTCGCCCTGGTCGACCAGGATCGGGCCGGCATAGGCGGCCTTGCGCATCAAGAGCGAGGCATCCCATTCGGCCCAGGCCGCCTGGTCGGGGCCGAGATAGTTCGTGAACGCCTTCTGCCCCCAGGGCACCGCGACCGGGTTGGCGATCGGCGCGAAGGCCGAGACCGAGGCCCAGTCGGCCGGACGGCGCAAGGCCGACACCAGGGCGCCATGCCCGCCCATCGAATGGCCGAAGATCCCCCGCCGGCCGGAGACGACGGGGAACAGCGCCTCGATGAGCTTGGGCAGTTCGTCGTTGACGTAGGTGCCCATGCGGTAGTTGGCCGACCAGGGTGCGTTGGTCGCGTCGAGGTAGAAGCCGGCGCCGGTGCCGAAATCCCAGTCGTCATCCTCGCCCGGGTTGCCGATGCCGCGCGGGCTGGTATCGCAGGCGACCAGGGCCAGGCCGTGCTCGGCCGCCAGGCGCTGGGCGCCGGCCTTGATCATGAAGGTCTCTTCGGTGCAGGTCAGCCCGGCGAGGAAGTAGAGCGCCGGCACCGGCTCGTCCTCCGCCTGCGGCGGCAGGTAGACCGAGAACTTCATGTCGCAGCCGGTGGCGGTGGACGGATGGGTATAGAAACCCATCCACCCACCGAAGCAGCGCTGCCGGCTGCGGGTGACGAGGTTCATCGTCAGTAGACCACCACGCTGCGGATCGATTCGCCGCGGGCCATCAGGTCAAAGCCCTCGTTGATGCGCTCGAGCGGCAGGGTGTGGGTGATCATGTCGTCGATGTTGATCTTCTTTTCCATGTACCAGTCGACGATCCTGGGCACGTCGGTGCGGCCGCGTGCGACGCCGAAGGCTGAGCCCTCCCACTTGCGGCCGGTGACCAGCTGGAACGGCCGGGTGCTGATCTCGGCGCCAGCCTCGGCCACGCCGATGATGATGCTGCGGCCCCAGCCCTTGTGCGTGCACTCCAGCGCCTGGCGCATGGTGGTGGTGTTGCCGATGCACTCGAACGAGTAGTCGGCGCCGCCGTCGGTGAGCTGCACGATGGCGTCGACGATGTTGGCGTGGTCCTTCGGGTTGAGGAAGTGCGTCATGCCGAACTTGCGCGCCATGGCTTCGCGCGCCGGGTTCAGATCGACGCCGATGATCTTGTCGGCGCCCACCATTCGCGCGCCCTGGATCACGTTCAACCCGATGCCGCCGAGGCCGAACACCACCACATTGGCGCCCGCCTCCACCTTGGCGGTGTAGATGACGGCACCGACGCCGGTGGTGACGCCGCAGCCGATGTAGCAGACCTTGTCGAACGGCGCGTCGGGGCGGATCTTGGCCAGCGCGATCTCCGGCGCGACGATGTGGTTGGCGAAGGTGGACGTGCCCATGTAGTGATGGATCTTCTGGCCCTTGTAGGAGAACCGCGAGGTGCCGTCGGGCATCAGCCCC
>JAEYTW010000125.1 GCA_023433835.1 Pseudomonadota bacterium | reverse complement strand
GCTTCGTAGCGGGCCCAATCGGCGACCTGCGCCCGCCCCTCCTCGGTCAGGCCGATTTCGGCGCGGCCGTCGAAGGGGGCGGCAAAATGGACCAGGCCGCGCAGGGCGAGCCCTTTGAGCGCCACGGCGACGAAGCCGGGGTTGCCGCCGAGCGCATCGAGCAGCGTATCGCGCGGCAGGGCCCCACGTGCCATCAGCGCGAAGGCGCCGCGGCGGCCGAGCGCCGCGATCGCGGTCGCGCTGGCGATGCCGTCGAGCTGGCGGCAGACCGTGGCCCATACCTCGGCCTGCAGCGAACGCAACGCAGCGTCCATCAGGCGATCTGGCGCTTGGCCAGCTCGGCGAAATCGCCGGGCTGGGCGATCAGCTCGTCATAGGTGCCGGTCTGCACCACGCGCCCGTCGCGCAGCACGTAGATGCGATCGGCATGGACGATGGTCGACAGGCGATGGGCGATGACGATGCGGGTCGCCTTGAGCTGGTCGAGCGCGTCCGAGACATGCTTCTGCGTGCGGTTGTCCAGGGCCGAGGTCGCCTCGTCGAACAACAGCACGCGCGGGCGGCCGACCACCGCGCGGGCGATCAGCAGCCGCTGGCGCTGCCCGCCCGAGAACGTGGCGGCCCCTTCCGAGATCACGGTCTGCATGCCCATCGGCATCGCCTTGATATCGTCCTCGAGGCCGGCCATCCGGGCCGCCTCCCATGCATCGTCGAGCGAGGCGCCGCCGACGCCCACGATGTTGTCGAAGATCGATCCCGGGACCAGCTGGCCGTTCTGCAGCACGATGCCCATCTGCCGCCTGACGCTGCGCATGTCGAGCGACTTCAGGTCCTTGCCGTCGTAGAACACGGTGCCGGCGGCCGGGTTCTCGAATCCCATCAGCAGGCGGAACACGGTGGACTTGCCCGCACCCGACGGACCCACGATCGCGAGGAATTCGCCGGGGCGGGCCGAGATCGTCACGTCGCTCAGGATCTCGCGGCCTTCCGGATCGTACTTGAAGACGACATGGTCGAGGTCGACCCGGCCCATCAGCTCGCCCGGGCTCGACTTGTCTTCGCCGGCTTCCGGCACGGCATCGAGGATCGGCTTGGCGCGCTCGTAAAGGGGGAATACCGCCATCGACCCGGCCAGCGCGCCGACCAGGCCCAGCATGCCCGCAAAGAAGCTGCCGAAGGCGGAGTTGAAGGCGATGAACTGGCCGACGTCGAACTTCCCCCAGTCATGGGCGATGAAGAAGAACAGGATGATCGTCGAGGTGGTGGTGGCGAACTGGGTGAACAGGCTCTGGAAATAGCCGCGCACCCGGGTCTGGTTGGAGACGGTGGTCTGGTGGGCGTACTGCTCGGCCCAGTCGGCATAGGCACGCGGCTCCGCGCCGGTGACGCGCAGCTTGGCTATGCCCGAAATCAGCTGCAGCACGCGGCCTGCCAGATGGCCTTCGAGCGCATAGAGCTGGCGCTGGTAGCGCAGCTGCAGCCAGGTGATCCAGAGGCCGATGCTGACGGCCACGACGACCATGAGGAGGCCGACCAGCGCCAGCTTCCAGTCGTACCAGAGCATCATGCCGAGCGAGATGATCGAGAACATTCCCGAAAAGATCGAGCTCAGCGTCGTGCCGGTCAGGATGCCGTTGATCGAGTTGATGCCCATCGCCCGCATCGCCAGGTCGCCGGCGGTATAGCTGCGGAAGAACGAGACCGGCAGGGCCAGCAGGCGGTCCCAGACGGCGGCCTGCACCTCGCCGTCCATCTGGCCCTGCATGCGCAGGATGGCCAGCGACTGGCAGACCTGGAACGCGGCATTGCCGAGATTGCCCACGATCAGGATGGCCACGATCTGCCAGAGCTGGCTGAATTCCGCGCCGGGGATGATGTCGTTGAAGACGAATTCGGAGGCGAGCGGCAAGGCCAGGCCGATCAACCCGGTGCAGACGCCGACCGCGAGGATCAGGCACAGCGTGCCGAGCCGGCCGGTGAAGGCATAGCGCAGCACGTCGCGCGCCTTGAGCTGGCGGGCGGGAAACGGCCGGTAGACCACCCAGGCATGACCGGCCAGCATGGCCGCGACGTTGCGGTCGACCACGCGGCGCGTGCCCGCCCGGGGATCGACCATGACATAGCGGCCGCGTTCGCGGATCAGCGCGACCGGCGCCTCGCCCTCGGCGAGGAAACCCACCGCCGAATCGCCGTCGTGCTGCCACCAGTCCGAACCCAGCGCCACCCGGCGGTAGCGGATCTGCGAGGTCACCGAGATCGCATAGAGCACCTCGGCGGGTTTCGCGCCGGCATCGAAGCGCTGTTCGGGCGGGCGCAGCGAGAAATGCGCCGCCCGGGCCACCAGGTCGCAGCAGCTGTAGAAACCGTCCGCCGTCGGATCCTCGATCTTGCGGCCGGAGGTACGCTCGGGGTTGATCGTCGCGACCATCGCTTCGATCGCGGCGTCGACCTGGGCATCGTCGCCCTTCTGGCGGCGGGCGAGACGCTCGCGCTCGCGCCGGCTTTCCAGCCCGAGCGTGTCGGCCAGGCGGGCCAGGATGAAGCGCTCCTGGGTGGCCAGCGCCGGCCAGAGGGTTTCCTCGGTCAGGGCGGTCGCCGTGTCGACGACGCGCAAGGTCGCCTCACGCTCGGCAACCCAGCCGGCCGGCGTCAGCGGGAACACCGTCCCGGGGCCGAGCGCCAGTGCCTCCTGGTCGTCGGGCAGAAGCCTGCCTTCAGCCAGCGCGATCCACAGCACGCCCTGGCGCACCGAAAGCCTCAGGTCGACGAAGCCGTCGCGCTGCTCGCCGGCCTCGACCAGCGCGATGTCGCGCGGCGGCAGCTCGACACGGACCGCCTCGGCCAGGCTGAGTACCCATCGGTCGATCAGGTCGGCGGTTTCGGGCGCGGTTTCGAAGCCGAGGATCTCGGCGATCTCGGTGCCGGGGCCCGGCACCGCGCTCAGCGTGACGCCGCTGGCCGCCGCCTCGGGGCCGAAGCCCGACAGCATGGCCCCGGCCGGTATCCGGGCGACATGGCGCCGCGGGCCGGCCAGGGCCGGATCGGTCGCGGCGGCGAAGAGATCGACATATCCCGCCAGTACGGCCCAGCTGCGCCGGTCGCGGTCCAGCGCCAGCGGCCGGTCCCCGCCCATCGCCGCGGGTTCCCCCAGGCGGCAACTCGGGAACGGATAGACGTCACTGAGCAGCGATGAGCTTGGCATATTCGCCTTCCGCCTCGAGCTTCAGCGTTTCATGGGTACCGCGCTGGACGACCTTCCCCTTCTGCATCACGACGATCTCGTCGGCATCGCGGACGGTCGACAGGCGATGGGCGACGATGACGCAGGTGCAGCCGCGCCGGCGCACCGCATCGTCGATCAGCTTTTCGGTGGTCGGGTCCAGCGCCGCCGTGGCTTCGTCGAGCAGCAGGATGGTCGGCTGGATCGCCAGCGCGCGGGCGATCTCGAGCCGCTGGCGCTCGCCGCCGGAAAAATTGCGCCCCCCCTCGGCAATGACGGAATGGTAGCCCGCGGGCCGCGCCATCACCACCTCGTGGATGCAGGCGTCGCGCGCGGCGCGCACGATCGCCCGGTCGGTCATCGTGGCATCCCACATCGAGATGTTGTCGCGGATCGTGCCGCCGAACAGGCTGATCTCCTGGTCGACCACCGCGACCGAGTTGTGCAGCAGGCGCGGCTCGACGCGGTCGAGCGGCACGCCGTCGAGGGTCACGTCGCCGGTCCACGGCCGGTACAGGCCGGAGATCAGCTTGATCAGCGTCGACTTGCCCGAGCCGGACAGGCCGACGATGGCGACGCGCCGGCCGGGCTCGACGGTCAGGTCGAAATCGGTGATCAGCGGCGGATCGAGCTTGGAATAGCCGAAGGAGACGCCGCGGATCTCGATGGCGCCGGTCAGCTTGGCGCGATCGGCGGTGCCGAGCAGCGGCGGCCCGCTCGGCACCGGTGCCGGGTAGTGCAGCACGTCGTCGATGCGCGTGAGGTCGGCGCCGACGCGCTGCAGCTTGCCGCCGAGATCGACCAGTCCCTTGATCGGGCCGGAGAAGCTCGCCACCAGCGCCTGGAAGGCGACGAGGTCGCCGACGGTGAGATGGCCGCGCATCACCTCGAGCGCGCCGAGGCCCAGCACCAGCGTCGAGGTCAGCCCGCCCATCAGCACCGGTACGGCGACGAGGATCTGCGAATAGCGCCCGATCTCCTGGGTCAGCGACACCTGCTGGGCCTGCACGCCGGCCCAGCGGGAGAAGAAGTCGTTCTCGGCCCCCTGCGCCTTCAGCGTCTCGATGGTGACGAGGCCGCCCATCGCGGTGGCCTGCAGCTTGCCGGCATTCTGGGCCAGCAGGCGGTTGGCATTGTCGCGGCGCGCCCAGACCAGCTTCAGCGCCCCGAGATTGGCCAGCGACAGGGCCATCGCGACCAGCGCCAGCATGACGTCGTAGGACAGCATGATCGCGCCGTAGAAGACGATCGAGATCAGCGAGACGATGTTGGTCGCCAGGTCGCCCGAGAGGAGCTTGGCGACGCGGGTATTGGCCTGGACGCGGGCGGCGAGGTCGCCGGCGAAGCGCTGGGAGAAATATTCGACCGGCAGCGAGAAGAGGTGCCAGACCATCTTCGACGCCGAGGTCAGCGCCAGCTGGGTCTCGAGCCGCAGCAGGTAGCGCTGCTGCAGCCAGGTCAGCGACAGGCTGATCAAGAGCGCGAAGCCGAAGCCCCAGAGCAGCGGCTTGACCCATTCCTTCTGCTGGCCGACCAGGAATTCGTCGATGAAGACTTTCGAGAAGGCCGGGATGACGAAACCCGGCACGACCAGCAGCAGGGAGATCAGCACGACGAAGACGATCGCGGCCCGCGCCGCGCCGATTCGTTCGAACAGGCCGCCCCAGACGTTGGGCCGCTTGCCGCCGCGGGTGAAGCCCGCGCCGGGCTTGAAGGTCAGGGCGATGCCGGTGAACGCTTTGGAGAATTCGGCCTCGTCGACCGATCGCTTGCCCAGCGCCGGGTCGTTCAGGTGGACGCGGCCGCGCGAGAAGCCCTCGACCACCAGGAAGTGGTTGAAGTTCCAGAACACGACGAACGGCGGCTTGAGGACCCGCACCTCGTCGAGTTCCATGCGCCGGCCTTCGCCCTCGAGACCGTAATGGCGCCCGGCCCGGACGATGTTGAGCGCCTTGGCGCCGTCGCGCGAGACGCCGCAGGATTCGCGCAGTTCCTCCAGCGGCACCCAGCGCCCGTAATGGGCGAGGATCATGGCGAGGCTGGCCGCGCCGCATTCGACGCCTTCCATCTGCAGGACGGTCGGCACCGCGACGCGACCCGGCGGCTTGCCTTTCGGCCCGGGCCGGGCCGGGGGCGTGTCGTCGTCGGCCGCGGCGTTGATGAGATCGAGCAGGCTCATCGGCGATCAGGCGTCGATGCCGAGCCAGCGCCGCAGCGCCGGGATGACATAGGTGATCGGCCGGCGCTCGACCGTGGTGATGTCGGTGGTGGCGATCGTGCCCGAGGACAGCGTCACGGGCGGTCCCTGGCGCGAACTCCAGGCGAAGCCCGACACCGTGGTCGGGTCGCGTTTCAGCTCCACGCGCACCAGGATGACCGGTCCTGCGCTGGTGATCGACGAGACCAGCTGGTCGTTGTTGAGCAGGCGGTTGATCGCCTCGGTCGTTGCCGGGAATTCGGCGACGTACTGGACCTCGCCCACGATCGTGCCGTACTGCTCGCGCTTGACCGTCGAGGGCGAGACGTTGGCCCGCATGCCCGGCTTGATTTCCTTGCCGCTGGTCGCCGGCGCGTAGAGCACGCCGTGCAGCGCGTTGTCGCCGTATTCCAGCGTCACGATGGCGGTGCCGGCCGATACCATCGTGTTCGGCTCGGCCTCGACCAGCACGACCCGCCCGTCGACCGGCGAGCGGACGACGCCGCTGTCGTTGAGCTGGCCGCGGGTCTCGTTCAGCTGGAAGGTGGTCTGCAGGATGCGGTCGTCATAGGACTGAAGCGCCTGGTTGCGCTTGTTGTCGAGATCGAGCTCGTTGACCGAAATCTGGTTGATCTCGTTGCGGGTCTGGTCGCGCGAGGCCTGGGTCTGGAACAGTTTCTCGCGCGCCTGCTCGACCTGGATCTGGCTGGCATAGCCGTCCTTGAATAGCTTCTCGAAGCTGTCGAGAATCTGGCGCAGCGAGACCAGCGTCTTCTCGGTCGAGGCGAGATTGCCCTGCAGCGCCGCGCGCTGCTGGGCGAAGTTGCGCTTCTGGTCGGCGGCGTAAGTCTTCCAGAAGGTTTCCTGCTGCGTCCGCTGGCCCTTGATCGTCGTCAGCTCGCGGTCGAGATCGGCGATCTTCTGCTTGATCTCCTCGAGCTCGAGCTTGGCGATGACCTGGCCGCGCCGGACCTCCTCGCCGCTCTTGACCGACAGCTTGGACAACAGCCCCGATCCGCTCGCCACCACCTTCTGCGTCCCGTCGGCGCCGGAAAGCAGGATGCCCTTGGCGGCGACATGGGTCGGCAGGCTGCCGAACACGCCCCACAGGATCGCCGCGACGATGATCGCGCCGAGCGTGGCCAGCGCGATCCACCCCGGCGAACCGGTGACCTGCATCATGCGATCGATCTGTTCGGGCGAACGGATCCGCTTGACCGCCTCGGACCTGAAAAGCTCGGCCATTTACGTCAGTCCTTGTCGATCGAGTCGCCGAAACCGAACCAGCGGTCGCGCACGTCCTTGTAATGGGCTTCGGGATCGTAGAGCTGCACCGGCAGGCGCAGGTCGCGCGCCGTCAGCTTGCCGACCGAGGCGATGACCTGATAGCTCGCGTTGAGCTGGTCGATCTCGGCCTGGGTCAGCCCGACCTGCGCGCTGAACAGGTCCTGCTGGGCCTGCAGCACGTCATAGAGGGTGCGCTGGCCGGCCCCGAACTCGGCCTTGACCCCTTCAAGCGCGACCTGCCCGGCCGAAACCGATTCGCGCTGGGCGGCGAGGCGGGCGCGCGCGCCGGCGAGCTGGTCCAGCGCCTGCTGGGCAGAGGAGACCGCCTGCTTGCGCGCATTGTCGCGCAGCGCGCGGTTCTGGGCATGGGTCTGCTTGGCCTGACGGACCTGGGAGGAAACTATTCCTGCCTCGTAGAGTGGCACCTGGACGTTGGCGGTGACCTGGCTCTGGACCTGGGTGAAGCCGTAGCCGGTGCCGAGGTCGGAGGTGCGCTGGGTCAGCGCCTGCAGCGAAACCGAGGGCAGCAGCTGACCCTTTGCCGCATCGATCGCATGCTCGGACGCCTTGATCTGCTGCTCGGCGGCGACGACGGCCGGATTGGCCGAACCCGCGGCGGACAGCACGCCGTCGCGGCTTTCCGCCTGTACCGGCGGCAGCGGCGGCATGGTCAGCGCGATCGGCTTCTCGCCGACCACCTGCTCGAAGGTCGCGGTCGCGCTCAGGAGATTGGCCTGGGCCTGCTGCAGCGAGGCCTGCGCGCTGGCGAGCCGGGTTTCGGCCTGCGCCAGGTCGGTCTTCGTGCCCTGGCGCAGCGCGGCGCGTTCGCGCGCCGCATCGCGCTGCTGGCGCAGCACGTCGAGATTACCCCGGTTCACCGCGACGACCTGCTGGTTCTGCAGCACGCCCAGATAGGCATTGATCGTCTGCAGCAGCACTTGCTGCTCGGTGCCTTCGAGATTCGCCCGCTGCGCCCGCACGGTAGCCTCGGCGCGATCGACGGAGGGCCCTGTGGTGCCGGAATAGACCGGCTGGGTGACCTGGATCGCCGCATTGCTCGGCGTGATATGGGGATAATAGGTCGTCTGGTTGCCGTAGATGGTCTGCAGCGCCGGAAGGTTCTCGCCGTAGTACTGCTTGATCTGCGCCTTGCCGACCGAGCCGGAGATGACCACCTGCGGCTTCCAGCCGCCCAGCGCCTGGGGCACGCCTTCGTCGACCGCGCGCAGCTGCGCGCGTGCGGCCACCAGTTGCGGGTTGCTCTGATAGGCCAGCGCCAGCGCGTCCTCCAGGCTCATCGCCGTCGCGGCCGCGGGACATAATCCTAGCGCGAGGGCGAGCCCGCCCAACAGGGACGCATGGCGCCGTCGGCCGGATTGCGAGCCGCGACGATCAGGCTTTGCGTTCGGGCAGCTCATATCACCCCCTCCAATCCCGACGTGACGATAGTCGAGGTAGTGAATGTCCGGCAAGTATGTTCGCCGTCAGTATAAAGATTGATTGTTACCGATGCCGTAATGGCGTGCTCGTTACTTATGTAACTTCCGTGACTGCAGTCGTTACGTACGGAACGGAAAATCCTTCTCCTGATAATTAAATTTAATTTACTGGACACTCGCCGGGAGACCGGTTTTCATCCGGACAAAGGGCACCTTCGCGAGAACCACGATGACTTACGCCGCTTCCGTCGCGAAGCGTTCACGGACCGTCGCCGATGGGACACCCGTAAGCTGTAACGATGGTGTCACATTCTTATATCATTGGCTGAGATCGCTGTCCGTCGAAGAACGCCGTCTGATCGGTGCGGCCAAGCAGGCGGCCGAATGGCTGACCGCGGACGCCGCGCTGCGCCGGCAGGCCGGGACGGCGCCGGCTGAACTCGATGCGGCCTTCGCCGCGCGCGGCATCGGCATTGCGCCGGCCGCGGTGCGGCCCTTGTGGGACTCCGCCTGCGCCGATGCCGGCGCTGACTATCCTGCCATCGTAGCCTACGACCGCTGGCGCGCCGAGATGGCCGGGCACCGGGCTGCCATCCGCATGCTCGGCGATGACGGCGCGCCGGCCTTCGCCGCGTGGCGCCGGCGGATGATCGCGCGCGCCCAGGGCAGCCTGGCGCCGCTGATCGAGGCGGAAATCGTCCATGCGGCGGCGGCCTTCGAACTGGCATCGGGCTGTTCGGTCGGCTGCGGCTTCTGCGCGCTCGGCGCCGGCCGGCTGACGGCCGTTGCCCACCATGACGACGCGACGGCCCGGATGTGGCGCGGCATGCTCGCCGCGCTGGGCGACACGGTCGGCGCGGCGGCGGGCACGGCCTTCGCCTACTGGGCGACCGATCCTTACGACACGCCCGACTATCCGGCCTTCCTCGACGATTTCGCCGACCGCTTCGGCCATGTGCCGCCGACGACCACGGCGCGCGGCACCGACGATCTGGCGCTGACCCGCCGGCTGATCGACCAGATCCGGGAGCGCGGCGGCGGGCCGTTCCGGATCTCGATCCTGACGACCAGGCAGCTGCGCCGCCTGCACGAGGCGGTACCGCTCGAGGACCTGCCCTTCGTGGCCACCGCGATCCAGACGCGCGGCGCGGCGACCTATCGCATCGTTGCCGGCCGCACCCTGGAAAAGGGCCGGGCGCGAGCCGACGATTCCCCGGGCGGTGAAGGTACGATCGCCTGCATCACCGGCTTTCTGGTCAATCTGCCGGAACGCCGGGTGCAGTTGATCTCGCCCTGCGTCGCCGACGCGCGCCGGCCGAACGGCTATCGCATCCACGACGAGCGGCGTTTCGATGATGCCGACGGCTTCGCCGAGGCGCTCGGCGCGATGGTCGCCGCGGCGATGCCGATCACCCTTGCCGGCGATGTCCAGGTGCGGCTGCGGCCGGGGCTGGTCGTCGATGCCGAGGCCCCGCTGCTGCTGCGCGACCGCCATGCCCGTTATCGGCTGACCGATACGCCGGTCATGCGCGACCTGCTGCCGCATCTGACGCGCGGCGGCGCCTGCGCCGATGTCGAGCGCGCGCTGATCGGCCGCGGCCATTTCCCGTTCACGATCAAGGCCACCCTTCAAGAGCTTTTCGACTTCGGCCTGCTTGCCGACGACCTCGATGTCGCCGACGCGCGTGCCGCCAACCCGGAGATCCATTGATGAGCCACGTCGACACCAGCCCGGCCGCCAAGTTCTACCGCGAGGTTCTCAAGGGCCGTGATCCCGAGACGTTCGACAAGCTGGCGCGGATCAAGCGCTTCATGGAACGGCTGGTCGGCGATCTGCAGTTCCGCCTGGAGCTGGCGGCGCATCCGGGCGATCCGCAGTCGGTGATCGACCCGCTCGGCCTCGATCTCGATGCCGAGGCGATGCGGCCCCTCTACGACCTGCGCTATGCCAAGCTGCGCCGCAAGCCTCATCTGCTGGGCGACTTCCCGCTGGCCAAGCTGTGGGACGAATGGCTGGCCGACATGATCGGCCATCGCGACGTCATCGCGTCGACCGGCAAGGATCTCGAAACCAACCCGGTCTACAGCCTCTGGCGGGCGCGCCAGATGCGGCGTGTGCGCAGCGAGATCGGCGGGGCGTCCGACGGCATCGTCCATGCCTCGATGGCCGTGGAGTTGTCCGAGGGCTGCACCGTCGGCTGCTGGTTCTGCGGCATCTCGGCCGAACGCTTCAAGGGTTACCTGCCCTACACGCCCGAGAGCGCCCAGCTGTGGCGCGAGGTCCTGGTGGCCTATCGCGACGTGTTCGGCCAGGCATCGCAGTCGGGCTTCTGCTACTGGGCGACCGACCCGTCGGACAATCCCGACTATCCGCGCTATCTGCGCGACTTCCACGATCTGATCGGCCATCTGCCCCAGACCACGACCGCCGCCGCGCTGAAGAATCTCGACCTGACGCGCGAGATCCTGGCGATGGAGAAGGAGATCGGCTCGGTCGTCAACCGCTTCTCCATCCTGAGCAAGAAGCAGCTCGACCAGGTGCATGCGACCTTCACGCCGGCAGAGCTGATGATGGTCGAGCTGGTGCAGCAGCAGAAGGAATCGCTGAACGGCATTTCCGATACCGGCCGCGCGCACGAACGCAAGGAGCGGCTCGAGAAGGCCGGCAAGATCGAGGAGGTCGCGAAGGAAAACTTCGTGATCGGCACCATTGCCTGCGTTTCCGGCCTGTTGCTGCAGATGGTGCCCAAGACCGTGCAGCTGGTGACCCCCACGCGGATGAGCAAGCGCTGGCCGAAGGGATATCGCGTCGTGGCCGAAGCCAAGTTCGAGGATGCCGCCTCGTTCCGCGCCGCCATCGAAGGCTTCCGCGACAATCACATGCGCCAGCAGATCTATGCCCAGGATCGGGTCGCGGTCCGCTGGGACCTGGAGGCGGCGATCGAGGACGATCGCCTGGTCTTCCGCAACGAGATGACGACGCAGTCGCTGGAACTGGTCGACGGCCTGCGCGAGATCGCCCCCGAGGTGGTCGAGGGCAAGCATACCGTCGCCGAGCTGTTGCAGACCGCGATCCAGCGCGGCGCCAATCCGTTCGAGGCGCAGGCCGCGCTGCGCATGCTGTTCGACAACGGGTTGCTTGACGAAGAGGACCTGGGGCCGGCTGGCGCCATGGGCCAGGCCGCGGTCGCGCCGACGGTGATCGCGGGCGCGGCGGCGGAATGAATTCATCCCGGTCCCGCGGCAGGGTCGCGGGCCGGGATGTCGGGGGTTGCCGACCGCGCGGAGCACTTGCGGACCAGCGATGCGCGGCGGCGACGGAAGTGACTGCCTTGAGACCATGCAACTCTAGAAAGGTATTAGGATGAGCACAGCCGAAATCAAGCGGTTCGCCGCGGACGTCAAGAGCAACCCGGAACTCCAGAGCCTCGTTGCCGGTGCCGGCACCGACCTTGGCGCGGTGGTCAGCGCGGCCAACGCGAAGGGCTACAACTTCACCGTGGCCGATGCCCAGCACGCGCTGGCCCAGACCAAGCTGAACGAAGTTCAGCTGGCGCAGGTCGCCGGCGGCAAGGGCAGCACCGTGACCCAGACCAACGCGGTGCAGACCGCGGAGGTCGAGACCACCGTGGTGCAGCAGGCCGAGGTCGCCACCACCGCCGCGGGCGCGGCGGAAGTGGCCGCGGCCGCCGTTGCCGTCATCGTCCTGACCTGATCCGAACGATCGCACGCGCGGTGCCGTGACCGGCCGGGCGGATCTTCCGCCGGCCGGCCCGGCACCGGAAGCACGGGCCGATGCGCTCGGCCCGTGCTTCATGCGGCGCCGTCGCCGCCGCGATGGCGATCGATCTGGAACAGGCACAGTCGGGGAGGAGCCGGTTTCGCCGGTTCCTCTTCTTCGGATCAGGGCGTGAGCATGGAGACCATGGACATCGGCGCACAGGCCACCATCACCCCCCGCCGCATTCATGCGCAGCCGCGGACGATGGGATTGTTCGGCCCGGCGGACTGCGCGGCCCTCGCGCGGGTCGCGTTCGATCTCGAGGACCGCTGGACCGATCGCCATGCGCTGGCGCCATTCCACACGCTGGGCGCGGCCGCCTATCTCGACATGCCCGCGGGGCGGGGCGTCTACGAAGCGCTGGCCCTGGCCACCAATCCGCTGCTCGACGATCGGCTTGCCGCCTGCTACGCGGGGCTCTGCGCCGGCCTTGCCGTGTTGCTGGGCGCGCCCGTCGCGCTTGATCCCGATCCCCGCCACGCCAGGCCCGGCTTTCACATCTATCGCGCCTCGCCGTTCTTTGCCTTCGACGTGGCGAGCTTCCATACCGACCGGCAGTATCAACTGCTCGACTGGCCCGGCGGCATCGCGCCGGACGAGGATGCGGTCCTGACCTTCACCGTGCCGCTGGCGCAGCCGCCGGGATCGGGCCTGCGGCTGTGGCCGGACGGGCCGGCGCGGCCCTGCGCGGAAATTGCCTACCGGACGGGCGACGTGGTCGTCCACGACGGGCTTACCCCGCACCAGGCGATCCTGATGCCGAAGGCGTCGGGCGACCGCATCACCCTGCAGGGGCATGCCGTCCGGATCGGCGACACGTGGCGGGTCTACTGGTGATGGCCGCCAATCCGGCGCCGGCCGCCCTTGCCGGTTTCAATGCCAGCCGGCTTGGCCCGGACGAACGCGCGCGTTATGCCGGGCTGACGTATCAGCGTTACCACCGCTATCTTGCGATGCCGGAGGCAGACGGCGCCTTCGCCTTCGGCATCGAACTGCTCGGCGCGCCGGCGGCAATGGCGTTGGGCGTGATCGTGGGGCGTTACGCCGAGGTGCTGTCGGTCGTCGTCGCCGATCTGTGGCAGGGCCAGGGGCTGGGACGTGGCGTCACCGAGGCATTGCTGGCCGAGTTTACCCGGCGCCAGGTGCTCGGCGCCGTCGTCGCCTGGGTCGACGATGGCACCAACCCGGCATGGGCGGCGCTGATCGCGCGCCTGGGCTTTGCCCCCTGGCGCCGGCCGCAGCATGTCTGCGTCCTCGATATCGCGCTGTCCCTGACCGTGCCCTGGCTCAGCCTCAATCGCCTTGGCCCGGATTTCCGGCTGATCTCCTATGCCGACCTGCCCGAAGGCGCGCATGACACGTTGCCCGAACCGGGCAGCCCCGGCGATTGGGTGCCGCGCGAACTCAGGCCGCCGCGTGCCCTGCCGGAACGCCAGCGGGCATTGAGCCTCGCGTTGCTGCGCGGCGAGCGGCTGGTTGCGTGGGTGCTGGCCGAGCGGTTGTCGGCGGACACGACGCTTTCGCCGGTGTCCTATGCCGATCCGGGCCTGCGCGCCCTTGCCCCGATCATTCCGCTGTTCCACGAATATGTCCGCCGTTCGGGCGAGATCGGGGCCCGGTTCGTGCGCTTCACCGTGCCCCCGGATCACGACGGCATGACGCAGCTGTTCCTGCGGCGGATGTCGGGCCATCCGGCCTGCGTCCAGCAGGGCGCGCTCAGGTCGCACTACCGGCCGCTGACCGACCCGCCCGTCATCCCCGATCCCGGCGACCGGCCCCGGCCGGCGTCGCACAGTGCGTGAGGCAACATGGACCGTCTGGACGTCTGCTTCGTCAACATGCCCCAGTCGCCGGTCGAGCGGCCGTCGATCGCGCTGGGCCTGCTCAAGTCGATCCTGTCGCGCCGCGGCATCGGTGTCCGGGCCGTGCATGCCAATCTGCGCTGGGCCGAGGAGGTCGGGCTCGACCATCATCAATGGCTCGAACGCAGCCGGTCGGAGGACCTGCTGACCGACTGGATGTTTGCGCCGCACGCCTTTCCCGAGGCGACGTTCGATGACGAAGCCTTCGTCGCCGGCTTCACCGAGCGCAACGCGCGCTTCCGGCAGGCCGGCCTCAAATGGACGCGCAGCCTGCTGTTCTATCATCGCCTGCAGGCCAGCTGGTTCCTGGATGCCGAGGTCGAGCGCATCCTGGCCCTGCGCCCGCGCATCGTCGGCTGCACCTCGATGTTCAACCAGCATGTCGCGTCGCTGGCGCTGCTGCGCCGGATCCGGGCGGCCGATCCCGGGATCATCACGCTGATCGGCGGCGCGAACTGCGAAGGCGAGATGGGCGTCACCACCCATCGCAATTTCCCCTGGGTCGACGTGGTGGTCTCGGGCGAGGCCGACCTGCTGATCGGGCCGCTGGTCGACAAGCTCCTGGCCGGCGAACTCGACGACCCGGCGGAAGCCTGGCCCGAGGGCGCGTTCGCGCCGGCCCACCGCCAGGCGGGCTATCCCAGGCGCGACGGCGGCGACGGCCGGCCGCGCGCGACCATCGAGGACATGAGCCAGGTGCCGGCGCCCGAATACGACGATTATTTCGCCGAGCTCGCCGGCATGCCCTGGGCCGAGCGCGTGCGGGCGTCGGTGCCGCTGGAGAGCTCGCGCGGCTGCTGGTGGGGCCAGCGCAGCCACTGCACCTTCTGCGGCCTCAACGGCGGCGGCATGAACTTCCGCACCAAGCCGGCCGGGCAGGCCCGCGCCGAGATCGATGCCGCGGTCGCCCGCTGGGGCATCGACCGGATCGAGATGGTCGACAACATCCTCGACATGACCTACTTCCGCAGCCTGATCCCGGAACTCGGATCGCTCGCCCCGCCGCTGAAGATATTCTACGAGACCAAGTCGAACCTGAAGCGCGAGCAGATCGCCGCCCTGGCCCAGGCCGGCGTGCGCTGGATCCAGCCGGGTATCGAATCGCTCAACAGCGGCACGCTGAAGCTGATGGGCAAGGGGGTCACCGCGGCGCAGAACGTCATGCTGCTGAAATGGTGCCGCCAATACGGCGTCCACGCGATGTGGACCGTCATCGCCGGCTTTCCCGGCGAGGACGATGCCTGGTATGCCGCGATGGCCGAGCTGGTGCCCTACCTGACCCATCTCGAAGGCGGCGGGATCGCGCGGCTGCGCTACGACCGCTTCAGCCCCCATCACACCAGCCCGGAGCGCTTCGGCCTCAAGCTGACGCCGGCGCCGCTCTATGCGCATGTCTATCCGCTGCCGGCGGACCAGCTCGCCGGAATCGCCTATTTCTTCGAGAACGAGGGTGAGGATGCGGCCGACCGGTCGCTGTTCTCGGGCGAAATGCCGGGCCGCCCCGGCGTCAACGAACTCTCGCGCCGGCTGGCGGCCTGGCATCGTAACGGCCATGGTGCGCGGCTCGAGCTGATCCGCCGCGAGACGGGGGGCGAGGTGATCGATACCCGGCTCGTGCCCACGGCCGGCGACCACACGCTCGGCGCCGTCGAGCTGGCGGTGCTCGACGCCTGCCTGGACGGCCCGCCGCGCATGCAGCTCGCGGCGCTGACCCCGGCGCTGGCGGACGCGCCGCGGGCCGCCGCGCTGGAACGCCTGCTGACGCTTGGGCTGGTCGTCGAGCTCGACGGGCGGCTGGTGGCGCTGGTGCTGGAGAATCCGGCCGCGATGCCGACCGCCGAGGACAATCCGCTCGGCCGCGTCTGGGCCGGCCCCGGCGCGGCGCGGCCGGAGGCGGAGGCGGCCGAGTAGGGCCGTAACTTCATGTTCTTCGATCCCGCCGACTATCCGTGGACCGCGGCGC
>JAEYTW010000122.1 GCA_023433835.1 Pseudomonadota bacterium | reverse complement strand
GTGTCACATAGTGCGAGTTGGCGTAGATCTTGACGCTCTTGAGGGCGTCGGTCTTCTGGCCGGTGAGCGGGTCGAACTCGACGATCGTCTCGATCTCGTCGCCGAACAGCGTCACCCGCCAGGCGCGATCCTCATAGTGGGCCGGGAAGATCTCGATGGTGTCGCCGCGCACCCGGAAGGTGCCGCGACCGAAGCCGGCGTCGGCGCGCTTGTACTGCAGGGCGACGAGGTCGGCGAGCAGCTGGCGCTGGTCGATGTGGTCGCCGACCTGCATCTGGAAGGTCATCGCCGTATAGGTCTCGACCGAGCCGATACCGTAGATGCAGGAGACCGAGGCGACGATGATCACGTCGTCGCGTTCGAGCAGGGCGCGCGTCGCCGAATGGCGCATGCGGTCGATCTGCTCGTTGATCGCCGAATCCTTCTCGATATAGGTATCGGAGCGCGGCACGTAGGCTTCGGGCTGGTAATAATCGTAGTAGGAAACGAAGTATTCCACCGCGTTGTTGGGGAAGAACGCCTTCATCTCGCCGTAGAGCTGGGCGGCCAGCGTCTTGTTCGGGGCCAGGATCAGCGCCGGCTTGCGCGTGCGCTTGATCACCTGGGCCATGGTGTAGGTCTTGCCCGAGCCGGTGACGCCGAGCAGCACCTGGTCGCGCTCGCCGCGGATCACGCCGTCGGTCAGTTCCTCGATGGCGCGCGGCTGGTCGCCGGCCGGTTCGAACGGCGATTGCAGGTCATAGGCGATGCCGCCCTCGGCCTTCGGCGGCTTGGCCGGCCGCTCCGGAATGAACAGCGGGTATTGGCTGATGAAGGTATCGGGATCGGGAAGGGTACGGTCCATGGCACGACAATATAGGGCGCTCCGCGCCGAACATAAAGAGAACTGATGTAACCGGTCAGTGTCCGCCCGAACCCCAGGAGACGCCCGAGGCGAAGAGATAGCCGGAGCCGTAGATGGTGCGGATCAGCTTCGGGTTGGTCGGGTCGTCGAGCAGTTTCTGGCGCAGCCGCGAGACCCGCACGTCGATCGAGCGGTCATAGGCCTGGGTGGCGCTGCCGCAGGCTTCCATCAGGTAATCGCGGGTCAGCACGCGGTTGGGCGCCCGTACCAGGATTTCCAGCACCTGGGATTCCGCGCGGCTGAGGCGCACGGGGGCGCCATCGGGCGCGGTCAGGGCATGGGCGGCGGTGTCGAACTGCCAGCCGGCGAAGCTTGCCACATGGCCGCGGGCGGCCTCGGTGCGATCGAGCCGGCGGACGATGCGGTTGATCCGCGCCACCAGCTCGCGCGCCTCGAACGGCTTGGCGAGATAATCGTCGGCGCCGAGCTCCAGGCCCAGCACCTTGTCGGCCAGGTCGCCGCGCACGGTCAGCACGATCGAGGCAAAGCCCCGGTCGTAGAGCGCGCGCACGACGTCGAGGCCCGACATGTCCGGCAGGCCGAGATCGACGACGCAGACCACCGGCTGCAGGCTGCCCACCTCGGCCAGGATGTCGCGGCCGCGGGTGAAATGCCGGGAGTCGTAGTCGAAGGCCTGCAGCGCCCGGGCGATCAGCTGGTAGATGTCGGCATCGTCCTCGACGACGGCGACCAGCTTGCGCGGCACGGCGGTCATGCCGCCCCCAGGATCGAGCGGGCGAGCTGGTCGCGGACGAAGGGCTTGCGCAGCACCGGCCAGTCGCGTTCCTCCTCGGCCGTCAGGGTGGTGGGGGCGAAGCCCGAGGTCAGCACGATCTGCAGGTCCGGCCGCCGGCCGCGGGCATAGCGGGCGAGGCCGAGCCCGTCCAGCCGGCCGGGCATCATGATGTCGGAAACCAGCAGGGTGATTTCCGGGATCGAATCGATCAGGGCCTGGCCCTCCAGCGCATCGGATGCCTCCAGCACCTGGTAGCCCAGCTCCAGCAATTGCCGCCGCGCCACCCGCCGCACCTCGTCGTTGTCCTCGACCAGCAGCACCAGCTGGCCGTCCGGGTTCAGCGCGGCATGGGCATCGGCCGGCGGCTCGGCCACCGGCTGCTCTTCCGAGCGCGGCAGCAACAGCGAGATCGCCGTGCCCTTAGCCAGTTCGCTGCGGATGCGGAAATGGCCGCGCGACTGCTGGACGAAGCCGTAGACGATCGACAGGCCGAGGCCCGAGCCGCCGCCGAACGGCTTGGTGGTGAAGAAGGGTTCGAGCGCGTGGGCCAGCGTCGCCTCGTCCATGCCGTGGCCGGTATCGACGACGCTGACGCAGACATAGTCGCCCGGCGGCACCTCGGCCCATTGCTCGCCCTGCGGGTCGCTCAGATAGTCGGTCTTGAACGACAGGACGCCGCCGTCGGGCATCGCGTCGCGCGCGTTGATGGCGAGGTTGACCAGGGCGTTCTCCAGCTGATGCGGATCGGCATGGGCGGGCCAGCCCTGGGCCTCGTCGGCGCAATGGATGGTGATGGCGCCGGGCAGCGAGCGGCGCAGCAGCTGGGCGACGCCGGCCACCAGGCTCGGGACGTCGATGGCGACGGGATCGAGCGACTGCTGGCGCGCGAAGGCCAGCAGGCGGCGGGTGATGTCGGCGCCGCGGTTGCCGGCGCGCATCGCCGGCTCGACGAACTCGCTGAACGTCTCGGGCCCGACCTGCTCGCGCAGCGAGGCGAGGTTGCCGACGATGACGGTGAGCAGGTTGTTGAAGTCGTGGGCCAGCCCGCCGGCCAGCTGGCCGATCGCCGACATCTTCTGCGCCTCACGCAACGCCGCCTCGGCCCGCTTCTCCTCGGTGACGTCGAGGCAGAGCAGGAAGATGCCCTGCACCGACCCGTCGTCGGCGATCTCGGGGATCAGCGTGTTGTGGGTGACGATGTCGTCGCCCAGCGCGCTGCGATAGGTGAAGTCGAAGGTGTCGGCCGTGCCGTCCAGCGCCGCTTCGACGCGCTCGAGCAGGCCGTGATAGGTCTCGCCCGGGAACAGCTGCCCCAGCGTCCAGCCGATGATGGCGGGCATCGGCTGGCCCAGGATCTGGGAGAAGCGGCGGTTGGCGAAGGTCAGCCGCAGGTCGTGGTCGACATGGGCGATGGCGGCCGGGATCACGTCGGTGATCAGCCTGAGCCGCTCGCGGCTGATCTGCAGCGCGCCCGACGTTTCCTGCAGCTCGCGCACCTTGCGGTGCAATTCCTCGTTCAGGCCGCGCAATTCGATGGTGCGCTGGTTGGCGCGGGCCTCCAGCTCGTCGGAGCGCGCGGGCGTCAGCATCTCGGCCGCGCTGCGCTCGCTGATGTCGGTATAGACGGTGACGAAGCCGCCCGAGGCGAGCGGCGTGGTCTGGGTCGCCAGCACCTGCTGGTCGAGCGTCGCGCGCTCGCTGTAGAAGCGCGTGCGGGCGCGGGCGGCGGCCAGCCGGATGCGCACCAGTTCCTCGACATCGACATGGCCGTAGTCGCCGCGCCGGGCCATGAAGCGCAGCAGGTCGGCGAAGCCGATGCCGTGATGCACCGCGTCGTGCGGCAGCTTGAGCAGTTCGAGGAACCGGCGGTTCCAGCCGATCAGCCTCAAGCCGTCGTCGAAGATCGAGATGCCCTGGTCGATGTGATCGAGCGCGACCCGGAGCAGATCGGCTTCGGTGGTGTCGTCGTGCGCTGCCATCGCCGGCCAATCTAGTGGCAGCGGGCGGGCTTGGCTATAGTGGCCGCAAACCGTGGGGAGGAATGACGATGCGAGGCCTGGCCGAGACGCGGTCGATCTGGGATGACGGGCTGGAGAAGAACCAGGCCAACCATATCGCGCTGACGCCGCTGACCTTCCTGGCGCGTGCCGCCGCGGTGTTTCCCGATCAGGAAGCCGTGGTCTACGGCGCCATCCGCCGCGGCTGGGCCGAAACCTACCGGCGCTGCCGCAGGCTGGCCAGCGCCTTGCGCCGCTTCGGGATACAGACCGGCGATACCGTCGCGGTGTTCGGCACCAACACGCCGGAGATGTTCGAGGCGCATTTCGGCGTGCCGATGGCGGGCGCGGTGCTGAACGCCATCAACACCCGGCTCGACCCCGAGACGGTCGCCTTCATCCTCGACCATTCCGAGGCGCGCGTGCTGCTGGCCGACCGCGAATTCTCGCGCACCGTCGCCCGCGCCCTGGGCCAGATGGAAAAGCCGCCGATCGTCATCGACATCGATGACCCGGCCTACGAGGGCGGCGAACTGCTGGGCAACCAGGATTACGAAGCCTTCATCGGTACCGGCGACCCCGATTATGCCTGGGAAGGGCCGGCGGACGAATGGCAGGCGATCGCGGTGAACTATACGCCGTCCGCCACTTCGCGCCCGCGCGGCGCGGTGCACCACCATCGCGGCGCCTATCTCAATGCGATGGCGAACGTCCTGATGTGGGAGATGGGCAAGCGCCCGGTCTTCCTGTGGACCGTGCCGATGTTCCATTGCAACGGCTGGTGCTTTCCCTGGTCGGCGCCGATCGTGGCCGCCACCAGCGTCTGCCTGCGCGAGGTGCGGGCCGAGGCGATCTTCGAGGCGATCCGCAGCGAGGGCGTCACCCATTTTTCCGGCGCGCCGATCATCCTGTCGATGATCGAGGAGGCGCCGGCGGCGATGAAGAGCAACCTGCCGCACCAGGTGGCGATCCTCACCGGCGGCGCCTCGCCGTCCGCGCCGATCCTGGAGGCGATGGAGCGGCTGGGGCTGGCCGTCTCGCACGGCTACGGCCTGACGGAAGTGTTCGGCCTGGCCACGATCTGCGACTGGCGCGAGGAATGGAACGCGCTGCCGATCGCCGAGCGCGCGCGGATGCGGGCGCGCCAGGGCGTGCGCAGCCATGTGGTCGAGGCCTTGATGGTGGCCGACCCCGTGAGCCTCGAGCCGGTGCCGCAGGACGGGCGCACGGTCGGCGAAGTCTTCATTCGCGGCAACGCGATCATGAAGGGGTACCTGAAGGATCCCGGCGGCACGGCGGAAAGCTTCCGCCGCGGCTGGTTTCGCACCGGCGACCTCGCGGTCTGGCATGATGGCGGCTATGTCGAGATCAAGGACCGGTCGAAGGAGATCATCATCTCCGGCGGCGAGAACATCTCGAGCCAGGAGGTCGAGACCATTCTGCTGCGCCATCCCGCCGTGCTCGAGGCCGCCGTGGTCGCCAAGCCCGATCCGAAATGGGGCGAAAGCCCCTGCGCCTTCGTCACCCTGCGCGACGACCTGCCGCTCGACGAGCGCGACGTCATCTCGTTCTGCCGCCAGCACCTGGCGCATTACAAGGTGCCGCGCTCGATCGTCTTCGGGCCGCTGCCGAAATCGGCCGGCGGCAGCGTGCAGAAATCGCTGCTGCGCGAACGGGCCAAGCAGCTCGGGCTGCTGGTGTAGCCATGGACTACGTGATCGGCATCGACATCGGCACCCAGAGCACCAAGGCCCTGGTCTGCGACGGCCGCGGCCGGATCGTGGCGCAGGCCTCCAAGGCCTATCACCCCGACACGCCCCGGCCGCTATGGGCCGAGCAGGACGCCCATGTCTGGCTCGATGCCGTGAAGGCGACCTTGCGTGACTGTATTGCCGCCGCGGGCCGGCCCGAGGCCGTCAGGGCGATCTGCATCTCCAGCCTCTACGGCGGTTCCGGCATTCCGGTCGACGGCGATTGCCGGCCGCTCCATCCCTGCCTGATCTGGATGGACCGCCGGGCCGAGGCCGAGGTCGCCTGGGTGCGGCAGCATGTCGACCAGGACCGGCTGCGCCGCATCACCGGCAACCACGTCGACAGCTATTACGGCTTCACCAAGATGCTGTGGCTGAAGAACCAGCGGCCCGAGGTCTGGGCGAAGACCGCCTTCCTGCTGCCGCCCAATGCCTGGGTGATCCACGAACTGACCGGCGAGCTGGCGGTCGACCATTCCTCGGCCGGCAATATCGGCGGCATCTACGATCTCGACCGCCGCGGCTGGTCGGACGAGATGCTGGAGGCGCTGGGCATCCCGCGCGCGATGATGCCCGACCGGCTGGTCGAATCGAGCGACATCGTCGGCGGGCTGACGGCCGCGGCCGCGGGCG
>JAEYTW010000481.1 GCA_023433835.1 Pseudomonadota bacterium | reverse complement strand
GCGAAAGCGCGCTGGACAAGTTCACCATCGACGTCACCGCCCAGGCGCGTGCCGGCAAGATCGACCCGATCCTCGGCCGCGACGGCGAGATCCGCCAGATGGTCGACATCCTGATGCGCCGCCGCCAGAACAACCCGATCCTGGTCGGCGAGGCCGGCGTCGGCAAGACCGCGCTGGTCGAAGGCCTGGCCCTGCGGATCGTTGCCGGCGAAGTGCCACCGCCGCTGCGCAAGGTATCGCTGCGCAGCCTCGATCTCGGCCAGCTGCAGGCCGGCGCCGGCGTGCGCGGCGAGTTCGAGAAGCGGCTGAAGGACGTGATCACCGAGGTCACCACCGCGGTCGATCCGGTCATCCTGTTCATCGACGAGACCCACACGATCATCGGCGCCGGCGGCCAGGCCGGCGGCGGCGACGCGGCGAACCTGCTGAAGCCCGCTTTGGCCCGCGGCGAGCTGCGCACGATCGGCGCCACGACCTGGTCCGAGTACAAGCGCCACATCGAGAAGGACCCGGCGCTGACCCGCCGCTTCCAGGTGGTGAAGGTGCCCGAGCCGGACGAGGCCACCGCCATCGCCATGCTGCGCGGCATCACCCCGTCGCTCGAGAAGCATCACGGCGTCGCCATCCGCGAAAGCGGCATCGCCGCCGCCGTGCGCCTGTCGATGCGCTACATCGAAGGCCGCCAGCTGCCCGACAAGGCGGTCGCCGTGCTCGACACCGCCTGTGCCCGCGTGGCGCTGGGCCAGTCCGCCGCGCCGCCGACCCTGGAAAGCGTGCTGCAGGATCTGCGCATCGTCGGTGACGAGCGCCGCGCCGTGACCCGCCAGATCGAACTCGGCCTCGGCGATGCCGATACCGAGACCCTGGCCGCCAAGCTCGACGCCGAGCTCGCCGATCTCGAGGTCCAGCGCGCCGCGCTGGCCAAGCGCCACGAGGAAGAAGCAGGTATCGTCAAGGGCATCCTCGACGAGGAAGCCAAGCTGAAGCCGCCGGCGGAAGGCGAGCAGGCCGTGGCACCGGACATGGCGACCCTGAGCGACCTGCGTGCCAAGCTCGCGGCGATGCAGGGCGAAAGCCCGCTGGTCCCGGTCGCGGTCGACGAAGCCGTCGTCTCCGAAGTCATCGCCGGCTGGACCGGCATCCCGATGGGCAAGCTGCGCTCGGGCGAAGTCTCGACCCTGATGCAGCTTGAGGAAAAGCTGGCCGAACGCGTGATCGGCCAGCGTGACGGCATCGACGCGATCAGCCGCGCCATCCGCATTTCGGCGGCCAAGCTCGCGGCACCGGAAAAGCCGATCGGCGTGTTCCTGCTGGTCGGCCCCTCCGGCGTCGGCAAGACCGAGACGGCGCTGGCACTCGCCGACCTGCTCTACGGCGGCGAGAACCGCATCGTCACCATCAACATGTCGGAGTACCAGGAAGGCCACTCGGTCTCCAAGCTGAAGGGCGCCCCCGCCGGCTATGTCGGCTATGGCCAGGGCGGCATCCTGACCGAGGCGGTGCGCCACAACCCCTACACCGTCGTCCTGCTCGACGAATTCGAGAAGGCGCATCCGGAGGTGTGGGAGCTGTTCTACCAGGTCTTCGACAAGGGCTCGCTCGAGGACTCGGAGGGCACCACCGTCTCGTTCCGCAACGCGCTGATCCTGCTCACCTCGAACCTCGCCCAGGATGTCATCACCGATGCCTGCGTCGAGGGCGCCGAGAAGCAGCCGAGCCTCGAAGAGCTGAACGAAATGATGCGCCCGCATCTCGTCCAGCATTTCAAGCCGGCGCTGGTCGGCCGCATGACGGTCATCCCCTATCGCCCGCTGTCGGAAGCCGAGACCCGGTCGATCGCCGCGCTGAAGCTGAAGAAGATCCAGCGGCGGATGGGCGAGCAGCATCGCGCCGATCTCAAGCTCACCCCGGCCGTGCTGGACAATATCGTCGCGCGGTGTGACGACGCCTACAGCGGCGCCCGCACCATCGATCGCATCATCAACCAGATCCTCCTGCCGGACCTCTCCGCCGGCATCCTGGACCGCATCGCCAACGCCGAAGCGTTCAAGGAAGTCGAGGTTGACGTGGATCAGACCGGGCACTTCACCTATCGCTTCGCGTGAAGCGACGTAGGAGCAGAACATGGCGACCGATGAACGCTTCCAACTGATCATCAAGGACGTCGGGTCCAAGGACCTGTCGTTCGGCGAGCCCGACATCATCGCGCTGCGCCTCGACGAGACGCTGACCGGCCTGCCGGACAGCGACTGGGCGGGCACGCCGGCCTTCGGCATGCGCGAACCGCTGGGCAAGGAGGGGCTGAAGACCCCGTTCAGCGACATGGGGGCGACCCCGGTCGGCCGGGCCCTGGGCCTGGTCGCCACCGAGACCGCCCTGCCCTTCCGCCTGCGGGCCCGGCTGCACCTGCCGGTCGACCCGGTCGAGGTCAAGAAGCTCCTGAACCGGCCGGTGATCCTGCGCATCGGCGATGCCAAGGAAGCCCGCTACCTGCACGGCCAGGTGGTCCAGGCCCGCAACCTCGGCGCCGGCACGACGGCCGAGCGCGCGATCGACCTCCTGGTCCTGCCCTGGCTCGCCTATCTCGGCCTGACCAAGCGGGCCCAGGTCTGGCAGGGCAAGACGGTCGACATCGTCCGCCAGGTGCTGCAGCAATACCCGGCCGACCTGACCGGCCCGATCGAGATCGAGACCTCGGGCGTCGACCCCTCGCTGCCGGCCCGGCCCTTCGTGCTGCAGTACCAGGAATCGGATCTCGACTTCGTCTATCGCATCCTCGAGCGCGACGGCATCTACTGCTACGTCCGCCACGAGGCCGACAATGCGAAGCTGGTGCTGTCGTCGACCAACGGCGGCCTGACCGACGCGCTGCTGAACAAGCGCAAGCTGACGGTCGAGCAGCAGCCGGGCGCGGGCGAGCAGCTGTTCGGCGACCTGATCTCGAACCTGGCGATCCAGACCGAGACGGTGCCGCAGAAGGTGATTGCCCGCGACTTCAACCCGAAGAACGCGTCGGCCACCCTGCAGGCGATGAATCCGGCCGAGGACAAGCCGCTGACCGTGCTGGCCTATCCCGGCGGGTTCGACCAGCTGGACCAGGGCCTCGACCGTGTCGCCAAGCAGCTGGCGCGCGCCTTCGCCAGCTATGAAGTCCTGGCCGTCGGCGAAAGCCGCTGCCAGTTCATGGCGCCGGGCGAGATGGTGCAGCTGCCGAACGACAAGCGGATGGGCCTGCCGGCCGAACTCGACAATGGCCAGTTCTTCATCCGCCGCACCCGGCACGACCTGATCCGCATGAACGACCAGGAAGAGCCGACCTACGTCAACCGCTTCGAGGCGATGGCGCTGGACCGCGAATTCCGCCCGGCCCGGCTGACGCCGGTGCCGCGCGCCTACGGCACGACGCTCGCCAATGTCGTCGCCGCCAGCGAAGGCGCGGCGGCCGACGTCGAAGGTGTCGACGGCGTGCTGATCCAGTTCCTGTGGGACGATGCCCAGGTCAAGCTGCGCGCCCGGCTGGGCCAGGGCTGGGCCGGCCAGAAGCGCGGCGCGTTCATGATGCCCCGCCCCGGCGACGAAGTGGTGGTGAGCTTCATCGAGGGCGAGATCGATCGTCCGGTCGTGATCGGCTCGCTGCACAATTCGGACTCGGCGATGACCTTCGATCCGCATGCCTCGGGCGGCGCGCTCTCGTCGGTGGCGGCGCC
>JAEYTW010000793.1 GCA_023433835.1 Pseudomonadota bacterium | reverse complement strand
GACCAGGCCCTCAAGGGGCCCGCCGGCGGCAAGGCGGGCCAGGCTCGCGGCCAGGTTTACGGCATTGTCGCCGCCGGCATCGGCGCCGGTGGAGGGCGCTGAGACGGGGGCGGAGGCGGGTGGCGCGGCGGGGGCAGTAGCGGGCGTGGACGCCGCCGGTGTCAGCGGTTGACGGCCGGCGGCGCCGATATCGGTCATGTGACCTCGGCGCGCCCGTCCTTCAGCAGGTAGTCGACCAGGGCCTGCACGTCGGCCACCACCGGGGCGCCCGGGGCGCGGATCAGCAGCGGGGTCTGGTTGCGGATCGATTCGCGGACCTTGTCGTCGCGGCGGATGATCCCGGCCAGCGGCGGGCTGATCTTGAGGAAGGTTTCGCAGACCTTGCGCAGCTTGGCGTAGGTCTTTTCGCCTTCCTTGATCGTCTGGGCCATGTTGATGACGATGCGCTGGTCGGCGCCGGTGCCGGTCGCCACGTTCAGCTTGATGAACGCGTAGGCATCGGTCATCGAGGTCGGCTCGTCGGTCGCGACCACGAGGACGGCCCCGCCGGCGGCGGCCAGGGTGCGGACGGTCTGGTCGACGCCGGCGCCGAGGTCGAGGACGACCCGGTCGTACATGCTGGCCAGCATCAGCAGGTCGTCGCGCAGATGGCCGAGCCGCGAGGTGTCGAGTGTGCCGAGCGAGCCGGAGCCCGACTTGCCGGCGATGATGTCGAAGCCGCCGGTCTCGTAATGCGTCACCGCGTCGGCCAGCTTGATGCGCCCGGCGACGACGCCGCCCAGATCCTTCTGCGGCATCAGGCCAAGCTGGATGTCGATGTTGGCGAGGCCGACGTCGCCGTCGAACAGCAGCACGCGCTGGCCCGCCTGGGCCAGGGCATGCGCCAGGGTGATCGACAGCCAGGTCTTGCCGACGCCGCCTTTGCCGGAAGCGACCGCCACGATATTGCGGCCGCGCGGACTGGCCGCCGGATGCAGGAGAGGTCGCTGGGTCGTCACGGGTTGCATGGCGCTTATTCTGAGGCCCTGTTCTCGAAGAAGGAAGCGATTTCACCGCTGCCAGGGTCGCGCAGCAACAGGCGGGCGAGGCTGGTAGCCTCGATCGGCCTGAGGCCGTCGGCGACGGCAGGGGTAATTCCGGCTTGCGTGAATTGCAAGTTCGCCGCGTCGCCGGCGGCCAGCAGGCCGCCCAGGCGGCGGCTGGAATCGAGGCGGGTGGCGATCAGCCGGCGCAGGCCCAGCGCGGCGAACGCCAGGGCGATCTCGGCGGCTTCCGCCGAATCCCCGCCGGCCGGCATCACCAGCACCGGTTCGACGCCGGCGGCGATGAACTGGGCCAGGCGGGTGAGATCCTGCCGATCGAAAGGATTGGTCGCCGGGCCGTCGATGAACACGGCGCGGCCGAGCGATTCGCGGCGCACGATGTCGGCAAGCCCCTCGGCATCGTTGGCCGTCTTGACCCGGATGCCCATGGCGCGGCCCAGCAGCTCGAGCTGTTCGCCGGCGCCGGCGCGCTGGCGGTCGGCCGAGATCAGCAGGGTCGGCAGCTTGGCGATGACGGCGCGGGCGGCGAGCTTGGCGACCGTCGTGGTCTTGCCCGCGCCGGGCGGCCCGATCAGCAGCATCGGCCGGGGCGGGGCGATGCTCAAGCCCGCGAAGGCCAGCTGGGCATCGAGACCCGCGGCCAGCGCGGCGGTCGGCGAGGCGGCGGCGAAGGGCGCGGCGGACAGGGCGATCCGCTCGGTCAGCCGTGGCGGCACGCCATGCCAGGCGAGCGTCGTGGCCAGCCGCTCGGCCAGCGCCGCGGCCGGGCGCAATTCCGCCTCGGTCAGCGGCGGCGCCGGGGTGGTGGTTGCCGGCTTGACCACGGCGGCCAGTAGCGGGGCGGCGACGGGCTCGGCCTCCTCGGGCTGGTCGGTGGCCGCCGTCACCTCGACCGACTTGCCGTCGCGGCTGCGATAGGTCGCCAGGATGATGGCGTCGTCGCCCAAGGCCGCGCGCACCTGCGACATCGCCTCGGGCACGGTCGCCGCCACGAAGGTGGAGAGGCGCAAGGCCGCCGGCTCCTATATGTGCCGCGCCGGGCGCATCATCAGATCTGCGCCAGGGTGCGCAGCCGCGCCTTCGGGTGGATTTCGTTCTGCGACATGACGACGGTGGCCGGCCGGAAACGTTCGATGATCGACCGCACATAAGGCCGGATCGCCGGGCTGGTCAACAGGACCGGCATATGCCCCTCCAGCGCCAGCCGTTCATAGGTCTGGCGCACGCCGGTAATGAATTCCTGCAGCCGCGACGGCGCCATGGCCAGCTGGCGCTCCTCGCCCTGGCCGACCAGGCTTTCGGCGAAGGCCTGCTCCCACTGCGGCGACAGGGTGACGAGCGGGATGTAGCCGTCGGGCGTGGTGTTGCCGTGGCTGATCTGCCGGGCCAGGCGGGCGCGCACATGCTCGGTGATCTGCATCAGGTTGTTGGTATAGCCGCAAGCCTCCGAGATCGCCTCGAGGATGGTGGAGAGATCGCGGATCGAGACGCGCTCGGCCAGCAGGTTCTGCAGTACCCGCTGGATGCCGTTGACCGTGATGCGGCCGGGGACGAGGTCGGCGATCAGCTTCTGCGTCTCCTTCGACAGCTCGTCCATCAGCTTCTGCGTCTCGGTGAACGAGAGCAGGTCGGCCATGTTGTCCTTCAGGACTTCCGTCAGATGGGTGGTGATGACGGTGCCGGGATCGACCACGGTATAGCCGCGGAACAGTGCTTCCTCGCGCATCGATTCGTCGACCCACATCGCCGGCAGGCCGAAGGTCGGCTCGACCGTCTCCTCGCCGTCGAGCTGCATCGGCCCGCCGCGCGGATCCATGACGAGGAGCTTGCCGACGCGCAGGTCGCCGCGGCCGGCCTCGACCTCCTTGACGCGGATGACATAGGCGTTGGAGGCCAGCTGCATGTTGTCGAGGATGCGCACCGGCGGCATGATGAAGCCCATCTCGGTGGCCAGCTGGCGGCGCAAGGCCTTGATCTGGTCGGTCAGGCGGAAGCCGCGCGTGTCGTTGATCAGCGGCAGCAGGCCGAAGCCGAGCTCGAGCCGCAGTTCGTCGATGCGCAGCGCCGTGGTGATCGGCTCCTCCTGCGGCGCTGCCGTCTGCGCGGCGACGGCGGCGGCTTGCTCGGCCTCCGCCTCGGCCTTCTTGGTGACCTGCCGCCTGGCAAGATACCAGGAAAGGTAGCCGGCGATCGCCGCCAGCACGATGAACGGAATCTTGGGCATGCCCGGAAACAGCGCCATGATCGCCATGACGCCCGCGGTCATCGCCAGGCCGCGCGGATAGTTGGTCAGCTGCTTGAACAGCGCCGAATCGGGCGAGCCCTCGACGCCTGCCTTTGACACCATGATACCGGCGGCGGTCGAGATGATCAGCGCCGGGATCTGCGAGACGAGACCATCGCCGACGGTCAGGATCATGTAGGTCTTGGCCGCCTCGGCGAACGGCAGCCCTTGCTGCACGACGCCGATCAGAATCCCGCCGATCAGGTTGACCGCGGTGATCAGGAGGCCCGCCACCGCGTCGCCACGCACGAACTTCGCGGCACCGTCCATCGACCCGAAGAACGAGCTTTCTTCCTCGAGTTCCTTGCGGCGGCGCTTCGCCTCGCCCTCGTCGATCAGCCCGGCGCCGAGGTCGGCGTCGATCGCCATCTGCTTGCCGGGCATCGCATCGAGGGTGAAGCGCGCCGCAACCTCGGCGATGCGGCCCGAACCCTTGGTGATGACCACGAAGTTGATGATGACCAGGATCGAGAAGACGATCGCGCCGATCACCAGGTTGCCGGCCATGACGAATTCGCCGAAGGCCTGGATGACCTCGCCGGCGGCATCCGGTCCCTCGTGACCGTTGCCCAGAACCAGGCGGGTGGTGGCGACATTGAGCGACAGGCGCAGCATCGTGGTGATCAGCAGGATCACCGGAAACGCGGTCAGCTCCAGCGGCCGCTTGATGAACATCACGGTCATCAGCACGACCACCGACATGGTGATCGAGAACGACAGCGCGATGTCGAGCAGCCAGGTCGGCATCGGCAGGATCAGGACCGACAGGATCGCGACGACCCCGCCGGCCAGGAACATGTCGCCGTACTGCGACAGCTTGCCGGCCCGGCCGAAGATCGACTGGGCAATGCCCGTGGTGCCGGGGCCGCCTGTTGCCTGGTCGGTCATCGCCATCGGATGATCTCAGCCCCTCGTCGGATCAGATCGCGGCCCGCTCCGGCTCGCGCGGCGGCGGGATCGCCACGCCCTCGTCGGAATACTGCTTCAGCTTGTTGCGCAGCGTGCGGATCGAGATGCCGAGGATGGTGGCGGCATGGGTGCGGTTGCCGAGCGTGTGGTTCAGCGTATCGAGGATCAGGCTGCGCTCGACGTCGGCGACGGTGCGGCCGACCAGCGCCGGCCCGGTGCCGGCACCCGCGCCGGCATCGCCGGAGGCGGCCGTTTCGGGCCCGGCAGCGATCCGGCTGCCGTCCGGCAGCCGGATCGCGTTGAGGTCGATCTCCGGCCCGGCGGCCAGCAGCACGGCGCGATGCATCGTATTCTCCAGTTCGCGGACGTTGCCTTTCCAGCGGTGGCGCTTCAGCGCCACCAGCGCATCCCCCGTTACCGGCCGTTCGGCGACGCCGTTGGCCTCGGCGTATTTGCGCACGAAATGGCGGGCGAGCAGCTCGATATCCTCGGGCCGCTCGCGCAGCGCGGGGATGCGCAGGTTGAGGACGTTGAGGCGGAACAGAAGGTCCTCGCGGAAGGTGCCGCGGATGACTTCCTGGACCAGGTCGCGGTTCGTGGTGGCGATCAGCCGGATATCGACCTTGACCGGGCGGCTGCCGCCGATGCGGTCGATCTCGCGCTCCTGCAGGACACGCAGCAGCTTGGCCTGCAGCCGGATGTCCATCTCGCCGATTTCGTCGAGCAGCAGCGTGCCGCCGTTGGCTTCCTCGAACTTGCCGATGCGGCGGGCCACGGCGCCGGTGAAGGCGCCTTTCTCATGGCCGAAAAGTTCGGATTCCAGCAGCGCCTCGGGGATGGCGGCGCAGTTGATCGAGACGAAGGGCTTGTCGGCGCGCTGCGACTTCAGGTGGATATGGCGGGCCAGCACTTCCTTGCCGGTACCCGATTCGCCCGTCACCAGGATCGAGGCGTTGGCGGGCGCCACCTGCTCGGCCAGCCGCACGACCTCGGCCATGCGCGGATCGCGATGCAGCATCTGGTGGCTGTCGGTGGCGACGGCTTCCAGGACGGCAGCGATCAGCTCGGGCTCGGGCGGCAGCGGCAGATATTCCTTGGCGCCGGCGCGGATCGCGGCCACCGCCGTGCGGGCATCGGCGCCGACGCCGCAGGCGACGACCGGCAGGCTGATGCGCTCGGTCTTCAGGCTGTCGACCAGCCGCTTGATGTCGAGGCCGACGTCGATCAGCGCGACGTCGGCGCCGCGGCCGCCGCGCACGGCATTCAGCCCGTCGTCGATCGATTCGGCGATCTGCACCTTGGCGCCGCGCCCCATGGCGATCTTGGACGCCGCGCCGATCTGGCCGTTCAGGTTTCCGATGATCAGGACCCGCATGCGCTGCCTGCCTCCACTCGATCAGACCGTCAGGAACGGCCGCTCTTGATGATTTCCGTCATGGTCACGCCCAGGCGGTCCTCGACCACCACGACCTCGCCGCGGGCGACCAGCCGGTTGTTGACGTAGATGTCGATCGCCTCGCCGACCTTGCGGTCCAGCTCGATCACCGTACCGCGGCCGAGCTTGAGCAGCTGGCTGACCTGCATGGTGGACTTGCCCAGCACCGCCGAGACGTTGACGGGGATGTCGAAGACCGGTTCCAGATCCTGCGCGACGCGTGCTGCATTGGGATCTTCGTCGAGGTCGTCGTCTCCCTGGCTGCGGCCGAGATCCTGCAGGTCGAGATCGTCATCATTGGCCATGGGCGGCCTCCCTCGTGTCGCGCATCGGCGGTTCAGCCGGACGCGGCGTTAGCGGCAAGATAGCCGGCGACGGCGGCATCGATGCGCTCGGCGATGGTATCGATCGAACGCTCGACCCCGCCGGCACCCCATTCGATGCGGCAGTTGCCCGGCGCCATGCCGGGGTCGGGGATCAGCTGCACGGTGCCGGCAAAGCCTTCCTGGGCCGCCAGCGTATCGATGCGAGGCCCGAGGACCTCGGCGATCTGGTCGTTGACGCGCAGGGTGATCCGCGGCTCGTCCCGCAGTTCACCGAGCAGTTCGTGCAGCAGCTTCTCGACGCTGCGCTCGGCCGATTTTTCGATCAGGCCGAGGGCCAGCCGCTTGGCCGCCGCCACCGCGATCTCGACGGCTTCCCGGCGCAGGGCCACGACGCTGCGCCGATGTTCCTGGAATATCTGGTCGAGATCGCCGCCGACGCGGTCGAGCAGGTCGGCCACGCGCGCCTCGATCTCGCCCTCGGCCTCCATCCGGCCGCGCTGCAGCCCTTCGGCGAAGGCCATGTCGCGGGCCGCGGCAAGCTCGGCCGGGCCGTATTGCGGCTCGGGCGGCGGGGGCGGCTCGGCCCGCGCCTTCTTGCGGGCCAGCGTCTTGGCCGAGGCTTCGTCGAACGGGTTGTCGAACTGAAACTTGGCCATCAGTAGATCAGTTCGTCTTCGTCGTTGCCTTCGGACAGCACGATCTCGCCCTTGGCGGCGAGGTCCTTGGCGATGTTGACGATCTGCGACTGCGACTCGTCGACCTCGCGCAGGCGCACCGGGCCCATCGCCTCCATGTCCTCGCGCATGATCTTGGCGGCGCGTTCGGACATGTTGGAGAAGAACAGGTCCTTGAGCTGGTCGGAAGCGCCCTTCAGCGCCATGCCGAGCTTGGACTTCTCGACCACGCGCAGCAGGACCTGGACGCCGGCCGGGTCGAGCTTGGAGAGGTCGTCGAAGGTGAACATCAAGGCCTTGATGCGCTCGGCCGCGTCGCGGTTGCGCTCTTCCAGGGCGGCCATGAAGCGGCTCTCGGTCGAACGGTCGAGGCTGTTGAAGATCTCGGCCATCAACTCGTGGCTGTCGCGGCGGTTGGTGCGGGCCAGGTTCGACATGAATTCGACGCGCAAGGTCTGCTCGACCTTGTCGAGCACTTCCTTCTGCACCGATTCCATGCGCAGCATGCGTGTCACGACTTCCATCGCGAATTCTTCGGGCAGCGCGGCCAGCACGCGGGCGGCGTGGTCGGGCTTGATCTTCGACATGACGACGGCGACGGTCTGCGGATATTCGTTCTTCAGGAAGGCCGCCAGGACCTGCTCGTTGACGTTGCCGAGCTTGTCCCACATCGTGCGGCCGGCAGGACCACGGATTTCCTCCATGATCATGTCGACGCGGTGCTGGGGCAGGGCCTTCGACAACAGGCGCTCGGTGCTCTCGAACGTGCCGACCAGGCCGCCGGTGGCCGAGAACATGTTGGCGAACTCGACGAACAGCCGCTCGACCATGTCCGAGGAGACCGAGCCCAGCGTCGACATCGTCTGCGAGATTTCCTTGATCTCGTCGTCGTTGAGCTTTTCCCAGATCTTGGCCGAATGCTCCTCGCCCAAGGCAAGCATCAGCATCGAGGCCTTCTCAGGTCCTCGTAATGCGCGGAACTCGTCCTTGCCTTTAGCCGCCATCCGGACCTCCGGTTATTCGGCGTAGAGCCAGTTGCGCACGATCGCCACCGCCTCGTCGGGATGCTTGTCGACGATCTCGCCGATCTTCTTCAGGGACGATGCCTTGACCTGGCCGTCGATGCGGGCGATGTCGATCATCTGCTCGAGATTGGACTGGGCCTGGCCCAGCAGCGCCGCGGCATCGCCGCCCGGCGGCAGCTCGAACTCGCCGCCCGGACCGGTCAGCTGGGCCAGGCCGCCGGTGATGCCGCCTGGCATCGCCATGCCCGGCCCCAGATTGGCCGACTGCGTCGCCTTGTCCTCCTCCTCCTTGCTGAAGCCGAGGAGGCGCATCAGGATCGGGCGCACCACCAGCAGCAGCACGAGGATGAACAAGAGGCCGAGCATCAGGTTCGAGCCGAGCCGGAACAGGTCGTCCTTGGTCAGGCCGAGGAACAGCACCTGCTCGGCCGGGGCGCCCATGTCCTCGATCTCGGTGAACGGCATCGAGACCACCTCGACCACGTCGCCGCGCCGTTCGTCGTAGCCGACGGCCGAACGCACCAGCTGGGTCAGCCGGCGCAGCTCTTCCTCCGAGCGGGGCTGGAAGGTGCGGGTGCCGTTCTCGCCGGGGGTGGACGTACCGTTCACCAGCACGGCGACGGACAGGCGGCGGATCTGGCCGCCTTCGCGCACCTGGTTGCGGGTGGTCTTGGAAATCTCGTAGTTGATCGTCTCCTCGGTGCGGTTGCCCGACTGCTCGGACTGGGTGCCGCCGTTGCCCTGGTTCTCCGGCAGGTTGGAGGAGACCGAAACGCTCTGCTGGCCTTCGGTCGTCTTGTTCTGCTCGTTGACGTTCTGGGTCGAGCGTACGACCTGGCCGTCCGGGTTGAATTCCTCGGAATTGGTGGTGACGCGGTCGTAGTCGATATCGGCGGTGACCTCGGCGCGCACGTTGCCCAGGCCGACCGAGCGCTCCAGCAGGCTTTCGACCGCCTCGCGCAGCCGCTTTTCCTGCTGGCGGCGCAGTTCCGTCATGCGGGCGAATTCGGCCGTCTGGCCTTCCTCGACATCGCCCTGGCCGCCGGCGAGCAGGTTGCCGCGCTCGTCGACCACCGAGATGCGCGAGGGCTTGAGGTCGGGCACGGCGGCGGCGACCAGGTTCTGGATCGCGCGCACCTGCGGGGTATCGAGGCGGCCGCGCACCTTCAGGATGATCGAGGCGGAGGGGGGCCGCAGGTCGCGGGTGAAGACTTCGCGGCGCGGCAGCACCAGGTGGACGCGGGCGGCCTGGACATTGTCGATCGCGCGGATCGAGCGGGCGAGTTCGCCTTCCAGCGCGCGCACCTGGTTGATCTGCTGGACGAAGGAGGTGGCGCCGAGCTGGTCGGACTTGTCGAACAGTTCATAGCCGACCGAACCGCCCGACGGCAGGCCGGCCTGGGCCATCGTCATGCGCAGGCGCTGGACCTGCGGCTCGGGAACATAAATCTCGGTGCCGTTGTTGGCGATGCGGTAGGGAATCTTGGCCGCGTCGAGCCGGGTCGTGATCTGCCCGGCCTCGGTCAGTTCGAGATTGCCGTAGAGCAGGGCCATCTGCGGCGCGGTGACGCGCACGCCGATGAACACGAAGAAGCCCACCATCGCCGCGGCGACGAGGCCGATGATGCCGAGCCGGATGGGGCCCAGGCCCCGCAGCATTTCGATGAAACCGCCCAAGGACCGCTCCCTTCAGCGAAACCTGGCCTCGAGCAAGAGAAGGACCGGCCGCACGGCTGTGCGCATGCCGGAACTCTCCCCCACCCTTGAGGGCACCCTAGAGGGGGCGCGATGAACAGTTGGTTAACGATACGGCAAAATTTGCCTAGTGGCGAGGGCCGAGCGCGGCGAAGGGAGGCCGCGGTCCCGAGTCGGGGCGGTTCAGCCCCGACCGATGGCCGTCGTCGTTGGACGATAGTGCTGGACGCGCGTGACGCGCAGACCCGGCAGGCCGTGGCTTTCGATGGCGCGCTGCCAGGAAAGGAATTCCTCGATCGAGAGGGTGTAGCGCTTGCAGGCTTCGTCCAGGCTGATCAGCCCGCCGCGCACGGCCATCACCACCTCGGCCTTGCGCCGGATCACCCACCGCTTGGTATTCGGCGGCGGCAGATCCGCCTTGGTAATGGGCCGGCCTTCTGGCCCGATGACGCTCAACGGCGTCGTCTCAATTCCGCTACTCTGCATCGCCCGATCGTCCCCGATCCCCGTCTGCCCGACCCCAACTTTCGTCGGGAGGAAGGTAGTGTGAGTCGCTTTAAGAAAGGGCTAAGCCGGATGGTAAAGCGGTGGTTACCATCCGGCCTCAGGGTCGCGCGTTACCGCTTGAGATTGATGATTTCGGTCAGCATTTCATCGGCGGTCTGGATCGTCTTGCCGTTGGCCGAGTAGGCGCGCTGGGTGACGATCATGTTGGTGAATTCGGTCGCCAGATCGACGTTGGACTGTTCGAGCTGGTTGGACTTGGTGAAGCCGGCGCCGCCGGTGCCGGCGACGTTGATGTTGCCGGTGCCCGAGGCCTGGGTCTCCAGGTAGAAGTTGCCCTGGCCGGCCTGCAGGCCGTCCGGGTTGATGAAGGTCACCACCGGGATCTGGTAGATGTTGCGCCGGGTGCCGTTGTCGAACAGGGCCTGCACGATCCCCTGTTCGCTGATCGAGACGCCGGTGAACGTGCCGGACACCGAGCCGTCGACCGTCGAGTTGATCAGGGCCGAGGACGAGTCGAACTGGGTGAAGCCGTCGGCCAGCTTGTCGGTACCGAAATCGAGCGTGATGTTCTGCGGCGTGGTGATGCCGAGTGACGTGGCCCAGTTGATCACCATCGGATTGTTGTTCGCCATGAAGGTCGAGGCGGCGGCCGGCGTGAGCGTCGTGGCCGTGGTCAGGTTCAGCGTGCCGTCCGAATTGAAGTCGAGATATTGCGGCGCGGTGTTGATCAGGTCCTGCGTGCCGTTGCCGTCGGTATCGGCCATCGCCTCGACCGCCCAGCGGTTGGTATCCGTCTTCAGGAAGGCGAACGTCACGCCGCGCGCCGTGCCCTGGCTGTCGAAAACCTGGAAGGTGCGCTGGAAGGTCGGGGCGATGCCGGTGGCGCCGCCCGAGTTGATGTATTGCAGCATGCCGGTGGCGCCGGCGCCGGTATATGTCGTGTTGATCGCGGTCGAGGCCTGCAGGTTGACGCGGGCGTCGATGTTGCTGGTTGCCACCGCGTTGCCCGACAGACCCGCCACGTTGACGGTGCGCAGCTGCTGGATGGTCTGCGAATTGGCGAAGGCGGTGTTGTTCGGCGGGATGGCCGGCCAGCCCTGGAGGTAGTAGCCGGAGGCGTTGCGCAGATTGCCGTTGGCGTCGACCGTGAAGTTGCCGGCCCGGGTATAGCCGATGGTGGCGCCCGCGGTCGGCGTCGCCGGGCCGCCGTTGGCGGGGCCGGTCACCGGCAGGGTCGAGACGACGAAGAAGCCGTTGCCCTGGATGCCCATGTCGGTCGTGTTCGACGATGTGGCCAGCACGCCCTGGTTGGAGACGAACTGCCTGGGGCGGGCCTGCACGCCGCCCGGGGTGTAGCTCGTCGCGGTCGGGGCATCGGTGATCAGCGTCGAGAACTGCGCCGCGCTACGCTTGTAGCCGACCGTGTTCACGTTCGAGATGTTGTCCGAGATCATGCCCATCTGCTGGGTCTGGGCCTGCAGGCCGAGAATGCCCGAAACCATCGCGCCATAGAGGCTCATCGTGGTTCTCCTTCAAATCCGATTATGCTGTTGCATGATGGCCGGCACGATCATGCCGCAGCCGGTATGTGGACGCCGGTGATGTCGGACAGCTTGATCGTGGTCTTGCCGACGACGAGCATGGTTTCGCCGTCCTGGATCTCGACCGAATCGACCTTGCCGCGCATCGTGATGTCGGCGGTGATGGAGGCGTTCTTGGCGTCCTTGGCCTCGACCTTCAGCGTGTAGTCGCCGGCCGGCGCCGCCTCGCCGCTACCGGAATTCTTTCCGTCCCAGGTGAAATCGTGTTGGCCGGTCGTGGCATCGCCCGAGCCGGTCCAGATCACGTTGCCGGCCTTGTCGACCACCTTCAGCGTGACCGAGGACGCATCCTTGGGCAGGTCGTAGGTCCATTTGGCGCCCTTGCCCGCATCGGCGTAGGTGGTGTCGCCGGGGGCGTCGACCTCCTTGCCGATATAGTCGAGGGCCTGGGTCTGCTGGTTCAGGTTGGTCGCCGAGATCAGCTTGGTCAGCGACGAGTTCATGTTGATCTGCTGCTCGACCTGGCTGAACTGCACCAGCTGGTTGGTGAAGTCCTTGGTGTCCAGCGGCGCCATTGGATCCTGGTTCTTCAGCTGCGCGGTGAGCAGCGTCAGGAAGGTGTCGAAATTCTTGACGAGCTGGACCTGTGACGAATTCGTCGTGTTGTTCGTCGTACCGTTGTTGCTTACGCCGTCGACCATGTCACAGCCTCCCTCAAACCTTGATGTCCAGCGCGCCGTCGGCCGCGATGGTTCGTGGCCGCGCCGTGGCCGGGCCGGCGTCAATGCCGCTCACATCGGCCACCGCGCCGCCGCGGCCGCCGCGGTGCTGGCCCTGGCCGCCCTGCTGTCCGCCGCCCTGGTTCTGGGCGAAGCGGTTGAAGCCGTCGTTGCCGGCACCGTCGTTGCGCAGCGAGAAGCTCAGCGACGAATTGTCGGTCTTGAGCCCGGCATCGGTCAGCGAGCGTTCCAGGGCCCGCTGGTCGCGCTGCAAGAGGTCGAGGGCCTGCTGGTTGTCGGCGGTGACATGGGCGGAAACCTTGCCGTCGGCACCGAATTCGAGCCGGATGTCGACCCGGCCGAGTTCTTCCGGATTGAGCTGGACGTTGATCGCCTTGACCTCGTCCTTGATCGCCTTGCCCAGATGGGCGGCGACCTGGTCGGCGACCGGCAGGGGCAGGGCGGGCCGAGCGGCCGAGGCCTGGGCCGCGGCATGCGGCAGGTCAGGGCCGTCGACCCCCTGCATGCCGCCGGCGGGCAGCGGCACGGCGCCGGTC
>JAEYTW010000773.1 GCA_023433835.1 Pseudomonadota bacterium | reverse complement strand
GCACGATCCAGCCCCAGGCCACCGGCGACCGGACGATCGTCATCGAGGTGGCGAAACTGGCGTAAGGGCGGTGGCGCCAAAAGGCCAATCGTGGCCCCCCCGGGGCCCCCCGGGGGCCCACGATTGGCCTTTTGGCGCCACCGCCCTTACGCCAGTTTCGCCACCTCGATGACGATCGTCCGGTCGCCGGTGGCCTGGGGCTGGATCGTGCCGCCGAGCTGGCGGACGTAACCCTCGATCAATTGCCGGCTGAGGCCGTCGGAGAAGCCGAAGGGGTCGGCGATGCCCTCGGCCGAGACGGTCAGGCGCTGGCGCCCCGCGGCGACCGGCGACAGTTCGACGGTGATCGAGGCCGGCCCGGTTTCGCCGGGCGACAGTTGCTTGACCATGCTCGAGACGATTTCGGTCAGCAGCATCGACAGTGTCACCGCGGCATCGGCAGGCACGCTCAACGACGGCACCACGGTGCGGATGGCGACATGGCGGCGGCCGGCGGCCGACAGGTCCTGCAGCTGGTTGCACAGCATCGGCAGGAAATTGTCGAGGTCGATCAGCTGCAGGTCGTGGTTCTCGTAGAGATTGCGGTGGATCAGCGCCAGGGCGTTGATCCGGGTGCGCAGCGACAGCAGGGTCTCGCGCGCGGCCGGCTCGGTCACCGTGCGGGTCTGCAGGTTCAGCAAACTGGCGATGATCTGCAGGTTGTTGCGCACGCGATGATGGATTTCCTTGATCATCTGATCGCGGTGCGCGATGGCCTCCTTGAGGTCGTCGCCGCGCCGGTCGGAAACCTCCATCATTTCGAAGATCGAGGTGCCGAGTTCGCGCAGCTCGACCGGTGCGGCGGCCAGGGTCGCCGCCCGGCTGACCGGCCGCCCGGCGATGTAGTCGGTGGTCGCGTTGCGCAGATGCAGGATCCAGCGCACGATCATCCGGTGCGTCATCGCCCCGATGGCCAGCACCGCGACCAGCCAGATCGCCAGCAGCACCGCGAGATTCATGGCGAGCTTGGCCCGCAACGGCGCCAGGATCGCATCGACGTCGCGCGCCATGGCGGCGTAGAGCCGCTGGGGCACCAGGGTGGTGACCGCGATGACGATGTCCTTGCCGCTCTCGTCGCGGACCGTGGCCAGCGCGGCTTCCTCGTTGCCGGCCACGCGGACGAGATTGGCCTGCGCCTCCGGCGACAGGTTCAGCGCTGCCCCGGCCAGTTGCAGCCGCCCGCCATGGGCATCCAACAAGGTCAGCGAGGTGTCTGGGGTCATCGATCCGGCGGGCGAGGCGCCGAGCAGCGCGCCCAGATCGAAATAGAGGCCGACGACGCCCAAGACAGCCTGATCGGCACCGATGATGGGCCGTGCCGCGACCAGCGTGCGGTTCTGCAACGAGGCGCTCTGGAAGATCGAGGAGACGACGAGGCGCCGCTCGGCCGTCGCTTCCTTGAACCACCGCCAGTCGGTGGCGGGCCCGACGGGGCGCGACGTGTCGCTGCGGCAGCGGACCACGCCGTCGGGCCCGACCGCGATCGCCATCCGGTATTCCTTGAGCGAGTCGACGACGTCGCGCAACGTCTCGTCGCAGGCCCCGGGCCGCAGGGCCCGGATGTCGGCGTCGGCGGCGAGCAGCGAGAGGATGCGGCCGGTGGCCCCCAGTACGCGCTCATGCTCGCGCGTCAGGAGACTGGTCTGCTCGACAAGATTGCGCTCCGCCGCGGCGCGATCATCGCGATAATCGATCACCGCCCGGACGATGCCGAGCATCGCCAGCGGGGCGAGGATGATGGCCAGCGCGATGATCAGCCGCGTGCGGAGGGGCTGGGCCCGCCACACCATGATCTCGGCGTCAGTTCCGGTAGCGGAGGCCCGTCGGCACCGTTGCCTGCATCATCGCGGCCAGCGACGCGGCGCTGATGCGCGCGGTCGCCGGGCGCGGGGCGGCATCGCCGCCCTCGAACATCTGCAACAGGGTCTGGCGGGCGCGCGACACGCGGCTCTTGATCGTGCCGACAGCGCAGCCGCAGATATCGGCCGCTTCCTCGTAGGAGAAGCCGGCGGCGGCCACGAGCATCAGCGCCTCGCGCTGATCCTCGGGCAGGCGCTGCATGGCTTCGGCCAGATCCTGCAGTTCGACATGGCCCTGCTGCTCGGGCTGGGCGACCAGCTTGCCGGCATGGACGCCCTCGACATCCTGGATCTCGCGGGCATGGCGCCGGATATGGGAATAGAACACGTTGCGCAGGATGGTGCACAGCCAGGCGCGCATGTTGGTACCGGGGGTGAACGAATCGCGGCTCGCCCATGCCTTGATCAGCGCTTCCTGGGTGAGATCGTCGGCCAGCGCCGTGCCGCCGCACAGCGAGCGCGCCAAGGCGCGCACTGCCGAAAGATGGGTCACCAGCTCGGTCTTGAAGTCGACTTCCCCGGCAGCCTGCTTTGCCGCGAAATCAGCAACCCCGGCCATATCTTGCATCCCCTTTTCCGCCACTACCTGCATCCGGCCGCTGACTGTTGAATTCTGCGGCGGCCGGCCTCGTCATGGCATCGTGATCTCCGCTGGGACCCGATGCGTGACACTATACGCGGGACCAGGCCGTTCGGTTCCCAAAAAATCTGCGGCGGAAATGCTTTAAGTTCGGAACCGAACCTGCCGCGTGATGGTTATGTTGGCCGTTATACGGGCGTGCGATCTATCGTCGGCAGGCGCCGAGGGCGACCGCATCCCCCGTTGGAAAGCTGGCCGATCCGGCCATTTGGGGGCTCGATTGAGCAGGAGACTGGCAGAATGACTCAGGCGCAGGCGCAGCAGATCGTCGGCTATCTTCCTTTTCTGCGCCGCTATGCTCGGGCCTTGACCGGTAATCAGAAGTCCGGCGATGCCTATGTGCGTGCAACGCTCGAGGCCGCGGTGGCCCAGCCCGATGTCCTGGCCAGGGCAGCGTCGCGGATCGGGCTTTACAAGCTGTTCCACGAGATGTGGTCCAGCCTGATGATCGACAGCGACGAGATGCCGGCCGAAGGCTGGGAGGAACGGCGCAACGTCGACCTCCGCCTGCGCGCCCTGGTGCCGCAGCATCGCCAGGTGCTGTTGCTGGTCTCGCTCGAGGGGTTCTCGACGCAGGAAGCCGGCATCATCCTCGGCGTCTCGGCCGACGAGGCCCAGAAGCATTTTGCCCAGGCGATGGACGAGTTGTCGGCGGGCCTGGCCACGGAAATCCTGATCATCGAGGACGAGCCCGTCATCGCGCTCGACCTCTCGGCGATCGTCCAGGAGCTCGGTCACAAGGTCCTGCCGGTGGCGACCACCCGCGACGAGGCGGTCAAGATCGCCCGCCGCCACCAGCCCGGCCTGATCCTGGCCGACATCCAGCTTGCCGACGATTCCTCCGGCATCGATGCCGTGCGCGACATCCGCACCGGCGGTCCGGTCCCGGTCATCTTCATCACCGCCTATCCGGAGCGGTTGCTGACCGGCGAGCGGCCGGAGCCGACCTTCCTGATCACCAAGCCGTTCCTCGCCGATTCGGTGAAGGCCGCGGTCAGTCAGGCGCTGTTCTTCAACCCGCCGCCCGAAGCGGTCGACAAGGCCGGGTAAGACCTGGGGAGCGATCGATTCGACACGGAAAAGGCCGGGGAGACCCGGCCTTTTTTCTCGGCACGTCGCCGAGCGACCCGCGGGGCCGCGGCGCCGGCGCATCAATTCCGGTTCTTGCGTTCCAGTTCCTCGATCAGCTTCAGGAAACTGTCGGGCAGCGGCTCCTCGGCGGTTTCCTGAAACAGGTCGCGCAGCCCGCGCGACAGCCAGTCATTGGCCGTGCCTTCGTTGATCGGCGTGATCGGATCGGCCGGGCCCTCCGCGGAGGCTACCGGGCGCTTGTCCGTCGCCGGCTTGCGAGACTCTCCCATGATATGCGTCTTAAGCCATGCTGAACGGACGGGACCAGGACCCGCCATCCGGTCCGGACGGGGGCTGGCATTTAACCGATGGGGCGAAAAAATGGTTCCCGAAAATCGTCACGATACCGCGAGCTCCAGGCCGGGTATGCCGAGGCGGTGCAGATGCGCCGCCACCTGGTCGGCATCGTAGGGCTTGGGCAGGAAACTGATCAGCGGGTCCTGGCCGAGCTTGGCCGCGAGATCGCCCTGGCCGTAGCCGGAGGCGACCACGATCGGCAGCCGGGCATGCATGGCCCGCAATTCCAGCGCCAGGCCGTCGCCCTTGCGGTCGGGCAGGCCGAGATCGATGATCGCGGCGGCCAGCCGGTTGCCGAGGATGCCGGCCTTGGCGATGGCTTCGGTGGCCGTCGCCGCCTCCTCGACCCGGATGCCGAGGCCCGCGAGCGTTTCCGCCATCACCATGCGGACCAGGGCGTCGTCCTCGACCACCAGGATGGTCGCCGTGTCGGCTTCGATATCCAGCATGTCCCTGACCTTGGCCGACAACGCGGCATAAGTGAACGGTTTGGTGATGAGCTGCACCCCCGGATCGAGCCGCCCGTCATGGACGATCGCGTTCCGGGCGTAACCGGTGGTGAACAGGACCTTCAGCCCGGGCAGCCGGGACTGCGCCGCCTCGGCGAGCTGGCGGCCGTTCATGCCGCCCGGCAGGCCGACATCGGTGAACAGCAGCGCGATGTCAGCGCGATGGTCGATGATGTCGAGCGCCGCCGCGCCGTTCGGCGCCTGCATTACCCGATAGCCGATCTCGGTCAGGATGTCGACGGAATGGGCGCGGACGTCGTCATCGTCCTCGACCACCAGCACCAGTTCCGACACCGCATGCGCCGCCTCCGGGGCGGCGACCTCGGTCTCCTCGTCGTCGTCGATCTCGCCCAGCAGGCGGGGCAGGTAGATCTTGACCGTCGTGCCCTGGCCCAGCTCGGAATAGATCTTCACATGGCCGCCGGTCTGCTTGACGAAACCGTAGACCTGGCTGAGCCCGAGGCCCGTGCCGTGACCGACGCCCTTGGTGGTGAAGAACGGCTCGAAGGCCTGCGCCATCACCTCGCGCGTCATGCCGGCGCCGGTGTCGCTGATCGCGATCACGATGTACTGGCCCGGCACCACCTCGGCCTGGAAGGCGGCGTAACCTTCGTCCAGATAGGCATTGGCGGTCTCGATCGTCAGCCGGCCGCCCTGGGGCATGGCATCGCGCGCATTGACCGCCAGATTGAGGATCGCGCTCTCCAGCTGGTTGGGATCGGCATGGGTCCGCCACAGACCGCCGGCCAGCACGGTCTCGATGGCGATGCCTTCGCCCAGCGTCCGGCGCAAGAGGTCGGACATCGTCGAGACCAGCTTGTTGGCATTGACCGGCCGCGGGTCGAGCGGCTGGCGGCGCGAGAAGGCGAGCAGCCGCTGGGTCAGTGCGGCGGCCCGCTGGGCGCCGCGGAAGGCGTTCTCGGCCGCGCGCTTGACCCGGCCGAGATCCTGTGCCTCGCGGGTGTACTGCCGCTGCAGGGTTTCGAGATTGCCGATGATGATGGTCAGCAGGTTGTTGAAGTCATGGGCGACACCGCCGGTCAGCTGGCCGATCGCCTCCATCTTCTGCGCCTGGCGCAGCGCCTGCTCGACCCGTTCGCGCTCGGCCGCCTCGATGCGCAGCTGCTCGTTGCTGCGGCTCAGTTCGGCGGTGCGTTCGGCGACCCGGGCTTCCAGCACCTCGTTCAGCCGGGTCTGGGCCAGTTCGGCCTCGCGCAAGGTGGCCTCGGTCTTGCGGCGCTCGGCGATCTCGATCTGGGCGGCCTGGTAGAGGCGGGCGTTGTCGATGGCGATGGCGGCCTGGGCGGCGATGCCGGTCACCAGCCGTTCGGCGCGGTCGGTGAAGCGTGCCGGTTCGGGGTGGCCGAAGAACAGCCCGCCCAGCACCTCGCCGGTGCGCGACACCACGGGCATGGCAAGATAGCTGCGCACCGGCAGATGGCCTTCCGGCATGCCCTGATGGGGGGCATTGCGGCCGTAACGCGGATCGGCCTGGATATCGTCCGAGCGGACCACGCTCCCGCCGCCGAAGGTCGGGGCGAACACCGCGGTATTGCGCGGCATCGGGAATTTCTCGAAAGCCTCGCGCGGCACGCCGGAAATCGTATAGAGGGTGTAGCGCTCGCCGGTTTCGTCGAGGACGTTGTAGAAAAACGCGCCGAAGGCCGCCCCGGTCAGCGCGGTCGCCGCATCGGTGACCGTCTGGACCGCGCGCTCGATATCGAGCTCGGCGGCGATCGTCGTGCCGACGCGGTTGAGGATTTCCAGCGTGCGCGCCTCGTCCTCCAGCGCCGCCTCGGCCTGCCGGCGGATCGCGGCGAGCTGCAGGTTGGAGGCGACGCGGGCCAGCATCTCGCGGGCCGAGAACGGCTTGGTGAGGTAATCGTCGGCGCCGGCCTGCAGGCCCTCGATGCGCGCCTCGTCGCCGGCGCGGGCCGACAGCAGCAGCACCGGCGTCCGCCTGAGCGTCGCGTCGCCGCGCAACGCCTGCAACAGCCCGAACCCGTCCAGCCCGGGCATCATCACGTCCGACAGGATCAGGTCGGGCGGGTTGGCACGCGCCGCGGCCAGCGCGGCCTGGCCGTTGCCGACCGCCTCGACCGCATAACCCGCGCCGCGCAGCAATCGGCCGATATAGTCGCGCATGTCGGCATTGTCGTCGGCCAGCAGGATGCGCTGGCCCTGGCCGCGGGCGGCCGGCTGGGACGCGGGATCGCCGACGGCGGCAAACAGCGTCTCGTCGCCCGGCGGTGCGTCGCCGTCCGGCAGCCAGCGC
>JAEYTW010000751.1 GCA_023433835.1 Pseudomonadota bacterium | reverse complement strand
GGGGCGGCCCGCCGGGGCCCGGGCCCATGCGGCCGGGCGGCAGGATATCGGCGAGTGCCTTGCGACCGGTCGCCGACATCTCGCCGGCGGCGGTCAGGATCGCGGCCTGGTAGTCGGCACCGATCGCCATCGCCGCCTTGTGGATCGCCGCGCCCGCCGCGGCGGCCCTGGCCGGATCATAGGGGTCGGCCAGGATCGCCTCACGCAATGCCTGGCTGGCGGCGGCCATTTCCTGCTCGGCGGCTTTTTCCTTGGTATGGCCGGTGGCGATGACGGCCAGCAGCTTGGCGCCGTCTTCGGGCGGCAGGCGGCGGGCGAGCCGTTCCAGCATGTGCTCGCCGACCGGGCCGGGTGGCGGCGGCGGCGGCCGGAACAGAACGAAGGACAACAGGAAGCCGACGCCGATCAGGTTCAGCGCGACCGACAGGCCGAGGCCGATCGCCAGCGCGTGAATCGGGTTACGCAGATTCATGAGGAAAATCCGGCAGTCAGGGCAGGGCCGCCGAGCAGCAGCATCTGTTCGGCCTCGGCCGTGGTGGTCTGCGACAGCGAGACGCTGCGGCCGAGCAGCAGCCCCAGGCCCACCAGCGCCACCGCGGCGATGGCGCAGGCCGTGGCAATCAGCCCGGTCGGCCGGGCGCGGGCAATGACGGCCGGCACGGGAATGTCGGCCAGGGCCGACTCGCGGGCATCGAGGGTGGCCATGATGCGGTCGGCCAGCGCCTGGGACGCGGCATCGGTCATCGGCGGCGGGGCGGCGAGATCGAGCAGCGCGTCGAGGCGGCGTTCGGCCGCGAGGTCGGTATCGGTCTCCGGATGCAGGCCGGCCCAGTCGCGGCCGGGTTCGCGCTCGGCCACGGGCCAGCGGTCCGGATCGGCGCCGTGGGCGGCGATGAGGCGGGCGAAGCGGCGCTCAGTCATCATGATGCGGCATCCTCGTCGACGAAATCGACCAAACGCGAACGCAAGGTGCGGCGGGCCCGCACCAGCAAACCTTCGAGGGCGGCGACGGAGACGTCCAGGAGATCGGCGGCTTCTGCATTGCTCACCCCTTGATGGTAACACAAGACAAGTGCCACCCGTTGCCGTTCCGGCAAGGTGGCAATGGCCTTTTCGACGGCGGCGTTCCGTTCGCGGTCCAGAAGGACCGTGTCGGCCGCCGGTTGCGGGTCGACCGGTTCGTCGATGCTGTCGAGCGGTGCCCCCGCCGGCTTGCGCAGCCGGTCGAGGCACAGATTGACCGCGATGCGCCGCATCCACGCCGGCGCGCCGCCGGCCCTGGGGGTCCAGCGGTCGGCCAGGCGCCAGACCCGAAGAAAGGTTTCCTGCCCGACATCCTCGGCATCCGATGCATTGCGCAGGATGCCATAGGCGATGCCGACGATGCGCGACAGATACCGCGCCATCAGCATGCCGAAGGCGCGGCGATCGCCCGCGGCAATCGCAAACATCAACTCGTCGTCCGGCGTGTCCGGCGAGATTTCCAGCCGCAGGCTCCCCAGGTCGCAACCACTAACGAAGAGTAAACGGGGGCTGGCGGAAAACCCTGCGCGGATCTGTCAAAAATTATTAAGGGGCGCTGCGCGGTGCCTGGCGGATGGCGCCTGGGTTGCCGGCCGGGCTGCGGGCGGCCGGGGCGGCTGCAGGCGCCGGGCGGGCCTGCGCGTCGCGGGCCTGGGCGGGCGAGACGATGACGTCGATCTCGGTCGAGCCTTCGCCCGAGCCGAAGACGCCGCCGCCCTTCGGCGCGATGCGCACGATGGCGACGCGGTCGTCGCGGGTGAAGGAGATGGCGACGCGCCGGCTGCGCACGATCGCGGTCTCGACCCAGCCGTATTTCGGCATTTCCTGGCGGAAGAACAGCGTCACCTGCACGACGCGATAGGGCGCCGTCATCACCACCTGGCCGGTCCAGGATTCGTCGGCACCGACGATGACCGTATCCTCCAGCGCGATCTGCGCCTCGGGCGGTACCGGAATCTGGGGAACGGTGAAGACGTTGGGCGGCACCAGCGTGGTGTCGCCGGTCGAGGAGGGCTGGGTGGTGGTCTGGGCACCGGTCGAAACCGCCCCCGCGCAGGCCAGCGGCAGGCAGGCGAGCAGGGCGACGACGGACCGTCGGGCCAGGGCAACGCGTCGTTCACTCATCGCCGGCCCCACCCCATCCTACCCCAGATGATCCACCCCGTTCATGCTCAAGGCTATATCAGCAACATCTTGAATTTTGCGTAAATTCCAGCGGGTCCGTCACTGCTGACTTTGCCCGCATTACCGCTGTGGTCGGGACTATTCGCTTAGCGTGCAGATCACCGGGGTGTGGTCCGATGCCTTCTCGCGGCCGCGGGGCACGATGTCGATCTCGCATTTCTGCAGCCGGTCGGCGGCAAGGCCCGACAGCAGGAAATGGTCGATCCGCAGGCCGTCGCCGCGCTCGAACGCGCGGCCCTGGTAATCCCAGAAGGTGTAGTGATGGGCCGCGCCCGGGTTGAGCGCGATATAGGCTTCGGTGAAGCCGACATTGAGCAGCGCGCGGAAGGCCGCGCGGCTGGCGGGCAGGCACAGCGCATCGGTGGCGAAACCGATCGGATCGTAGACGTCGAGGTCGGTCGGGCAGACATTGTAGTCGCCGGTCAGCACCACCGGCAGGTCGCCCTGCACCAGTTCCTCGGCATGGGCGCGCAGCCGCGCCATCCAGGCGAGCTTGTAGTCGTATTTCGGCCCCGGCGCCGGGTTGCCGTTCGGCAGGTAGAGACCGCCCACGCGCACGCCCTTGACCGTGGCTTCGATATAGCGGGCCTGTTCGTCGGTATCGTCGCCGGGCAGGCCGAGGCGCACATCCACGATCGGATGGCGCGACAGGATGGCGACGCCGTTATAGCTCTTCTGGCCCAGCGCCACCGCCTCATAGCCGGCGGCGCGGATCTCAATCAGCGGGAAGTCCTCGGTCTGACACTTGATTTCCTGCAGCAGCAGGACATCCGGTTGCGCGGAGCCTAGCCAGTCCAGCAGGTTGGGCAGGCGGGCCTTGACCGAATTGATGTTCCAGGTGGCGATCTGCATGCCGCGAGTTATAGCGGCAGCAGTGCCCTACATCGAGAAGGAAGTGCCGCAGCCGCAGGACGAAACGGCATTGGGGTTGCGTACCTGGAAGCCCGCCTGGGTCAGGTCCTCGACGAAATCGACTTCCGAGCCGCGCAGCAGGTCGAGCGAGGTGGTGTCGACCAGCAGGGCCGACCCGTCGCGCTCGATCACCACGTCGTCGGCCGTGGTTTCGTCGTCGAGGCTGAAGCCGTAGGAAAAGCCCGCGCAGCCGCCGCCCGAAACCGCCAGGCGCAGCTTCAGGTTCGGGTTGCCCTCGGCGCCGACGATGCGCGCGATTCGGCGCGCCGCGGCGGCGGTCAGGGTCAGGCCCTGGTTCTCGGCTGCAACTGCGTCGGCCGGCAGGGCGGTCGCGGCGTCCATGATGGCAGGCTACCCTTTGAAAAAGCTTTCGTCTCCGTCCCACTAAATGTAGATACGGACCCGGCAATGTCAAACGGCGGGCGCAACCGACGGCCTGGCTTGCGTCGCCTGTCAGCCAAGGTTAGCGTTGCCCTGGCATCTGCGCCCCATATCTAGTGTGGATTTGCCCCGTTGATGAACCTGTTCGCTGAATTCCGCAATGCGGTCATCGAGGCCGTTTCCGGTCTCGTCGCCGCCGGCACCCTGCCCGAGGGGCTCGATACCGCGGCCGTGACGGTCGAACCGCCGCGCGACCCCGCGCATGGCGACATCGCGACCAATGCCGCGCTGGTGCTGGCCAAGCCCGCCCGCGCCAACCCGCGCGCGATCGCCGAGGCGCTGGCCGAGCGGCTGAAGGGCCTGCCTGCCGTGACCGCGGTCGAGATCGCCGGACCCGGCTTCCTCAACCTGCGCCTGGTGCCGTCTTTCTGGCAGGACCGCCTGCGCGACATCCTCGAAGCAGGCACGGCCTACGGCCAGTCGACGATGGGGGCGGGGACGAAGGTCGACGTCGAATACGTCTCGGCCAATCCGACCGGCCCGCTGCATGTCGGCCATTGCCGCGGCGCCGTCTATGGCGATGCGCTGGCCGCCCTCCTCCAGAAGGCGGGCTACGACGTCTGCCGCGAGTACTACATCAACGATGCCGGCGCCCAGGTCGACGTGCTGGCCCGCTCGGCCCATTTGCGCTATCGCGAGGCGCTGGGCGACGCCATCGGTGAAATCCCCGCCGGGCTCTATCCGGGCGATTACCTGAAGCCGGTGGGCCAGGCCCTGGCAGCCAAGTTCGGCGACAAATACCGGACGTTGCCGGAAGACCAGTGGCTCCTGACCTTCCGCGAGGAAACCGTCGCGGCGATGCTCGACCTGATCCGCGCCGATCTGGGCGCGTTGAACATCGTCCACGATGTCTTCGCCTCCGAGCGCGCGCTGCATGAGGGCGGCAAGATCGACGAGGCGGTGGCCGCGCTGCAGGCCCAGGATCTCGTCTATACCGGCGTGCTGGAGCCGCCGAAGGGCAAGACGCCAGAGGATTGGGAGCCGCGGCCGCAGCTGTTGTTCCGCGCCGCCCAGTTCGGCGACGATACCGACCGGCCGCTGAAGAAGTCGGACGGCGCGTGGACCTATTTCGCCGCCGACATCGCCTATCACTACGACAAGTTCCGCCGCGGCTTCGCCGACCAGATCAACGTCTGGGGCGCCGACCATGGCGGCTACGTCAAGCGCACCAGGGCGGCGCTGGCCGCGACCTCGGGCGGCAAGGCCGAGCTCGACGTCAAGCTCTGCCAGATGGTCAACCTGCTCGACGGCGGCGTGCCGGTGAAGATGTCGAAGCGGGCCGGGCGGTTCGTCACGTTGCGCGACATCGTCGACGAGGTCGGGCCCGACGTCACCCGCTTCATCATGCTGACGCGCAAGAACGACGCGCCGCTCGATTTCGATTTCCAGAAGGTGACCGAGCAGTCGAAGGACAACCCGGTCTTCTACGTCCAATACGCCCATGCCCGCTGCCACAGCCTGTTCCGCCAGGCCGGGCTCAGCCCGGCGGATGTGTCCGGCGCCGACGTCTCGCGCCTTGGCCATCCCGGCGAACTGGCGCTGATCCGGCTGCTGGCTTCGTGGCCGCGCCAGGTCGAGATCGCGGCGCTGGCGCATGAGCCGCATCGCATCGCCTTCTTCCTGCAGGAGGTGGCGGCCGCCTTCCACGCCTTCTGGAACCTCGGCAACGACGATGTGTCCTTGCGCTTCGTCATCGCCGGCGACGACGCGCTGACCCGCGCGCGCCTGGCGCTGGCGCAGGGCGTGGCCACGGTGATCGCGTCGGGCCTCGGGGTGATGGGGGTGACGCCCGTCGAGGAGCTGCGCTCATGACCGAGTTCCGCCACGATCCGTTCGACCGCCCGGCGCCGACCCCGGCGCCCGAGGAGGGCAGCCTGATCGGGCGGCGGCTGGTCCTGGCGCTGGTCGGCCTCGGCGCCGTCGCAGTCGCTGCCGCCGGCATCTGGTTTGCCTACGACCAGGGCGTCAAGCGCGGCGCCGGCGGTGGTCCGATGCTGATCAAGGCCGATAACGGCCCGGTCAAGACCGCGCCCGAAAACCCCGGCGGCATGCAGGTGCCCAACCAGGACAAGCAGGTGTTCGAGCGCCTGACCGGCCGCCAGATGGGGCAGGGCACCGCCACCGTCGAAAACCTGCTGCCACCGCCCGAGCAGCCGGTGCCCCAGGCGCCGCTGGCGGCCGAGCCGCCGCCCGCCCCGGCTCCCGTCGCGCCTGCCGCGCCCGGTATCGT
>JAEYTW010000473.1 GCA_023433835.1 Pseudomonadota bacterium | reverse complement strand
GCGCATCGGCATCGCCCGGGCGCTTGCCGTCAACCCGCGTTTCATCGTCTGCGACGAGGCGGTGGCCGCCCTCGATGTCTCGATCCAGGCCCAGGTCATCAACCTGTTCCTCGACCTGAAGGATCAGCTCGGCCTGACCTATCTGTTCATCAGCCACGATCTCGGCGTGGTCGAGCATGTCGCCGACCGGGTCGCGATCATGTATCTCGGCCGCATCGTCGAGCTTTGTCCGGCGACCGAACTGTTCGCCGAGGCGAACCACCCCTACACCCGGGCGCTGCTCGCCGCCGTGCCCCGGCTCGACGCGCCAGAACAGGAATTCCGTCCCGTCACCGGCGAAATCCCGTCACCGCTGGACCCGCCGCCGGGCTGTCATTTCCATCCGCGCTGCCCGCATGCCATGCCGCGCTGCCGCAGCGAGGCGCCGGCCTTGCGGGCAGTGGGGGCAGGCCCCCAGTCGGCCTGCCACCTCAACGACGCCTGAGGCGGGCGGCCTACATGGCCGGCAGGATCGCGATGTCGCGAACCTTGCCCTTAACTCCCTGGATCCTGATCGCCGGCCCGGCCTTGCCGGTGGCGAGGTCGATGCTGTGCAGGCCGGCCGGCGACATCGCCCAGGCTTCGTTGGCGCCCTGGCCGTCAGACCAGATGTCGAAGGCCAGCACGCCACCCTTGACCCCGATCATGCCGACGGTGTTCAGCACGCCGTCATTGGGCGGATCCTGGCGCACCAGCGCGCCGGTGGCGCCGTCGATGTCGAACAGCGTGGTCTGCTTCGTGCCCTTGACCGCGTTCGTGTAGGCGGCGGCCATGATCTTCGGCGCCTTGCCCCGATGCGCATCGGCATCGGCGAAGCGCAGCCTGCCGTCCTCCGTCACCTTGCCGTCGTCGGGATTGACCCGCAGGCTGGTGCCGTCGGCACCGATCACGCGCAGGCGGTCGGCCACCGGGTTGAAATCGACCGCCGCGGCGACGCCGGGCGGGGTCATGATGGCAAGCTGGGACTTCAGCGTCGCCCGGCCCGTCGCCGGGTCGACGGTGTAGAGATTGCCGTCGGCGGTCAGGGCATAGAGCAGTCCGTCCGCGGGCCGCACGTCGATCCCCGCCACACGTGCGCTGATGCCGGAGATGGGCCGGGAACCGGTAACCTTCCGTGCCGCGGTATCGACGATGGCGATGGTGTTGTCGCCGACGAGGGCTGCGACCTGCGCCGCCTGGGTGCCGGTCGAGAATAAAGCCGCGGCGCAGGCGACGGCGATGGCGCAAGTCTTCATGGAGGGCCTCCTGGGTTCGTTCGCCGCCGGGTGACGGCTGCATGCACTACCCCTCGAGGCCCGTCTTTGGATGAGTCTGGCGTGGTCACAAGTTATTGCGGCGCGGCCAGGCATCCAAGCGGCGTGCGCCTGCGTATGCGCCCGCGCGGCGATGTGGGATCCGGTCTTCGACCGGGAATCCTGATCCGGGTCTACCGCAGGCGCTGGGGGAGAGCTGAGGCGATGGTGGCCGCGTCGAGGCGGGCGGACCAGAACTGGCGTACCTGGTGCATCCAGGCATCGACTTCGGCGAAGCCGGCGGGGTCGAGGCTGTAGATGCGGCGCTGGCCGTCGACGCGGACCTGAACCAGGCGGGCTTCGCGCAGCACCTTCAGATGTTGCGAAATCGCCGGTGCGCTGACGGCGAAGCGGCCGACGATGTCGCCGGCCGTGAGGTCGCCGCGGCCCAGCAGTTCAAGGATCTGGCGGCGGGTCGGATCGGCCAGCGCGGTGAAGCTGTGCATGCCGCCAGTATTTCGTCTTTAACTTAATTAAGTAAAGTCAAAAATATCGATGTCCGGACAGAGCGTCGCAGATCGATCCCGGTTGACGTCGTTTGAGTCTAGGCGGCCCGCGCGTTGACCGTCTTCACCGCCGGCCGCTTCAGGCAGCGCGCCATCCAGGCGACCACGTTGGGCCAGGCCGACATGTCGTGGCGCGCGACCTGCAGCCAGGCCATCACCGCGGCGACGTTGAGGTCGGCGATGGTGAAGCTGGCGCCCAGCAGGTAGTCGCGACCGGCCAGATGCCCATCAAGCACGGCGAGCGGCTTGGCCACCTTCTTCTGCGCGGCGGCCAACAGGCCGGCATCGCGCTTGTCCTCGGGCAGCAGGGCCGCGTGGAACAGGATGGTCGACGCCGAGGGTTCGATCTCGGTCGCGACCCACAGCGTCCACTGAAAGACCCGCGCCTCGTCTTCCAGCGTGGCGGGCCACAGGCCCTTATCGGCATGTTTCTTGGCGAGGTAGAGGTTGATGGCGAGCGATTCGAACAGTTTCAGTTCGCCGTCGACCAGGGCCGGCACCGCGCCCATCGGGTTGATGGCCAGGAATTCCGGCGTGCGCGACGAGCCGTCGGCGAAATTGACCTGGGCCTGTTCGCAATCGAGCCCGAGTTCCTCGGCCGCCCACAGGCTGCGGAAGGCGCGGCTGCGCGTGATGCCGTAGATGACCGGCTTGCCCATCGTCGTTTCCCCCTTGTTGGTCCTCAGGCGTTGAACTGCTCGCTGAGGATCCTTTCTTCCAGGCCGTGTCCGGGATCGAACATCAGCCGCATGCAGATTTCGGGCGCCTCGGCGATCTCGACGGCGACGACGTCGCGCACCTCGGTGGCGTCGGCCGTGGCCGAGATCGGGCGCTTGTACTGCTCCAGGATGTCGAAGCGGACCTGGGCCTTGCGCGGCAGCAGGGCGCCGCGCCAGCGCCGCGGGCGGAAGGCCGAGATCGGCGTCAGCGCCAGCACCCCGGCATTCAGCGGCAGGATGGGGCCGTGGGCCGACAGGTTGTAGGCGGTCGAACCGGCAGGCGTCGCCACCATCACCCCGTCGCAGATCAGTTCGTCGACGCGGACCTGGCCGTCGATGGTGATGCGGATCTTGGCGGTCTGGCGGGTCTGGCGCAGCAGCGAGACTTCGTTGAAGGCCAGCGCCTCGCTCTCGGTGCCGGCATCGCGATAGGCGCGCATGCGCAGCGGGTTGATGGTCGAGATCGTCGCCTTCTCCAGGCGTTCCAGCAGGCCGTCCTCGTTGAACCCGTTCATCAGGAAGCCGATGGTGCCGTGGTTCATGCCGTAGATCGGCACGTTGCGCCGCATGTAGCGGTGCAGGGTGGCCAGCATGAAGCCGTCACCGCCCAGCGCCACGATGATGTCGGCCTCGGCCGGCGGCACATGCGGATAGCGCGCCTCCAGCCCGGCCTTGGCGGTTTCCGCCTCGCCGGTGGCGGCGACGAAGGCAATGCGCTGATCGAAGGTCATGAGGGCCTGGCTTGTCGCTTTGCTGGGCCGGCGGCGTCAGCCACCGGTGACGCTCATATGGCGGGGCACGGCCGGCGCCTGGGTGCGGCGGTCGATGATGAAGTCGTGGCCCTTGGGCTTGCGCAGGATCGCCTCGTCGATGGCGGCTTCGAGCAGCGCATCGTCGGGCGAGGCGCGCAGCGGCGTCTTCAGGTCGGCCGCATCCTCCTGCCCCAGGCACATGTAGAGCGTGCCCGTGCAGGTCAGCCGCACGCGGTTGCAGCTTTCGCAGAAATTATGGGTCAGCGGCGTGATGAACCCGAGGCGCTGGCCGGTTTCCCGCACGATCGAATAGCGCGCCGGGCCGCCGGTGCGATAGTCGGTCGGATCCAGCGTCCAGTTGCGCGCGATCTGGGCGCGGGCCATCGACAGCGGCAGGTACTGGTCGACGCGCATCTCACCGATCTCGCCCATCGGCATCACCTCGATCAGCACGAGGTCGAAGCCGTGCTCGCCGCACCAGGCGATCATCCGGTCGAATTCGTGCTCGTTCACGCCCTTCAGCGCCACCGCGTTGATCTTGACCGCGAGGCCGGCTGCCTTGGCCGCGTAGATGCCGTCCAGCACCGGTTCGAGCTTGCCCCAGCGGGTCAGCGCGGTGAAGGTCTGCGGATCGAGGGTATCGAGCGAGACGTTGATGCGGCGGACGCCGGCGGCCACCAGCGCCTCGGCATGCTTTTTCAGCTGGCTGCCGTTGGTGGTCAGGGTGAGTTCGTCCAGGCCGCCCGGGCCGATTTCGGCGCCCACCGACTGGATCAGGTTCATGATGCCGCGGCGCACCAGCGGCTCGCCCCCGGTCAGGCGCAGCTTGCGCACGCCCTTGCGGATGAACGTCTTGATCATCCGGTCGAGCTCTTCGAGGCTCAGCACTTCCGCCTTGGGCAGGAAGGTCATGTCCTCGGCCATGCAATAGACGCAGCGGAAATCGCAGCGGTCGGTCACCGACACGCGGAGATAGCTGATGGGCCGGCCGAACGGATCGATCATCGGAGATACTGTCGCCTCCTCGCGTTCCCCAATCTGGGGCGCGCCGGGCCTTCGGTCAACCACCGCGCGACCAAACCTGGGTATGGTCGCGCGGAGGCGGTCGCCGATCACACCATCTGGTGGCGGGGACGCTGGATGGCGGCGCCGAGATGCCGGGCGGCGTCGGTCGAGGTGGTCGCGTCGTAGAAGGCACGCAACGCATTGGCTGCCGCCCCGTCGGTCGCGATGCGCTGGCCGCGGGCGCGCCGGGTCAACTGATGCAGGGTGATGAAATCCTCGCGCTCCAGCCCCGCCACCAGACAGGCGAAGCCGAGCGATTCGCCGTCGAGTTCGTAGAGCACGCGACGAATGCCCGGCAGCGGCACCTGGGCCAGCCGGGCCAGGCCGATCTCGAACAGCAGCACTTCGCCGCGCTTCAGCGCGTTGACGAGGAACGGGCCGGTCAGCGAGCCCGATTCCGAGAGTTCGTCGACCACCCGGCTGGTCGGGTCGTTCTCGCGGGCCATGCCGTCGGCGGCCAGCGCGCTTTCCAGCACGCCGTCCAGCGCCTCGTCGAGGATGCGGCGGTCGAGGCTGTAGCGCTGGGCGATCTGGGTCTTCAGTGCCTCGCCGACCCAGCCATAGAGACGGCGAGCCAGGTTCTGCTCGAGGTCGGGGCGCGAGACCAGCGGTGCCTGCAGGGCTTGCTGGCGCCGCGATTCCTCGACCAGATGGGCCATCAGCTCGGGCGAAATCTCGGCGGTATGGTTGTCGAGCAGGGCGACCAGCACATCCTCGTTGCCGGTTTCGGCCAGCGCTTCGGAAACCGAGGCGCCGATTTCGGGCCGCATGGCGACGGCCAGGCGATGGCGCATGGTGCGATGGCGGACAACTTCGACCAGGTCGGCATTCGACAGCACGCTGGAGCCGAGCAGGATGGCGTAGGCGACCTCGATGCGGTCGTTGGCGAGCAGCACGACGACGTCGCGCGGCACGTCGGCATTGGTGGCCAGCCGCCGCGCCAGCTTGGCGCGCAGATCGGTCTCGATATCGTCGTGCAGGTTGCGCAGGATCTCGGTGACCAGCGCGCAGCCGCGCTCGGGCAGGGCCTGGCCGTGTTCTTCGAGGATGTCGCCGATGCTCAGGTACAGCAGCTCGCGCTCGGCCGGGCTGCGACGCCGTGCCAGCGCCCGCAAGCGCTCGAAATCCTCCGGCGTTTCCAGTCTGATATGCGTCGTCATGCCCGTGTGGCCCGCATGTTGATGGCCCGCATTCTGCTGTCCAGGCGCCATTCTAGCAGCGCCAAATCCGGCTGTCCCCACGGCCGGCATCCGATCGGCTGATTTTCCCGCGATCAGGGTGCCAAATCCATTGCCGACGATGCCGGCAAAAGGTTAATTAAATCTTGCACGTTGCCTTGGGCAATGTTAACCGAACTGAAGCAGTTGAGACGGCAGGATCGTCGCCGATAGCGATTCGCTGCAAGGGACCCAAACGTGAATGCCACCGGCGCCGAAATAGCCAACCTCGACGGCGATATCGCCGCCTACCACGACCTGACGCGGCAGATCGAGCGCCTGCACCGTCGGTTCCTCGACGTCGTGCGCGCCCAGCTCGACCGGCTCGGCGTCGACGACGTCAACCCCGTGCAGTGCCTGACCCTGGTCAATATCGCCGACGAAGAAATCAATATCCGCACCCTGATGGAGCGCGGTTACTACCTCGGCTCGAACGCCTCCTACAACGTCAAGAAGCTGGTCGAATCGGGCTATATCGAGCAGATGATTTCCGAGCGCGACCGGCGGTCGACCATCCTGCGCCTGACCGCCAAGGGCCGCTCGCTGCGCTCGCGCATCGCCGGAGCCCAGGCGCTGCTGGCCGAACAGATCCCCGGCGTCGACCTTGCCAACGCCAACGAAACCCTCCGCCGCATCGAGCGGCTGTGGGACGACGCGATCCGCTCGCCCAACGTGCCGAAGGCCTGATCCAGCCGGTGCCCGCGAGGCACCGGCCACCAATCCTCGACAATCCCGCGCCTGCTACCCCTTGTGTTTCTCCATAGAAAATATAAAACTGATGTCAGTTTTATTAGGGGAGGCCATGGCAGGGTTCCAGGGTGCATTGCTGGCCCAGGCCGAAGCAGGGGGCCTGCGCAAGGGCGAGCGCACCGCGCTGCGGTTGCGCGCCGCGATCTGCGCGCTGCTCGAGGGCACGCCGCTGTCGCAGTTGAAGGTGCAGGAGATCTGCGCCCGCGCCGGCATCTCGCAGGGCACGTTCTACCTCTACTTTCCCGACCGCGATCACCTGCTCGATGCGGTGCTGGCGGATTTCGTCGCCTTCGTGCGGCGTTCGATGCTCGACGCCGCGCGCGACAGCGCCGACCGCGCGGCCTCGCTGCATGCGACGACCCTGGCTTATTGCCGGGTCTTTGCCGCCAATCGCGGGCTGATGAAGGTCCTGCTCAATCATTACGAGGATTTTCCGCGGGCCCGCGCGATCTTCCAGGGGATGAACCGGGCCTGGATCGACACCGTCGCCCGTTCGATCCGTCGGCGGCTGGCCGATACGGCGTTGCCGGAGGACGAGATCGTCCGGCGCGCCTATGCGCTGGGCGGCATGGTCGACCAGTACCTGGCCAACCTTCTGCTGGCCCAGGACGACAGCGTCGCGGCGGTCTCGCCCGACCTGGAGACCGTGGCGCGGACATTGACCGAGATCTGGCGGCAGGGCTTCGGGGGGCAGGGGCCATGGGATTGATCGAGAGCGCCGAGTTTCTCGACGCACGCGCGTTGCGGACCGTTCAGGCCGACAACTGGTCGCGCCAGCGCGCGCATGTGCTGGCCCATTCCGCGTTCTTCCGCGACCTCTGGGCGGGCCGCGCGGTGCCCGAGCAGCTCGACGACCTTGCCGCGCTACCGCTCAGCGACAAGGCCCAGCTTCGGCTGTCGCAGGCCGCGCACCCGCCGTTCGGCGACTACCTCGCGACCGGGCCCGCGGCGGTCAACCGCCTGCACCGCACCTCCGGCACCACCGGCCAGGCGATGAATCTGGCCCTCTCGGCGGCCGATGCCCATCTGACCGCCGTCGTCGGCGGGCGCAGCCACCGCGCGGCGGGCTTGAGGCCCGGCGACCGGGTGGTGCATTGCCTGAACTACCAGATGTGGATGGGCGGCTTGAGCGATCATCTGACGCTCGAGCAGACCGGCGCGCTGGTCATTCCGTTCGGGGTGGGCTCGACCCGCCTGCTGATCGAGACGATGCGGGAATTGAAGGTGACGGCGATTTCCTGCACCCCGTCCTATCCGGCGGTGCTGGCCCAGGTGATCGCCGATGATTTCCCAGGCCTGGCGCCGCGCGATCTGGGCTTGCGTCTCGGGCTGTTCGGCGGCGAGGCCGGGCTGGACAATCCCGATCTGCGCCGGCGGCTGACCGAGATGTGGGGCATGGCGCCGCGCAATGCCAACTACGGGGTGTCCGACGTCCTGTCGAACTTCGCCGGCCAGTGCGAGCACGATAACGACCTGCATTTCCTGGGCGGCGACGTGCTCTACCCCGAACTGGTCGAGCCGGAAAGCGGCGCGGCCTTGCGACTGGCGGAGGGCGCGCGGGGCGAGCTGGTGCTGACCCATCTGGTCAAGGAATGCCAGCCGCTGGTTCGCTTCCGCACCGGCGACGTCGTCACCGTGACCGGCACCGCGCCCTGCCGCTGCGGCCGCACCGGCATGCGCTTCCGCGTCGTCGGGCGCAGCGACGACATGGTGGTCGTGCGCGGCATCAACGTCTTCCCGACGATGGTGGCCGACGTGCTCAACGCCATGCCGGGGCTGAACGGCGAATACCGGATCCGCCTCGCCGGGCCCGGCCCCTACGACCGCCTGCCGGTCGAGGCCGAGGTCGAGGTCGAGGGCGACGGACGCGTCTCGGCCGAGGCCGTGGCCGACCGCCTGCGCGAGGCGCTGCGGGTGACCGCCGTGGTCACCATGCTGCCGCCCAACGCCTTGCCGCGCACCGCCGGCAAGACCCGCCGCGTGATCAGGGAGGACTGACCGGATGAGCACCGTTTTGCTGTCGATCGCCGATGGCATCGCCGAGATCACGCTGAACCGGCCCGAGCGGCTGAATGCGATCAACCCCGACCTGCTCCGGGACTTCGCCGCGGCGATTCGCGCCGGGCAGGGCCAAGCCGTCATCCTGCTGCGCGGGGCGGGCCGCGCCTTCTGCGCCGGCGACGACCTGAAGGAATTCGACGACCAGTCGCACGGCCCGGAAGAGACCCGGCGCTTCATCGAGGCGATCCAGGACGTCACCCGCCTCCTGATGGGCTCTGATGCCATCGTTGTCGGCGCCATCCACGGCTGGGCGGTCGGCGGCGGCCTCGAATGGGTGATCAACTGCGACCTGGCGGTGATGGCCGAGGGCTGCCGCTGCTTCTTCCCCGAGACCGCGCTGGGGCTGTTCGTCACCGGCGGCGTCACCTCGCTCCTGCCCAATCTCGTCGGCCTGCAGAAGGCGAAGGAGCTGATCCTGCTGGGCGACCGGTTCGACGCGCGCGCCGCGCTGGCAATGGGCCTGGTGTCGCGCGTGGTGCCCGACGACGCCTGCCTCGACGAGGCCCGCGCGCTGGCCCGCCGCATCGCCGGCCTGCCGGCCCATTCGCGGCGCAATGTCAAGCGCGTGCTCAATCGCGCCTTCCAGCTGCCGCTGGACCAGGCGATGGCGCTGGAGACCGATGCGACGGTCGAGGGGTTCCTGGCGCCCGCGACGGCGGCGCTGATCGCCAAGGCCGCGCCATAGGTAGTTTCCCCTAGTCGAGCCCGCCGCATGGAGCGGCGCGCGGTAAAATCAACCGCCGCGACGTTTTGCCGCGTCCGTAGAACTACGCTGCGACATCGTGACTGATGGCTGCCGCATGCCCCGCCGGGCCACTGTGCCACCGACCTAAAGGGGCGCATCCGTAACCCAGCGCCCCATCAGAAGGGTGCGAGGGCATGACGGCTAGTACGATGGCGGGCAACCCGGCCGAAACAGGGCAAGGCTACAACGACGATGTGATTAGGTTCCTGGTCGGCGCGACCATGTTCTGGGGCGTGGTCGGCATGCTGGCGGGGCTGGTGATCGCCCTGCAGCTGGCCTATCCGCTGCTCAATCTCGATCTGCCGTGGACGACCTTCGGGCGCCTGCGGCCCGTCCATACCTCGGGCGTGATCTTCGCCTTCGGCGGCAACGCGCTGATCGCGACGTCGTTCTACGTCGTGCAGCGCACCTGCCGCGCGCGGCTGTGGGGCGGCAATCTCGCCTGGTTCGTCGCCTGGGGCTACCAGACGTTCATCGTGCTGGCGGCGTCCGGCTACGTGTTCGGCATCACCCAGGCCAAGGAATACGCCGAACCGGAATGGTACACCGATCTGTGGCTGACGGTGGTCTGGGTCGCCTATCTCGCGGTCTTCGTCGGCACCATCGTGCGCCGTCGCGAGCCGCATATCTACGTGGCGAACTGGTTCTATCTCGCGTTCATCATCACGATCGCGATGCTGCATATCATCAACAACCTGGCGGTGCCGGTCTCGTTCACCGGCGCGAAGTCCTATTCGGCCTTCGCCGGGGTGCAGGACGCGCTGACCCAGTGGTGGTACGGCCATAACGCGGTGGGCTTCTTCCTGACCGCCGGCTTCCTCGGCATGATGTACTACTTCATTCCGAAGCAGGCGCAGCGGCCGGTTTATTCCTACCGCCTGTCGATCATGCATTTCTGGTCGCTGATCTTCATCTACATCTGGGCCGGCCCCCACCATCTGCACTACACGGCGCTGCCCGATTGGGCACAGACGCTGGGCATGACCTTCTCGATCATGCTGTGGATGCCGTCCTGGGGCGGGATGATCAACGGCCTGATGACCCTGTCGGGCGCCTGGGACAAGCTGCGCACCGATCCGATCCTGCGCATTCTCGTGGTTTCCGTGGCGTTCTACGGCATGGCGACCTTCGAAGGCCCGCTGATGTCGATCAAGGCGGTCAACGGCCTGTCGCACTACACCGACTGGACCATCGGCCACGTCCACTCGGGCGCGCTGGGCTGGGTCGGTTTCGTGACCTTCGGGGCGGTCTACTACCTGACGCCGCGCCTGTGGGGCCAGCCGCGCCTCTATTCGCTGAAGCTGGTCAACGTCCACTTCTGGATCGCGACCATCGGCATCGTCCTCTACATCACCGCGATGTGGATCTCGGGCATCCTGCAGGGCCTGATGTGGCGTGCCTATGACAGCCTGGGCTTCCTGCAATACTCGTTCGTCGAAACGGTCGAAGCGATGCATCCGTTCTACGCGATCCGCGCGCTGGGCGGCGGGCTCTACCTGATCGGCGCCGTCATCATGGTCTACAACCTGATCCAGACCGTCCGCGGGCGTCTGCGCGAGGAGGACCCGATGGGCGTCCGCCGCGTGCCGGCCGCCGCCGCGCCGGTCCGGGCTTGAGCGGGGAGGCGCGCGACATGGCGCAACAAACCGGCAATACCCATTTCCACGACCGCATCGAACGCAACGTCCTGTTGATGATGGTGCTGTCGCTTCTGGTGGTTTCCATCGGCGGCCTCGTCCAGATCGTGCCGTTGTTCTTCGTGGAGAGCACGATCGAGAAGGTCGAGGGCATGCGGCCCTATTCGCCGCTCGAGCTGATCGGTCGCAACATCTACCAGCGTGAGGGCTGCTATCTGTGCCACAGCCAGCAGATCCGGCCGTTCCGCGACGAGGTCGAGCGCTATGGCCACTACAGCCTGGCGGCCGAGAGCATGTACGACCATCCGTTCCAGTGGGGGTCGAAGCGTACCGGCCCCGATCTGGCGCGCGTCGGCGGCAAGTACTCGGACGAATGGCACACCGCGCATCTGATCGATCCGCGCTCGATCGTGCCGGAATCGGTGATGCCACCCTACGGCTTCCTGGCCCGCAACGGCCTCGACGACAACGACATCGCCGATCACCTGAAGGCGTTGCGCGTGGTGGGTGTGCCCTATACCGACGAGATGATCGCCAAGGCCGCGCTCGACGTCCGGACCCAGCTCGATCCGGATGCCGACAATACGGCGTTCCTGGCGCGCTATCCGAAGGCCGTCATCCGCAAGTTCGATACCTCGAACCCGAAGATGGCGACCGAACTCGATGCGCTGATCGCCTATCTGCAGATGATGGGCACGCTGGTCGACTTCACGCGCTACGACGCGCAGGCCAACCAGCGCTGAGGAGGATTGCCGATGTCCTACGATGAAATCAGGGCGCTGGCCGGCTCGATCGGCGTGGTGACCTTCTTCGTCTTCTTCATTGCCTGCTTCCTGTGGGAAATCCGCCCCGGGGCAGCAGCCCGCGCCCGCGAGGCGGCGCGGATTCCGTTCAAGGAGGAGTGAGGCCCGTGTCCAAGATCGAAAGGGACGAGGTCACCGGCCGGGAGACCACCGGCCATGAATGGGATGGCATCCGCGAGTTGAACACGCCGCTGCCGCGCTGGTGGCTGATGGTGTTCTACGGCTGCGTCATCTGGGCGATCGTCTACTGGGTGCTCTACCCGGCCTGGCCGATCCCGGGCGGCTTCACCAAGGGTATTCTCGGCTATTCCAGCCGGGCCGAGCTGACCCAGGAAGTCGCCGCCGCCCGCGGCGCCCAGCAGGTCTATCTCGACCAGATCGCCAAGACCCCGCTGGACCAGATTCCGCAGAACGCGGAACTGTTCCAGTTCGCCCAGTCGGGCGGCCGGTCGGCCTTCGCCGTCAACTGCTCGCCCTGCCATGGCGCGGGCGGGCAGGGGGCCAAGGGCTATCCGAACCTGCTCGACGACAACTGGATCTGGGGCGGCTCGCTCGACCAGATCTCGACGACCATCACCCACGGCATCCGCTGGGACGCCGATCCCGACACGCATCAGAACCAGATGCCGGCCTTCCTGGCCGACGGCATCCTGAAGCCCGCGGAGATCGACGATACGGCGGAATACGTATTGTCGCTCAGCGGCCGTTCGACCGATAAAGCGGCGGTTGCACGGGGTGCGGAAATCTTCGCGGCCAACTGCGTCGCCTGTCACGGCGAAGGCGGCGTCGGCAACCCGGAGATGGGCGCGCCCAGCCTGAAGGCCAATATCTGGCTCTACGGCGGCGACAAGAACACGATCGTGACGACGATCCGCTATGCCCGGAAGGGCGTGATGCCGGCCTGGGCCGGCCGCCTGGATCCCGCCACGATCAAGCAGCTTGCGATCTATGTCCACTCTCTCGGGGGCGGCAAGTAGAGGCCATCATGTCCAGCAGGACCAGTACCCTGAGCGATACCCCGGAGCAGGAATCGCTCTACGCCAAGCGGCGCAAGATCCAGGTACGCGACATCACCGGTCGCTTCCGACGCTTGAAGACGCAGGTCCTGGTCCTGCTGCTCGCGATCTACTACATCGTGCCCTGGCTGCGTTGGGACCGCGGCC
>JAEYTW010000697.1 GCA_023433835.1 Pseudomonadota bacterium | reverse complement strand
CCTTCAGGGTCGTGGTGGGGGGCGGGCGGGGCAGCTTCACCGGCGCCTTCCTCGCCGCCATGGCGATCGGCCAGATCCATAACTTCGGCATCGTCTATCTGCCCTGGGCGGCCTCCTCGATTCCGTTCCTGATCATGATCGGGGTGCTGATCTGGCGGCCGCAGGGCCTGGCCGGCGGGGCCTCGACATGAGCGTCCAGGCCGCCACCTCCCTGCCCGCCCCCGCCGCGCGCCCGGCCGTGATCGGCCTGGGCATCGCGATCGTCGCCGCCGTCATCGGCATCGTCCTGCCGCTCGTCGTCGCCTCGCCGGTGGCGCTGAGCCTGGCGACGCAGGGCCTGACCAACGCCATCCTGGCGACCTCGGTCGGCTTCCTGATCCGGCAATCGGGCTTCGTCTCGTTCGGCCATGCCACCTTCTTCGGCATGGGCGCCTATGCGACGGGCCTGCTGCTCAAGCATACCGGCCTGGCCCTCGAGGTCATCCTGCCGCTGGCCGTGCTGCTGCCGGCGGCGCTGGCCTTCGTCATCGGCCTGGTCGTCGTGCGCGTCTCGGGCGTCGCCTTCTCGATGCTGACGCTCGCCGTCGCCCAGGTATTCTACGAGATCGTCGTCAAATGGCGCGACTTCGCCGGCGGCGACGACGGGCTGTCGGTCAACCTGCCAGCCAGGGTCTTCGGCCTGCCCTCGGCCCTGCTGCAGGAGCCCGGCGACATGTTCCGCATCGTCTGGGTGACGCTGGTGGTCATCCTGTTCCTTTTGTTCCTGCTTGCCCGCTCGCGCTTCGGCCGGCTGTGCTTCGCGATCAAGGACAACGAGGAACGCGCCCGCTTCATCGGCTATCGCACGCTGTTGCCGCGGGCCGCGATCTTCGCGATCTCGGCGGCGGTCGGCGGGATCGGCGGCGTCCTGTTCGTGCTCTACAACGGCTTCGTCTCGCCGGACGTGCTGCACTGGACGATGTCGGGCTCGGCCCTGGTCATGGCCATCATCGGCGGCGCCGAATTCCTGATCGGCCCGGCGATCGGCGCGGTCGTCTTCCTCGCGGCCAAGGACAAGCTGGGCGACGTCACCGAACATTGGCAGGCGATCATCGGCGTCGCCCTGATCCTGGTCACCGTCAAATGGCCGCACGGCCTGGTCGGCACGGTCTGGCATTGGACGCGCCGCCGGGGGAGAAAATCATGACCGCGCCCGCGTTGCAGGGCGTCGGCCTCTCGCGCCACTACGGCGGCTTCGCCGCGCTGCGCGGCGTCGACATCACGGTGCCGGCCGGCGAGATCCGCGGGCTGATCGGGCCGAACGGCGCCGGCAAGTCGACGCTGATCGACGTGCTGTCGGGCCGGGCCGCCAAGTGGTCGGGCCAGGTGCTGATGGGGGGCGACGACATCAGCCGGCAATCGCCGCAGGTCCGCCGCAAGCGCGGCCTGGCCCGTTCGTTCCAGCGGACCTCGATCTTCCCCAACCTGACGGTGCGCGAGCAGCTGGAGCTTGCCGCCCATCAGGGCGGCGGCGTCGACGAGGTGCTGGAACAACTGAAGCTCGACGGTTTCAGCCGGGGCCCGGCCGCGGAGCTTTCCTATGGCGACCAGCGGCGGCTCGACCTCGCGCTGGCCCTGATCGGCCGGCCGCGCGTGCTGCTGCTCGACGAACCGGCCGCGGGGCTGACCGTGCAGGAATCGCTCGATCTCGCGCGGCTGCTGCGCGGCCTGGTGAAAAGCTGGGGCGTCACGGTGCTGCTGGTCGAGCACGACATGGAAGTGGTGTTCTCGATCTGCGACCGCATCACCGTGCTGCATCTTGGCGAACTGCTGATGGAGGGCACGCCCGACGAGGTGCGCCGCAGCCCCGAGGTCGTCTCCGCCTATCTCGGGAGGTCGGCGCATTGACACTCCTCTCCTTCCGTGACGTCGCGAGCTACTACGGCTCGGCCCGCATCCTCGACGGCGTCAGCCTCGAGGTGCAGCCGGGCGAGCGCATCGGCGTGCTGGGCCGCAACGGCGTCGGCAAGACCACGGTGGCCAATACGATCCTGGGCATCGCCACGATGAAGGCGGGCCGCATCGAGATCGGCGGGCGCGCGCTGAAGAACCCGCGGCACTTCGATGCCGCCCATGCCGGCATCAGCATCGTGCCCCAGGGGCGCCGCATCATCCCCGTGCTGACCGTGCAGGAAAATCTGCAGCTGGGCGCGGCGACGCGCCGGCCCGGGCCCTGGACCGTCGAGGCGGTCTACGACCTGTTCCCGATCCTGCGCGAACGCGCCGACAAGCCGGGCACGGCCCTGTCGGGCGGGCAGCAGCAGATGCTGGCGATCGGCCGGGCGCTGATGGCCAATCCCGATCTGCTGGTGCTGGACGAACCCAGCGAGGGACTGGCGCCGGTCATCGTCGACCAGCTGATCGACGTGCTGAATCGGCTGGGCCGGGCCGGCACGGCGATCATGCTGATCGAACAGAACATCGGTTTCGTGCGCGACGTGGTCGAACGCTACTACGTGCTGTCCAAAGGGCGGGTGGTCGACCAGGGCCGCCTCGACGGCGTCTCGCTCGAGGCGCTCAAGGCTCATGTTTCGGTATAGCGGCTAACAACAAAGACGAAGAAGGAGGAGACGATGAACAGGAAATGGGTGGCGGCTGCAGCCGTGGCAACGGCGCTGGCCTGGGGTGGCCCGGCCGTGGCGCAGGATATTCGGGTCGGCGTGCCGACCTCGCTGTCCGGCCCCTGGGCCGATCTCGGCAACCAGGTCAAGCGCGCGGTCGATTTCGCGGTCAACGAACAGAATGCCGCCGGCGGCCTGCTCGGCCGCAAGGTCGCGGTGGAATATCTCGACAGCGAGGGCAAGCCCGAGGTCGCGCGCAAGCAGGCCGAGAAGCTCGCCCTCTCGGGCAACAAGCTGCTGGTCGGGCTGATCGCCTCGGGCGAGGGTCTGGCGATCGCCCCGATGGTCGGCCGCTGGGACGCGCTCTACCTCTCGACCATCAACAAGACCGACAAGCTGACCGGCGATACCTGCCAGCCGCGCGTCTTCCGCGTCAACCGCCCGGACGCCGCCGACGCCGTCACGGTCAAGCCCTGGCTTGCCACCCGCAAGGAAATGAAGTGGGCCATCATGGCCAACGACATCGCCTGGGGCCGCAATTCCGGCGAGAGCTTCGCCAAGGGCGCCACCGGCCTGGGTAAGCAGATCGTCTCGGAGAATTACGCCGCCGCCGGCGCCAACGATTTCGCCCCCTACATCCAGAAGATCAAGGATGCCGGGGCCGAGGGCGTGTGGGTCGCGCTGGCCGGCCGCGACGCCTTGAACTTCGCCCAGCAGGCCAAGCAGTTCGGCCTGCTGGACAAGACCACGGTCGCCGGCGTCTCGTTCGTCACCGACAATACCGTCGCCACGCTCGGCGACGTGTCGAAGGGCATCTACGGCATCGTCAACTACTCGTCGACGCTGGATACCCCGGCCAACCAGAAGTTCGTCAAGGCCTGGCAGGCCGCCTATCCCGGCACCGAGCCGTCGAACTTCGAGGGCGAGACCTATATCGGCATGCAGGTGCTGTTCGAGGCCATCAAGAAGGCCAACAGCGACAAGCCGGCCGACGTCGCCAAGGCGATGGCGGGCGCGACGTTCCAGACCATCCTTGGGCAGCAGGTGATGCGCGCCGCCGACCACCAGCTCGAAGGCCCGAACTTCTTCGGCATCGTCGCCGAGCAGGGCGGCAAGCTGCGCCCGGTCATCCAGAACACCATCCCGGCGGCCGAGGCACTGCCGCCGCCGGACGGGTCCTGCAAGCTGCCGTCGTAACCGACCGGTTTTACCTCCCCGCCCCCCGGCTTCGCCCCCGGGGGGTTCTTTTTTGGTATTCCGCCCTGGCATGGCCCCGGGGCTTGAAATTTACCCGTCGCGCCTGATTTCTTGGGGTCGGGGGCCTGTCCCCGCCAGCCACGGGATCATAAGTACATGCCGGCTTTGTCCATTCTCGATCTTTCGCCGGTGATTCAGGGCGAGACACCCGCCGACGCCCTGCGCAAGTCGCTCGACCTGGCGCGCAACGCGGAACGGCTGGGCTACCGGCGCTACTGGGTGGCCGAGCATCACAACATGGTGGGCATCGCCAGCGCCGCGACCTCGGTGGTCATCGGCTATCTCGCCGGCGGTACGGAAAAGATCCGGGTGGGGGCCGGCGGCATCATGCTGCCCAACCATTCGCCGATGGTGATCGCCGAACAGTTCGGCACGCTGGAATCGCTCTATCCCGGCCGCATCGACCTGGGGCTGGGCCGCGCGCCGGGCACCGACCAGCGCACCTTGCGCGCCCTGCGCCGCGATCCCGCGGTGGCCGACAATTTCCCGCAGGACGTGGTCGAGCTGCAGGCCCTGCTCGGGCCGGTGCAGCCCGGCCAGACCGTGCAGGCAGTGCCCGGCACCGGGACGAACGTGCCGCTGTGGATCCTCGGCTCCAGCCTGTTCGGTGCCCAGCTCGCCGCGATGCTCGGCCTGCCCTACGCCTTCGCCTCGCATTTCGCGCCCGACGCGCTGATGAGCGCGCTCAACATCTACCGCGAACGCTTCGAGAAATCGGCGCAGCTCGACAAGTCCTATGCCATGGTCGGCTGCAACGTCATCGCCGCGCCGACCGACGCGGAGGCGAAGCGCCTGTTTACCTCGCCCCAGCAATCCTTCACCAACCTGTTCCGCGGCACCCGCGGCCAGCTGCGCCCGCCGATCGACGATATCGAAACCTATTGGAGCCCGGCCGAAAAGGCACAGGCCTCCAACATGCTGCGCTGCTCGTTCGTCGGCGGTCCGGAAACGATCAAGCGCGACCTGGCCAAATTCCTCGAAGACACCGGGGCCGACGAACTGATGGTGGCGGCCGCGATCTACGACCACGGCCACCGCGTCCGCTCCTACGAAATCCTGGCCGAGATCGGCCGGTCGCTGGGGCTGCAGCTGGAGCCACCTGAAGGCAACTAAGCGGTCGTCATCCCGGCGAAAGCCCATGGGCGCTGACTTTACGCGCGCGATGGTGGCTTAAAAATCAGTCGTCGCTCCGGCGCCCAGGGTAAGCGCGGCGTCGCTTGCGACATTCCTTGCCCTGGACCCCGACCTTCGCCGGGGCAACGGTTGATATTCCTCCCTACCCGAAGCGCTCTAAAATGAAGCCATTGTCGCGGAGGAAACGATGCTCACACGCAAAGTCGGCGCAAGAGGCAAAGTCACGCTAGGCAGGAATCTCCTGACCCATATGGGAGTGCGGTCGGGTGACAGCATCAATGTCGAGATGTTGTCCTATGGCGCACTCCGGCTGGAGGCAGAGAAAGCGACAGCACGTCCTACCGGCAATATCTCGGACATATTCGGCTTCCTGAAGCGGGAAGCAGGACCGTCGCTCTCGATCGACGAAATCAACGAGATATCAGGTCCTCTCGGCAAATTGTAACGCCTACCCCGCGTACAGGTCCTTGTAGGTCTCGCGCAGCACGTTCTTCTGCACCTTGCCCATGGTGTTGCGCGGCAGGTCGTCGACGAACAGGACGCGCTTGGGCTGCTTGTAGCGGGCGAGCCTTCCGTCCAGCCTGGCGAGGACGTCGGCCTCGCCGAGCGTCGCGCCAGGCTTGCGCACGACGACGGCGGTGACACCCTCACCGAAGTCGCGATGGGGCAGGCCGATGACGGCCGATTCGACGACGCCGTCGAGCGCGTCGATCTCGCCTTCGACCTCCTTCGGGTAGACGTTGTAGCCGCCCGAGATCACCAGGTCCTTGCCGCGGCCCGAGATCTGGACATAGCCGGCCGCGTCGATCAGGCCGAGATCGCCGGAGATGAAAAAGCCGTCGGGGCGGAATTCGGCCGCCGTCTTCTCCGGCATGCGCCAGTAGCCCTGGAAGACGTTGGGGCCGCGGATCTCGATCATGCCGATCTCGCCGTTGGCCAATTCCTTCCCCGTCTCGGGATCGACCACCCGCACCTCGACGCCGGGCAGCGGCGGGCCCACCGTGCCGGCGACGCGCGGACCGTCATAGGGATTGGACGTGTTCATGTTGGTCTCGGTCATGCCGTAGCGTTCGAGGATGGCGTGGCCGGTGCGCAGTCGCCAGGCATCGTGGGTTTCGGCCAGCAACGGGGCCGAGCCCGAGACGAACAGGCGGATGTTCGAGGTCACCGCCTGGTCGAGGCCGGCCTCCTGCAGCAGGCGGACATAGAAGGTCGGCACCCCCATCATCACCGTCGCCTGCGGCAGCAGCCGCAGGATTTCGGCGGGGTCGAAGCGCGTCAGGAAGATCATCGACGCGCCGGACAGCAGGATGACGTTGGTGGCGACGAACAGGCCGTGGGTATGGAAGATCGGCAACGCGTGCAGCAGCACGTCCGAGCGCGTGAAGCGCCAGCTGCCGACCAGGGTCAGGGCGTTCGAGGCGAGGTTGCGATGGCTGAGCATCGCGCCCTTCGAGCGCCCCGTCGTGCCCGAGGTATAGAGGATCGCGGCAAGATCGTCGGGCCCGCGGGCGATGTCGGCGAACTCGGGCGTCTGGCCGGCCGCGCGCGCCGCGAAGGCGGCCAGCGTATCGGCCTTCGGGCCCATCGCGGTGATCGCCTCGACCCGGTCGGCACTGCAGATCACCAGGCGGGGTTCGGCATCGCCGACGAAGTATTCGACCTCGTTGAGCGTATAGGCGGTGTTGAGCGGCAGGAAGATCGCCCCGGCCCGCACGCAGGCGAGATAGAGCAGGATGGCATCGGGGCTTTTCTCGACCTGGACCGCCACGCGGTCGCCGGGCGCGACGCCCGACTGGACCAGCAGACTGGCCATCTGGCCGGAACGGGCGAGCAGGTCGCCGTAGGTGAGCCGCAGGCCCGAGGGCGTTGACAGGAAGGTGGCATCCTCGGCCGGCATCGCCGCGCGGATGGCATCGAACAGATGATTGGTCATGGTCCTCAACCCTGCTTGCGCCGCGGCTTGGGCGCAGGCTTCAACAATTTGGTGACGGCGGCGGAGGCTACGACCTTGCCCTGGACCGCGTAGGCTTCGTGGTTCTTTTCGATATCGGTGAGGCGATAGAGGTAATTCACCATCAGGCCGTGCGCCTGCCTGAGGCCGCGCGGCGAGAGGTCGCCGAGGAAGTTCAGCCGCTCGAGCCGCGCGCCGTTGCCGAGATGGAAGCGGGCGACGGGATCGATGACACGGCCGCCGCGGCCGCGCGCCTCGACGAAATAGCGCGCCGCCAGCGGCAGCAGCGCCTGCTCGACTTCGTCCCGCACCGCGTCGTCGCGCCACCATCCCGCCTGGTCGAGGGCCGCGGGGCGCCCCTCCTCGCCCTTCACCCAGGCGGCGAAACCCGGCACCGGCGACAGCGTGACGAAGGTGTCGAGACCGGGCAGGTCGCGGCGCAATTCCTCGACCACCTGCTTGATCAGGAAATTGCCGAAGGAAATCGCGCGCAGACCCTTCTGGCAGTTCGAGATCGAATAGAACACCGCGGTCGTCGCCGCCTCGGCCGCGATCGACACGCGGTCCTCGGCCAGGACCTCGGCGATCGTGCCGGGGATGTCGCGGGTCAGCGCGACCTCGACGAAGATCAGGGGTTCGTCGGGCAGTTGCGGATGGAAGAAACCGAAGCAGCGGCGATCGGGCGGCGCCAGGCGGCGGCGCAGGTCGTCCCAGCCGGCGATCTCGTGCACCGCCTCGTACTGGATGATCTTCTCCAGGATGTGGGCCGGCGTGGTCCAGTCGATACGGCGCAGCACCAGGAAACCTCGGTTGAACCAGGAAGAGAACAGATGGACGAAATCGGCATCGACCGCGTCCAGCTCAGGGTGCTCCGCCTGGTGGCGGAACAATTCCTCGCGCATCCGCACCAGCGTGGCGATGCCGCCGGGCGCCAGGTTCAGCCGCCGGATCAGTTCCTGGCGGCGCGGTTCGGCCGCCTCGTGCAGGGCCGCCATCGATGCCGGGGCCGGATCGGCCCGCCAGGCTTCGACAGCCTTGGCGAGCCGTTGCGGATCGGGCCCGAAACGTTCGGCGAGCGCCTTCAGGAAACCGAGGCGCCCGGCATCGTCGAGCGCTTCCCAGCGG
>JAEYTW010000605.1 GCA_023433835.1 Pseudomonadota bacterium | reverse complement strand
CGATCAGGGCGAGGACGGCGTGCGGCTGGCCTAAAGCGGCCACCCGCCCCAACCCGACCGCCAGCCGCGCCGCCCCGCCGGCCGCGGCCGCCACCGCGGCAAGCCCGGGGCCGAGCCGCAGCACCACCCCGAACAAGGCGCCGAGGAGGAGTGCCGCACCGCCGACCGAGGCCGACAGCCCGTTGAAGAACAGATGCGCCGGCCGCACCCCCTCGAAGCCGGCCAGCCGCAGCGCGCCGAGCCCGGCAGTAATGCCGATCAGGGCGAAGCCGATCGCCCAGAACAGGCCCGAGGGCAATCTTGTACGGCTGCACAGGCCGATGGCGATGGCGCAGGCCAGCGCCAGCACAACTTCACAGATGACGGCGATGATCGACATTTCTCCCGGCGGCCCTCAATCTTCCACCCCGGAAAAACGAACCGACAGGGGGAATCGTCAGATGACGGGAATGACCATCGAACAGGCCGCGCAGGTTCTCAAGGATAACTTCGCGCCCTGGATCCAGGAACTGGGCCTGAAGATGGAAGCGATCGAGCCGGGGCGCGTCACCCTGCGCCTGCCGTTCGACGAGCGCTTGACGCGCGTCGGCGGCATGGTCTGCGGCCAGGCGATCATGGCCGCGGCCGATACCGCGATGGTGTTCGCGGTGGCCTCCAGCCTGGGCGGATTCCAGGACATGGCGACGGTCAGCCAGAACACGTCGTTCTTCCGCGCCGCCGTCAAGGTCGACACGCTGATCGAGGCACGCGTGATCAAGAGGGGGCGCAGCCTGGTGTTCGGCGAAGTGACGCTCTACCCCGAAGGGGGGACCGAGCCGCTGGCCCAGGCGACGCTGACCTACGCGCTGGCCGGGCCGAAATAGAAACGCGGCACAAAAAAAGAGGGGGAGGTTTGACCCTCCCCCCAAGTCGCCTCAGGGATTCCTTGATTACTGAATGGTCTCGCCATGCAGGCCGAGGTCGAGGCCGTCGCGCTCGGTCGCTTCGTCGACCCGCAGACCCATGACCATGTCGATGACCTTGAGGATGATGAAGGTGGCGATGCCCGAATAGACCACGGTCGCCGCGACGCCGATGATCTGCAGCCAGACCTGGCCGAAGCCGCCGCCGTCGAACAGGCCGGCAGCACCCGGGGTGACGGTGCCGTCGGCACCGGTCACGGCCGAGACCGAGGAGACCGCGAAGACGCCGGTCAGGATCGCGCCGATGATGCCGCCGATGCCGTGCACGCCGAAGGCGTCGAGCGAGTCGTCGTAGCCGGCGACCCGCTTCAGCCAGGTGGCGCCGATAAAGCAGCCGATGCCGGCGACGATGCCGATGACCAGCGAGCCGCCCGGCAGAACGAAGCCCGCGGCCGGGGTGATGGCGACGAGGCCGGCGACGGCGCCCGAGGCGATGCCCAGGACCGACGGCTTGCCGTTGACCACCCATTCCGAGAACATCCAGGCCAGCGCCGCGGCGGCGGTGGCGATCTGGGTGACCAGCATGGCCATGCCCGCACGGCCGTCGGCGGTCAGCGCCGAGCCGGCGTTGAAGCCGAACCAGCCGACCCACAGCAGCGAGGCGCCGATCAGCGTGTAGACCAGGTTGTGCGGGGCGAAGGAAACCTTGCCGTAGCCCATGCGCTTGCCCAGCACGATGGCGGCAACCAGGCCCGCGATGCCGGCATTGATGTGGACGACGGTGCCGCCGGCGAAGTCGAGCACGCCCAGCTTGAACATCCAGCCGTCGGCGGCCCAGACCATGTGGGCGATCGGCGAATAGACCAGGATCGACCAGATGCCGATGAACCACAGCATCGCCGAGAACTTCATGCGGTCGGCGAAGGCGCCGGTGATCAGCGCCGGGGTGATGATCGCGAAGGTCATCTGGAAGGTGAGGAACACGACCTCGGGGATCGTATGCGCCGCCGGGTCGTAGAAGGAATTGAGGTCGATGCCCTTGAGGAAGATCTTCGACAGGTCGCCCACCCAGGCGCCCGAGCCGGCGAAGGCCAGCGAATAGCCGACCACCATCCAGATCACCGAGACGAGGCAGCAGATCGCGAAGCTCTGCATCATCGTCGCCAGGATGTTCATCTTGCGGACCATGCCGCCGTAAAACAGCGCCAGGCCCGGAATGGTCATCATCAGGACCAGCGCGGTCGCGACGATCATCCAGGCGGTGTTGCCGCTGTCGAGCTTGGGTGTCGGCGCCGCCGGCGCCGCCGCAGGCGCGGTCTGTGCCAGCGCGACCAGGTCGCCGCCGAACAGCACCGCCCCGAGCGCTGCCCCCATCAGCGAAAATTCGATCAGCCTGCGATACTTGCCCATCATCTTTTCTATCCCTTCAACGACGCCTGTGCGGCCGATGTCGGGCCGCCCCCGCGGCGAAGGGTTACAAGAAGCGTGCCAACCGCCTGCCCGCCCGCGCTGCGACGCAAAAACGTTTGGCCGCCCCACCATCGCCGCGTTGACAGGCGCAAATCTGCATATTTTTTAATCATGAGATGCCGTTTTAGGCAGCGACAGATGTCCAGCCTGTGCGTTGGGCGCCACCCCGCCTGCGTCGGGCATCGCCTTTTCTCGCCGTTCGCGTATGGTGCGCCCGGGGACTAAGCGGTTTACTCGGAGCTTTCTAGACTATGGAAATGATTGAGCTTTGGCTCACCGGCCCGGCCTGGGCATTCATTTCGGTCATCCTGATCGATCTGGCACTTTCGGCCGACAACGCCGTGGTCGTCGGCATGGCGGCGGCGGCGCTGGAACCCAGGCTGCGGGCCCGGGCGATCATGATCGGCATCGTCGCCGCCGTGGTGTTCCGCATCGTGCTGGCGCTGGTCGCCACGCAGTTGCTCGCCATCATCGGCCTGCTGCTGGCCGGCGGCCTGCTGCTGCTCTGGGTATCCTGGAAGCTGTGGCGCGAGATCGACGCCGACCGCAAGGCCGCCAGGCGCGCCAGCCTGGCCGGCGCCGATGCCGGCGCGGAAGAGGACGAGATCGCGCCCGACGTCAAGCCGGCCAAGACCTTCCGCCAGGCTGTCACCCAGATCACCATCGCCGACATCTCGATGTCGCTCGACAACGTGCTGGCGGTGGCCGGGGCGGCACGCGAACACCCCTACGTCATGATCTTCGGCCTGGGGCTGTCGATTCTGCTGATGGCCGTGGGCGCCCAGCTGATCGCCCGCCTGCTGAAGCAGCATCGCTGGATCGCCTATATCGGCCTCGCCATCATCGTCTACGTGTCGATCAAGATGGTCTGGGAAGGCGGCTTCGAGGTCTGGGGATGGCTGGCCCCGAAGATGCACGGCTGAATTCCTAACACCGAGTTCATTTGCCCCGCCACGGCGGCCCGGGCCATCCTCGGGCCGCCGCCACTTTCCGGAGCGCCGCCCTGATGATCCGCGTCTCGCAGATGTCGACCTTTCGCCAGTTCCTGCGGGATCTGTGGTCGCTGACCAAACCCTACTGGACGTCGGAGGATCGCGGACGCGCCTTCCTCCTGCTCGGCGTCATCGTCGCGCTGAACCTGGGCCTGGTCTTCATCAACGTCCTGCTGAACAAGTGGAACGCGGCGTTCTACGATGCGCTGCAGAACAAGGATTACGACGAGTTCGTCCACCAGCTCTACATCTTCTGCGGCTATGCCGCGGTCTTCATCCTGATCGCGGTCTACCAGATCTACCTGAACCAGATGCTGCAGATCCGCTGGCGCCGCTGGCTGACGGAAAACTACCTCGATGCCTGGCTGGCCAAGCGGACCTACTACCGCATGCAGCTGCTCGATCACGGTACCGACAACCCCGACCAGCGCATCGCCGACGACCTGCGCGACTTCGTCAGCCTGACCCTGACCCTGACGCTGAGCCTGCTGCGCCAGGTCGTCACCCTGGTCTCGTTCCTGACGATCCTGTGGAACCTGTCGGGCGACTTCTCCTTCACCGTCGGCGGTGTCGAGATCGCCATCCCCGGCTACATGGTCTGGGCCGCCCTGGTCTATTCGGTGATCGGTACCTGGCTCACCGTCAAGATCGGCGGGCCGCTCGCCCGGCTGAACTTCAACCAGCAGCGCTTCGAGGCGGATTTCCGCTTCGGCCTGGTGCGTTTCCGCGAGAACATGGAGCCGATCGCCCTCTATCGCGGCGAAGGCGACGAGCGGCGCGGCTTCCTCGCCCGCTTCGGCCATGTCGTCGACAACTGGTGGGAAATCATGCGGCGCCAGAAGAAGCTGACCTTCTTCACCGCCGGCTACGGCCAGATCGCCACCGTGTTCCCGATCATCGTCGCCGCGCCACGCTATTTCACCGGTCAGATCCAGCTGGGCCAGCTGATGCAGACGTCGTCGGCCTTCGGCCAGGTCCAGGACGCGATGAGCTGGATCATCAATGCCTTCACCTCGCTGGCCGAATGGAAGGCCGTGGTCGACCGCCTGGCCTCGTTCCGCAAAGCGATCGAGGCGGCCGAGACCGCCGAGCGCGAGGATCGGATCGCGGTCAGCGAGACCGGCGCCGACAGCCTGGCGGTCGACGGCCTGACCGTGCGCCGCCCGGACGGCAAGATCCTGCTGGGCGACGGCCGCCTGACCCTCGGCCGCGGCGAAAGCCTCCTGATCACCGGCCCGTCGGGCTCGGGCAAGTCGACCCTGTTCCGGGCGCTGGCCGGCATCTGGCCGTTCGGCGAAGGCACGATCCAGCGCCCGCCGGCCGACCAGACGCTGTTCCTGCCCCAGAAACCCTACCTGCCGATCGCGTCCTTGCGCGACGTGCTGCTCTACCCCGAGCCGCCGGCCGACCCGGCGCAGCGCTCGGATGCGGCGCTGAACGCGGCGCTCGCCGCCGTCGGCCTCGAAGGCCTGGCCGCCCGGCTCGACGACCAGCAGCATTGGGCGCTGCAACTGTCGGGCGGCGAGCAGCAGCGCATCGCGCTGGCCCGCGCGCTGATCCAGCGGCCGGGCTGGCTGTTCCTCGACGAATCGACCAGCGCGATCGACGAGCCCAGCGAGACGGCGATCTACCAGACCCTGCGCCGGCACCTGCCCGACACGACGATCGTGTCGATCGGCCATCGCGAGAACCTGAAGCCGCTGCACGACAAGGTGATGCGCCTGGTGCGGCCGGAAGACGGCGGCGAACCGGCCCTCGTCCCCGCGCGCTGAAGGGT
>JAEYTW010000593.1 GCA_023433835.1 Pseudomonadota bacterium | reverse complement strand
GCCGAACGGCGCGGTGACGGCGATGGCATCGCCGTCACCCAGGGTCAGCGCCACGCAGGTCGGCGTCTCCAGCCAGTGCCGCAGGGCATCGTCGAGATCACGATAGGGCGCATCGCCGTTCCGCCTGTGCATCCGCGCCTGGTTGCGTACCGACCAGGGCAGGCCGGGCAGCAGATGGGCCAGCCTGGCTTCATGCTCGCTTTCGCGCGCGGGATCGAGGTCGGCCGGATCTTGATAGAGCACGTCGATATCCTCGACCGTGCTGCGCACCGCAAAACCGGACAGGTGATCCCAGACCAGTGCCCGCACGAAACCGGCGCCGATCGCCCCGTGCGGCAGGCCCGCCGCGCGCACCGCCGCCAATGCCGCCATCACGGCGGCATCGGCGCGGACCAGCGCGATCAGCGCCGGTTCAAGGTCGCGATCCAAGTCTCGAGCCGGTCGCAGGCGGCGATCATCGTCTCGGTGGCGCCGGCGAAGGAAAAGCGGACATAGCGATGGCCGCGATGCGGATCGAAATCGATGCCCGGGGTCGCCGCGATGCCGGTCTCGGCCAGCAGGCGCCGGGCGAAGGCATCGGCATCGTCGGTCAGGTGGCTGACGTCGGCGTAGATGTAGAAGGCGCCGTCGGCCGGAGCCAGGCGGTCGAGGCCGGCGCGCGGCAGCCGCTCCAGCAGGATGCGCCGGTTCTCGGCATAGCGCGCGACATTGGCGTCGCATTCCTCGTAGGCATCGAGCGCTCCCAGCGCCGCAACCTGGCTGGCCGCCGGCGGCGAGATGAACAGGTTCTGGGCCAGGCACTCCACCGGGCGGATCAGCGCTTCGGGCACCACCATCCAGCCGATGCGCCAGCCGGTCATCGAGAAATATTTCGAGAACGAGTTGACGACGATGACGTCCGGTGACAAGGCCGCGGCGGTCTGCGGCCGGCCGCCATAGGTGATGCCGTGATAGATCTCGTCGACGATCAGCCAGCGGCCGCGGGCGGCACAGTCGGCGGCGAGGCCGGCCAGCACGTCGGGCTCGATCATCGTGCCGGTCGGGTTGGCGGGGCTTGCCACCAGCACGCCGGCAAGCGGCCCGTCGACGCCGGCGACCAGCCCGGGATTGAGCTGGAAACGGGTTTCCGGCCCGCAGGGCACGCCGACCGGCGTGACGCCCAGCCCCGAGAGGATGTTGCGATAGGCGGGATAGCCGGGTTCGGCCAGCGCCACGCGGTCGGCGTGGTCGAAGGCGGCGAGGAAGGCCAGCAGGAAGGCACCGGATGCGCCCATCGTCACGACGATGCGCTCGGGGGCCACGTCGGCGCCGTAGAAGCGCTGGTAGTGGCGGCTGATGCCGGCACGCAGTTCGGGCGTGCCCAAGGCATCGGTATAGCCCAGCGTGCCCCTGGCCATCGCCGCGGTCAGCGCGGCGATCGCCGTGCGCGGCGCGCCGGTCGAGGGCTGGCCGACCTCCATGTGCAGCACTTGCGCGCCCGCCTCCTCGCGCGCGGCCGCAGCCTTCATCACTTCCATCACGTGGAACGGGTCGATCGCTCCGCGGCGCGACGCCTTCATCCGCTTAACCCTCATCTGCAATGCCAATCAGTCGGGCGGCCAAGATAGCCGGGCGGCCGGGATTGTCTACTCGACGGCTGCGATCTCGCCGCCGCGGGCGCGGATGAAGGCCAGAAAATCGTCGGGCGGCAACGCGGCAGCGATCAGGAACCCCTGCATCACGGCGCAATGGCGACGGCGCAGCCAGGCGGCCTGCTCCGCCGTCTCGACCCCTTCGGCGACGACGCAGAGATCGAGCTGGCGGGCCATCGCGATCACGCCGCGCACCAGCCGGCAGGTCGCGGGATCGCGGGGCAGGTCGCGCACGAAACTGCGGTCGAGCTTGACGCTGCGCACCGGCAGCCGGGTCAGCCGCGACAGCGAGGAATGGCCGACGCCGAAATCGTCGATCGACAAGGTGACGCCGAGCAGCCGCAGCCCGGCCAGCGTGCGGCGCAACGGCTCGCCTTCCGACAGGTAAAGGCTCTCGGTTACTTCGAGCTCGAGGTAGCGCCCGGGCAGCCCGGCTTCCTCCAGCACCGCCTCGACCAGGGCCAGGAAGCCCGGCGCCTCGATCTGTGCGACCGACACATTGACCGCGACCCGCAGGTCGAAGCCTGCACGATGCCAGCTGGTCGCGGCCCGCACCGCCCGGCGCAACGCCGTGGTGCCGATGGCGCCGATCAGCCCCTCCTCCTCGGCCACCGCGATGAATTCGGCCGGGGGCATCATCGTGTCGCCGCGCTGCCAGCGCAGCAGCGCCTCGGCCCCGATCAGCGCCCCGTCGGCCAGGCGGACCTGCGGCTGGAACCAGACCTCCAGCGCGTCGGCCGCCACCGCCGCGCGCAGATCCTCGACGAGCCGCCGGCGGCTGCGCAGCGCATCGTCGAGGAAGGGGGTGTAGTGGGTCGGACCGCCCTCGCCCCGCGCGCGACCGTCGACCAGCGCCGCCCGGGCACGCGACAGCAAGGTCGCGGCATCGCGGCCGTCGTCGGGATAGCGGGCCACGCCGGCGGCGACCGCGACATGAATGCCGCCGACCTCGACCTGGCCGAGCAGCCCGGCCGCGCGCAGCCTTGCCTCCAGCCCCTCGACCGTCGGGGTGACCAGCGCCAGGGCGAACTCGTCGCCGCCGATGCGCGCCGCCAGATCGACCAGCTGGTTCAGCCCGCCGACCCGCGCCGCCAGCCCCCGCAGCGCCGCGTCGCCCGCGTCCTGGCCGTGGGTGGCGTTGACCGCATTGAAGCCTTCGATATCGAAGCACACGATCTCGATCGGCCGGCCGGCGCCGCCGGCGACGATCTGGTCGAGGCGCCGGCAGAACGCCGTGCGGTTGGCCAGCCCGGTAAGGCCGTCGAAGTCGCGCTCGTAGCGGGCGCGGTCGATCTCGGCCGAGACCAGCGCCTTCTCCGCCGCCGCCAGTTCGTCGCGCAGGCCCATGGCGCGTTGCCGCCGCCGCTCGGTGAAGCCGGTATAAGTCAGCGTCAGGACCAGCGTCAGCAGCATGTAGTTGACGTGGAACGCCGCCAGGTCCGGGGGCACGCCGATCACGGCCAGGCCGATGCAGGAGATCGCCAGCACGATCAGCCCGAGCAGAACGTGAACCGCGAAATTCGGCGCGACCGCGATCAGCGCCACGAGGATCACCATGAAGGTCGGCGTGGTGGCCGGATAGTTGCCCTGGCGCACGACAATGTTGCCCTCGACCGCCAGGATCGAGAACCCGACGCAGAGCGAGACCAGGGCGATCAGCAGGCGCGGCCGCGAGGGCCGCCCGGCCAGCAACGGCAGCAGGAGCAGCGGGCAGGCGATACCGGCAAGATAGATCCACCGTGCCTCGCTCAACCGGCCCGCATCGAACACGGCCTGGCGCAGATAGAGGGTGGCCGCGGCGAGGCTTGCCACCACCAGCGACAGCCTGGTCAGCGACCAGACCTCGCCCAGGCGCCGGTCGGCATAGCGCCGGGCCTGGTCGGGATCGAGGGGCGAGCGCAGCACCGTCGCAAGCCGCGCCCACATGCGTGTCACCCGCCCCTCCCGATGCCTCGACGCTACATCTGCCCCCCATCGGCCAGGCCGAACCCCCGCCGGTCGGCGGCGAAGGCGCAGGTGTTGGGCGAGGTGTTCGCCCCGTTCGGGCAACCGATCAGCTCGACCCGGCCCAGCGCCGGCACCTCGCGGGTGGCAAAGCCCTGGAAGCCGACCTGGGCGCCCTGCTCGTACATCAGGGCACCGGTGGGCGAAGGCCGGAACAGCCGCGGCGCGGCCACCGCGGCGGCCGGGGCCTGACGCTGGATCATCATCTGGCCCAGCACCTCGATCGTGGCGGCCGGGGCGGTCTCGCCGCCCGAACCCGCCGCGACGGCGAAAAGCTGATAATCGCCGCGCCGCACCGAGGTGACCATGGCCGGGGTCAGGAAACGGCCCTCGTCGCCGCTGTCCGACGGCGGCCCCGACACCAGGATGCCGGCGGCGGCGGTCTTGATGCCGAAGGGCTGGCCCATCGAGACCGCGCAGGCGACGGCACGGCCGGCCCGGTCCATGGTGACGAACCCGGTCGAGCCGACGGAGGCCAGCGGGGCCGGCGCCCCTTCGACCCCGTAGGCGCGGCCCAGCGCCGCGATCAGCCGGTCGTTGACCGCGGCGCCGCCCGGCGCCACCGCCTGCCACAGCTGCTGTCTCGTAAAA
>JAEYTW010000591.1 GCA_023433835.1 Pseudomonadota bacterium | reverse complement strand
GTCTTGCGACGCTGGCCCCGGGCGAGGTCTTCGGCGGAACGGTACGCTTCGTTACGAGCCGATGATCCGGCGGTAGTGCACGACGTTCGAAGCCCGGAAGGTGCCTTCGAAATAGCGGATGTTCGGGCCCGAATTGTTGATGTAGGCGCTGCTGAAGCCGGTCGCGGTCGCCGAATTCGTCAGGAACGAGTTCGGGATCGGCGACTGGGCCGAGACCTTGCCGCTGTTGGTGTCGTTGATGACGCCATAGCTTTCCACGGTCAGGTAGCGGCCGTCGGGCGCCCGCAATCCGGTCCACATCACGACATGGCTGATCTTGCCCTGCAGCGCATCGGCCTCGGTCGGACCGATGAACAGGAGGTCGCCCGGCTGGAACGGATACTGCTGGTAGACCGCGCTGCCCGGGGTGATGAGCGCCGTCATGTTGGCCGGACGGGCGATGGCCGTGCCCGGGGCCCAGGCATTGCCGTAGTTGTTGGCCGAAGCCGCGCCGGTCATCGTGCCGCCCTGCGACTGCACGTCGCCGGTGAAGCGGATGCCGCCGAAGGCGAAGTTGTAGAGGAACGCGGTGAAGTTCGAGCAGTCGACGCCCATCTGGGTCGCCTGGTTGGCCGAGTTCGCCGAGGCCCCCGCGCCCGGGCTGGCGTTGGAGCCGCTGTAGCAATAGGACGCCTTGCCGGCGAACAGCAGGCCCTGCGAATCCCAGGCGGGGATGTAGTGGTGGCAGTAGTTGAACTGCTGCTGCACGATGAGCGAGGCCGAGGCCAGCAGGCGCTTCTGCTGCCACATCGTCGGGTCGCAGCCGGTCGGGATGGTCACGGTGGGATAGACCACCGGCGACGGACCCCAGCTCAGATGGCCGTAGGCCGCCGGCGTCTTCCACAGGCTCTTGTCCAGGCCGGTCTGCGGCAGCAGGAAGCGGGCGGCGAGGTCGGCGGTGACCGAGGCTTCGCAGGCGGCCGTCCAGGTCGCGCCGACGGTGCCGCCCTGCGGCGCGCCCATCACGGTGCGGGCGAGATTGTAGAGGCTGGTGACGCCCGACTTGTTCTTCGTGCTGGCGACGAAGCCCGACATGCCCCGCTGCATCACGCTCAGCGTGGCCATCGGATCCTCGTTCTCCGGATCGGCCGAGAAACCGCCGCCGGCGTCGAGCAGCGAGCCGCCGGCCTGGATGATGGCGGCATTCTGCTGGATCAGGCTGGTCAGCGTGCGGTTGGTGTTGGTCCGTGCCTGCGAGAGACCGGCCAGCGCCAGGGCGAACAGTTTCTGCGACGAGGTCGCGGTTGCCATGTCGCTTTCCGACGAGGCGTTCAGCGCCGTGGTGGTCAGCGGATCGACCGTCATCAGGTAGTTGGTGGCCTTGGCCTGGGCCGCGGCGATGACCGCCGCGGTGATCAGCTGCGGCGGCTGGCCCTGCGTCTCGCCCATGATCACCTGGGTCATCGCCTCGCTGTAGGGCGACAGGGTCAGGTTCATCGATGCGCTGGTGCCGGTGGTGACGACCGCGCGCAGCGTGCCCGACAGGCTTTCATTGCCGACCACCGGATCGGTATGCGAGCCGTTCGGCACGACGTTGGCGACGATCAGCAGCGCCTGGTTCTGCGGCACGGTCAGGGTGAACTGGCCGGTGGTGCCGTTGGTGACGAAGAAGGAAACGCCGGTCTGGCTGACCTGGCCCGACACGATCGGATAGGCGCCGACCAGCGAATAGATCAGCGGCGACGGGCCGGCGACGGCCGTGCCGTTGATGGTGACCGATCCCTGCGCCAGGGCCTGGGCGGCCGGCAACGCCAGCACGACGGCCAGCACGGCACCGGTCCGCCGCAAGAGGGTGGAGACGAGTTTAAGCATCAGCCGGATTCTCCGAATTAGCTGCATGGTCGGTGCGTGGGATATGGCCCGCCCCCGGGCCGCCAGCAGTAGACTACGCCGCCTACGAAAGGACAATCCGCCTTAGCATGTATTATTTGTAACGTCGGCTTTTATATTTCAGATCATGCAAGGTCATAGTTTGCCATTACTGCACGAGCAACGGCAGGCCGCCCGCCCGCTCGATATCGCGTGACAGCGCCAGCTGCGCCGCATCGGCCTGCAGGCGGCCGCTGTCGACCAGACCGTTGCGCCAGCCGTGCCAATAGCCCTTGCTGCGGTCGCTCGCCGGCGGCGGGGCACCTTCCAGCCCGGCGCTGTAGCCCGCCGCGATCTCGTCGTCGTCGAGCATCATCAGGTCGGCCAGGGTCGAGACGGTGTGAAACTCAGCCATGGCCTCCTCCTGCATGCCCGAACGCCTTAACGGGTGGGCAGGCCGAATCCTGCGCGCAAAAAAGGCCGCCGATGGGAAGCGGCCTGATTTGACCGGCGCCGGGTTGAAAAAGTTATCGCTGACGACGGCACTTCCCGATATGCAGGCGGCATGAATGCCCAAGCCGACTTCGAGATTTTCCTGGCCTCGGCCCCCGGGCTGGAAGAGGTGTTGCGCGCGGAAGCGGCCGAGCGCGGCTTCGCCGCGGCCGCGGCCGTGCCGGGCGGCGTGACCTTCCGCGGCGGCTGGCCGGCAGTGTGGCGCGCCAATCTGGAGATCCGGGGGGCCAGCCATGTGCTGGCCCGCATCGGCGAATTCCGCAGCCCCCACCTGGCCCAGCTGGACAAGCGCGCGCGCCGCCTGCCCTGGGCCGATTTCCTCCGCCGGGATGTACCCTTCCGGGTCGAGGCCACCTGCCGCAACTCGCGCATCTATCATTCCGGCGCGGCCGCCGAGCGGATCGAGCGGGCGATAGCCGAGGAACTCGGCGCCAGGCCGGACCCCGAGGCCCTGGTCTGCGTCAAGGCCCGCATCGAGGATGATCTCTGCACCCTCAGCATCGACAGTTCGGGTGAGCCCCTGCACAGGCGCGGCCATAAGGAAGCGGTCAACAAGGCACCGATGCGCGAAAGCCTGGCCGCCCTGTTCCTGCGCCAATGCGGCTATGCGGGTACCGAGCCGGTACTGGACCCGATGTGCGGCTCCGGCACCTTCGTCATCGAGGCGGCCGAGATCGCCGCCGGGCTCAATCCCGGCCGCACCCGCCGCTTCGCCTTCGAACAGCTCGCGACCTTCGACGAGGCCGTCTGGCAGGCGATGCGCGATGGCGGGACGACACGCCCGGCCCCCGCCTTCCGCTTTCACGGCAGCGACCGCGACGCCGGCGCCATCGCCATGGCGCGCGCCAATGCCGATCGCGCCGGCGTCGGCGGGCTGACCGAGTTCCGCCAGCATGCGATCAGCGACCTGCAGCGGCCGGCCGGCCCGCCCGGCCTCGTCGTCATCAACCCGCCCTACGGCGGCCGGCTGGGCGACCGGAAGAAGCTCGGGCCCCTCTATCGCGCGCTGGGCCAGACCCTGATCGGCCGGTTCGCCGGCTGGCGCATCGGGCTGATCACCAACGATGCGACGCTGGCCCGGGCGACCGGCCTGCCCTTCGGCGAGACCGCCGCGCCGGTGTCGCATGGCGGGCTGCGGGTGACGTTGTTCCAGACGCCGGCGCTGGGCTGATCACGCCCTGACGGCCTGGCGGCCGGCGCCGACCGCCATCGCCCAGATCGCCAGCCCCGCCAGGGCGAGGCCCGAGCCGACCCAGCCGACCGACGCCCAGCCATGGCCCGCGGCGATCGCGAGGCCGCCCAGCCAGGGCCCCAGCGCGTTGGCGACGTTGAACGCCGAATGGTTCAGCGCCGCCGCAAGGCTCTGCGCCTCGCCTGCCACATCCATCAGATGCGTCTGCAGCACCGTGCCGAGGCCGCCGCCGCAGGCGATCGCGAACACGGCAAGCCCGATCAGCCAGACATTGCCGACGGTGAACGGATAGATCGCCAATGCGGCCGCGCTCCAGGCCAGCAGCAGGCCGGCGGCGGTCATCACGCCCCACCTGACCAGCCGCGGCGCCAGCCCGTTGCCGAGCGTCAGGCCGACGCCGAAGACGGCCAGCACCATCGGCAGCGCCTGTTCCGGCGCCCTGGTGACGAGCGCCAGGGTCGAGGCGAGATAGGTGTAGACCGCGAACATGCCGCCGAACCCGATGGCGCCGATGCCGAGCGACAGCCAGACCTGGCCGTTGCGCAGCGCGCCGAGTTCGCGCAGCGGCGAGGCCAGGCGATCGACGCCCTGCCGGGGCACCACCCGGCTCACCAGCAGCGCGGTCAGCACGGCGATGCCGCCGACGCCGGCAAAACCGACGCGCCATCCGAGCCGTTGCGCCACGAGGCTGGCCAGCGGCACGCCGACGATGGTGGCGACGGTGAGGCCCGTCATCACCCGCCCGATCGCCGCCGCGCGGCGCGCGGGGGGCACCATGCCGGCGGCGACCAGTGCCGCGATGCCGAAATAGGCGCCATGCGGCAGCCCGGTCAGGAAGCGGAAGAGGACGAGGCTGGTGAAATCCGGCGCCACGGCGCTGAGGCCGTTACCGACCGCAAACCATGCCATCAGCAGGACCAGCAGCGTGCGCCGGTCGAACCGCGCGCCCAGCACGGCCAGCAGCGGCGCCCCCACCACCACGCCCAGCGCATAGGCGCTGATGACATGCCCGCCGGTCGGGGCGTCGACGCCCAGCCCGGCACTGAAGGACGGCAGGAAACTCATCGAGGCGAACTCGGCGGTTCCGATCGCAAACCCGCCCAGCGCCAAGGTCGCATGGGCAAGGCCCGCCCCGCGCGCCGCCCGCGCGCCGGCCCCGTGAAGGTCGGTCATTTGCTGCTTTCGTTATTGTGGGATGGCGGCCGGTCCCGGATCTGCTGCCGGGTGCGGTGCCTCGGGGAACGCTACCCGATATCGGCTATCGGTCAATAGGCGGCCGGCACATAGCCGTCATGTCGATTATGGACGATGGATGCCGACAGCAATTCCGAGCGTTTGATCAGCGTCGGCCCCGTACGGGTGGCTGCACGGCCGAGAAGCGGTCGTGCCTATCAAACGAACTAACTGAAATATAAAAGACTTTAGCTGGCGACCCCGGCTGGATTCGAACCAGCGACCTATTGCTTAGAAGGCAATTGCTCTATCCAGCTGAGCTACGGGGCCGTCGTCCTCCACACCCTGCGGGGCAGGTCAGCGGGCGCCGGTCGGCACCTTGCCCCAGGCGAAATTATCGGCATAGGCGCGGCGCGGGATGACGCGCGGGCCCGGCTCCTCCAGGTCGTAGTCGAGCTGGTTGGCCTGGGCGTAGGCGATCGCCTCTTCCTTGGTCGGGAACGACAGGCTGAACTGGCCGAGCGTGCTGGTCGAGCCGGTCCAGCCCATCAGCGGCTCGACAAAGCGGTTTTCCGCCGTGTCGAACTCCAGGCGCCAGTCCCGGGTCTTGGCGCGCCCGGACTGCATCGCATTCTTGGCCGGCTTGTAGATGCGCACCTTGGTCACGTCGAAAACCTCCTGCCCCGAATCGCCCATCGATCATGCCGCGCGCAGATGGTCCGGGCGAGAGGATTTGAACCTCCGGCATCCAGCTCCCAAAGCTGGCGCTCTACCAGGCTGAGCTACACCCGGCCATTGTCGCGCGCTGGCGAGCGCTATTTAGCCTTAGCGCCGCCTCACGTCAAAGGTTAGGAATTATCGGATGATCGCCGATCCCGACATGCTGCAGCGACAGGCCGTCACCCGGGCCCAGGCCGGGGACCACGGCGGCGCCGAGGCGGCATTCCGCCGGGCCCTGGCGCTGGCACCCGATCATCGGCGGATCTGGTCGAACCGCGGCGTCGCCGCCCGCATCGCCGGCGATCCGGGCCGGCAGGTGGCAAGCCTGGCCCGCGCCGCGCGCCTCGAGCCCGGCAATGTCGATCTCGCCGCCGATGCCGCTGCCGCCCTGGTCGAGGCCGGCCGCCCGGCGGATGCCGCCGCGGCCTATGTCGACCTGCTGAGCCGCGCGCCCACCCATCCGACGGCATGCTTCAATCTGGCCCTGCTGCGGCGGGCGGAGGGCCGGCTGGCCGATGCCGCCGCATTGCTGGCGCCGCTGGCCTTCCGCGAGGCGCGGGGGCAACTGGCCGCGATCGAACGCCAGCGCGGCCGGCTCGATGAGGCCGCTGCCGCCTACCGCTCGCTGATCGCGGCCGACACGGCCGACGCGGAGGGCTGGGCGGGGC
>JAEYTW010000574.1 GCA_023433835.1 Pseudomonadota bacterium | reverse complement strand
ACGCTCGATCGCGTCGCGATCGCCGGTCTGGCGCCGGAAGCGACGCCGCGCAAGATCCGCGTCACCTTGCGGGCGGCCGACGACGCGGTCGCCATCGGCGCGCGGATCGCGGTGCGCGCGAATATCTCGCCGCCGCCCGAGCCGGTGATGCCCGGCGCCTACGACTTCGCCCGCTCGGCCTGGTACCAGCAGATCGGTGCGGTCGGCTTCGCCATCGGCCCGTCGCGCGAACTGCCGGCCCAGGAACCGGAGGGGCTGGTCGAAACCCTGCAGCTCGGCCTGGCCGATCTGCGCCATGACGTCACCGCCCGGATCGTCGACGCCGTGCCGGGCGATGCCGGGGCGGTGGCCGCGGCGCTGATCACCGGCGAGCGCTCAGGCATCAGCCGCGAGACTGAGGAGGCCTACCAGGCCTCGGGCCTGGCTCATATCCTGTCGGTCTCGGGCCTGCATATCGCCATCGTCTCGGCGCTGCTGTTCTTCCTGGTGCGTGGCGGACTGGCGCTGTTCGAGACGGTGGCCCTGAAGTATCCCACCAAGAAATGGGCGGCGGCCGCGGCGATCCTGGGAACGTTTGCCTATACGCTGCTCGCCGGCTGGCAGGTCGCGGCCGTGCGTTCCTTCCTGATGTCGGCGCTGGTGCTGCTGGCCATCATCCTCGACCGCAACGCGCTGTCGATGCGCACGGTTGCCTGGGCGGCGCTGGCGCTGCTGCTGGTCGCGCCGGAAGTGCTGCTTGATGCCTCGTTCCAGATGTCGTTCTCGGCGGTCGTCGCGCTGATCGCGGCCTACGAGGCGAAGAATCCGTTCGACTGGGCGAAGGGGCGGCCCGGCCGGCTCGTCATCGTGTTCGTCGGTGGCATCGGGCTGACCACGTTGATCGCCGGTTTCGCCTCGGCCCCGTTCGCCGCCTACCACTTCAACCGGTTCGTCGATTACGGCCTCGTCGCCAACCTGCTGGCAGCGCCGCTCAGCAATTTCTGGATCATGCCCTGGGCGGTATTGGCGATGTTCCTGATGCCTTTCGGGCTGGAGGCGCTGGCCCTGGTGCCGATGGGCTGGGGCATCGAGGTGATGAACGCGATCGCCGAACTCGTCGCCGGCCTGCCCGGCGCGGTGCAACTGGTGCCGGCGATGCCGCCCTGGGCCATGCTGGCGATCGCTGCCGGCGGATTGTGGCTCAGCATCTGGACGCGGCGCTGGCGCTGGCTCGGCGTGTTGCCGATCCTGGCCGGCTGCATCGCGCCGTGGCTGACATCAGGCCCCGACCTGCTGGTCGATGGCGAGGCGCGGCTGATCGCGCTGCGCGCGGCCGACGGCTTCATGCTGTCGAACCGCCGCGCCGCCGGCGGCATGGTGGCCGAGACCTGGGGCCGCCGGCTGGCCGAGGAGGATTGGCGCGACTGGCCCGCCCCCGGGGTCACCAGCATGGACGGCCAACTGCGCTGCGAGAAGGAGGGCTGCCTGTGGCGGCACGACGGCCGCAAGATCGCGCTGGTGCGCAAGACCGAGGCGATCGCCGAGGCCTGCGCCACGTCCGACATCGTCGTCTCGTCCGAGCCGGTGCGCGGCCGCTGCCGCAGCCCGCGGCTCGTCATCGACCGCTTCGACGTCTGGCGCCGCGGCGCGCATGCCATCCGCTTCCACGACGACGGCGGCTTCACCGTCGCGACGGTGGCGGGCGAGCGCGGCGCCAGGCCCTGGGTGCGCCGGCGCGGGCGGGGCGGCTGATCAGGTGAATTTGTCGGAGAGCTGGAACAGCCCGTCGATGACGGCGCGCTGGGTCGCGCTGTCGCTCGACTGCGGCTGGGCCAGGATCAGGTAGAGCGCGTCGACATGGACGCGGATCACGTCGAGGCCTTTCGTATCCAGCGTTTCGCGGTGATGGACGAAATCGTTCAGCGACTTGGCGGCCGCCGTCGCCAGCGGATAGCCCAGCGTGCCGCCCAGGCCCTTGATCGCGTAGGACACCGCCTGGGTCTCGACGATGAAGGCCATCGCGGCCTCGGGCGTGGCCAGCGCCTCGGCCTGCAGGCCGCGCAGCTTGGCCAGCAGCGGGGCGACCGAGGCGACGAAGCGGTCGCGCGAGCGGTTGACCACCGCCTCGAACCCCGCGACCAGGTCGGGTGTAAGGGCGAGTTCCAGGCCTTTCTGGTAGTTGATGGCCTTGCGCTTCAAATCCTGGGGCGGGCTGATGAAGCGCGCCCGCCTACTGCCGCCGGGCATGGGATCAGGCGCTTATCGAACGCTGCACCGCTGCCTCGCGCCGGTCGGGCCCCGGGAAGGGTTCGGGGCGCCGGCGCCGGTCCGGGCCGAAATAGCTGGCGGCGTCGACGAACTGGCGCGGCCGCGCGATCACCGAGATCAGCCGCTTGTAGAGCGCATCGATGGTGAAGGGCTTGGCCAGGAATTCGGTGATGCCCTGGTCGCGCGCCTCGGAGACGTATTCGCGTTCGGACCGCGCGGTCAGCATGATGATCGGCAGGAGGCGGTTGGGCGAATTGGCCGAGGTGCGGATGAAATGCACGAACTCGAAGCCGTTCATCGGTGCGGTCTCGAGCTCGGTGATGACGATGTCGAACGGTTCCTGGCGCAACAGCTCGATGGCCCGTTCGCTCGACGCGCACTTGATCACGCCGACCGCGCCCAGCATCTGCAACACATCCTTCAACAGATCGGCCGACAGCGGATGCGGGTCCACGACCAGGAAGCGCACCTGCGCGAAATCGATCTTGGCCGACGACATGACGGCGCCCCCCGCGTTGCTCATCGGTAATGACAGCCGACTATAGCGCAATTTTATGTCGCCTTTTATGCAAATAATAGCCAAAGAAGCGTAATGTTGCTGTAAGTTGCCGCGCCACGCCCAAGAAAAACGCGGCCCGGAGACCGGGCCGCGTTGCACAAGGACCAAGCCTGTGGAAACAGGCGGTCAGTAGCGGCGCAGCAGCCCGACCAGCCGGCCCTGGATGCGCACCCGGTCCGGCCCGAAGATACGGGTCTCATAGGCCGGGTTGGCGGCTTCGAGGGCGACCGAGTTGCCCTTGCGGCGCAGCCGCTTCAGCGTGGCTTCCTGGTCGTCGATCAGGGCGACGACGATCGAGCCGTTCTCGGCGACGTCGCAGCGCTGGATGATCACGGTATCCCCGTCGAGGATGCCGGCATCGACCATCGAGTCACCGGCGACTTCGAGGGCGTAGTGCTCGCCCATGCCGACGAACGAGCCGGGCACTTCGACCTGGCGGGAATAATCGCGCAGCGCCTCGATCGGCGTGCCGGCGGCGATGCGGCCATAGAGCGGCAGGGCCAGCAGGTCGTTGGAGGGCACCGGCACCGCGCCGGCCGGCATGCCGGTCGAGATCGAGGCGTTGCCGGCGCCGCCGCGAATGACATTGGGTTCGAACCGCCGCGGGCTGGCGGCCGGCGCTTCCGCGGCGGCGGCGATGACCTCGGGGCTCGGCGCCGACG
>JAEYTW010000413.1 GCA_023433835.1 Pseudomonadota bacterium | reverse complement strand
CGGGTCTCGTGGGCTCGGAGATGTGTATATCAGACAGGTTGGGTTGGTTCCCCGACCTTGCCGACGGCTACCGGCTATTCGACCGTCACGCTCTTGGCCAAATTCCGCGGCTGGTCCACGTCCGTGCCCTTCAGCACGGCGATGTGGTAGGAGAGCAGCTGCACCGGGATCGCGTAGAGGATCGGGGCGACGAAGGCATCGACCGGCGGCAGCGCCACGCTGGCGATCGGGCCGGCGCCGATGCGCGAGACGCCGGCCGCATCGGACAGCAGCACCACCTTGCCGCCGCGCGCCATCACCTCCTGCATGTTCGAGACGGTCTTCTCGAACAGCGGATCGGACGGCGCGATGACGATGACCGGCACGTCGTCGGAGATCAGCGCGATCGGCCCGTGCTTGAGCTCGCCCGCCGCATAACCCTCGGCATGGATGTAGCTCAGCTCCTTCAGCTTCAAGGCGCCTTCCATGGCGATCGGATAGGCGGTGCCGCGGCCGATATAGAGGATGTCGCGCGCATCCTTCAACTGCTCGGCCAGCGCCTTCAGCGCCTCGTCGTGGTTCAGCACCTCGGCGACCAGCGCCGGCACTTCCGTCAGCGCGAGCGCCAGGGCCGCATCGCGCTCCGGGGTCAGCCGGCCGCGCTCCTTGGCGGCGGCCAGCGCGAAGGTGGCAAGGGTGACGAGCTGGCAGGTGAAGGCCTTGGTCGAGGCGACGCCGATCTCGGGGCCGGCCAGCGTGCGCAGCACCAGGTCGGCCTCGCGCGCCATCGAGCTTTCCGCGGCATTGACCACGGCCACGACATGCTGGCCGTGAGCCCGGGCATAGCGCAGCGCGGCCAGGGTATCGGCCGTCTCGCCCGATTGCGAGATGAACAGGGCCAGCCCTCCCTTGGGCAGCGGCGCCTCGCGGTAGCGGAATTCGGAGGCGATATCGACCTCGACATTGAGGGCCGCCAGCGTCTCCAGCCAGTATTTCGCCACCAGCCCGGCATAGAACGAGGTGCCGCAGGCCACGATCGTGACCTTCGGCAGCTCGGCCAGCGAGAACGGCAGCGGCGGCAGGCTCAGCGTGCGGCTCATCGGTTCGAGCAGGCTGTTGAGCGTGTTGCCGATCACGGTCGGCTGCTCGTAGATCTCCTTCAGCATGTAGTGGGGATAGTTCCCCTTGCCGATCATCGCGCCGGACAGCGCGGTCTGCTTGACCTGGCGTTCGACCACCGCGTCCGAGCGGTCGTGGAAGACCGCGCCGGCGCGCGTCAGCTCGACCCAGTCGCCCTCGTCGAGATAGGCGATGCGCTGGGTCATCGGCGCCAGCGCCAGCGCGTCCGACCCCAGGAACATCTCGCCCTCGCCGAAGCCGACCGCGAGCGGCGAGCCGAGCCGCGCGCCGATCATCAGGTCGTCGTGGCCGGCAAACAGGATCGCCAGCGAGAAGGCGCCGTGGAAGCGCTTCAGCGCGGTCGCCACCGCCATCTGCGGGGTCAGGCCCTGATCGAGGTAATAGCTGATCAGATGGGCGGCGACTTCCGAATCGGTCTGGCTTTCGAAGACGTGGCCGTGGCCGGACAATTCCTCGGCCAGTTCGCGGTAATTCTCGATGATGCCGTTATGGACCAGCACCACCTTCTTGGTCGCATGCGGATGGGCATTGACCTCGTTGGGCACGCCGTGCGTGGCCCAGCGGGTGTGGGCGATGCCGATCGGGCCGGCCAGCGGCTCGTCGTCGAGCCGGGCCTGCAGCCGCGCGATCTTGCCCTCGGCCCGGCGGCGGCGGATCACGCCGTCTTCGAGCGTCGCGACGCCGGAGGAATCATAGCCGCGATATTCGAGACGGCGCAGGCCGTCGACCAGCAGGGGAATGACGTCGCGCTTGCCGAGAACCCCGACGATGCCGCACATGGATGATCCTCCTCAGCCCTTCTTCGTCTTCGCGGATTTCTGCGCCTGCTTGCGGGCGCGGAAGCTGGTGGCCCAGTCAGGCTTGACCACGGCCTCGCTGCGCTCGACCACCAGCGCGCCATCGGGCACGTCGCGGGTGACGACCGAGCCGGCGCCGGTGATCGCCCCGGCGCCGATGCGGACCGGCGCCACCAGGCTGGAATTCGAGCCGATGAAGGCGCCCGCGCCGATCTCGGTGCGGTGCTTGTCGTAGCCGTCGTAGTTGCAGGTGATGGTGCCCGCGCCGATATTGGCGCGCGCGCCGACCGAGCCGTCGCCGAGATAGGTCAGGTGGTTGACCTTGGCGCCCTCGGCGACCTTGACGTTCTTGATCTCGACGAAATTGCCGACATGGACATCGGCCGCCAGCTCGGCGCCCGGGCGCAGCCGCGCATAGGGCCCGACGATCGCGCCGGGACCGACCGAGGCGCCTTCCAGATGCGAGAAGGCGCGGATCGTCGCCCCCTCGCCCACCGTGACCCCGGCGGCAAAGACGACGTTCGGCTCGACGATCACGTCGCGGGCAAGCCTGGTATCGGCCGACAGGAAGACGGTCGACGGATCGGTCATCGTCACGCCCTCGGCCAGCCAGTGGCGACGCAGGCGATCCTGCAGCGCGGCCTCGCCGCCGGCCAGCTCGGCCCGGCTGTTGATGCCCATCACCTCGGCCTCGGAGGCTTCGATGACGGTACAGGCCTGGCCCTTCGAGCGCGCGATCGCGACGACATCGGTCAGAAGATATTCCTTCTGGGCATTGTCGTCGGTCAGCCCGGCCAGCAGCTTGGCCAGCCACTGGCCCGAAATCGCCATCAGCCCGGCATTGCACAGGCCGATGGCGCGCTGCGCGTCATCGGCATCCTTGTATTCGACGATGGCCGCGAGCGTGCCGTCGCCGTTCGTCACCAGGCGGCCATAGGCCGCCGGATCGGCCGGGCGGAAGCCGAGCACGACCACCGCGGGCGCCTTACGGCTGCGCAAGGCCCTGACCATCGCCTGCAAGGTTTCCGGGCGGATCAGCGGCACGTCGCCGTAAAGCACGAGGACATCGCCGTCAAAACCCTTCAGCGCTCCGCGGGCGGCCTTGACCGCGTCGCCGGTGCCACGCGGCGGATTCTGGACCGCGGCGACGGCCCCCGGCACCGCGGCGGCGATCTTCTCGTTGCCGGCCGAGGTGACGACGACGGTGCGCGCCGGCTTCAACGGTGCCACGGCAGCGGCGACATGGGCGATCATCGGCTTGCCGGCGAGCTTGTGCAGCACCTTGGGCAAGGCTGATTTCATGCGCGTGCCCTGCCCGGCGGCAAGGATGACGGCGGCGATCTGGCGGGTCTTGCTCATGGTTTCCTGGACGTTTCCAGCGGTTGTGAGGACGAACTACCGGGATGGCGCGGACTGTGACATAAGAGCCGGGTCGTCAGAAATAAACTTGCGTTACCCGATGTTTCATTCTCCCCCCGCCCTGCTGTTCGATCTCGATGGTACGCTTGTCGATACCGCCCCGGATCTCTCGGCCGCCACCGATCACGTGCTTGAAGCCTTCGGCCGGCCGCGCATCGGCCTCGACCAGGTGCGCCAGATGGTGGGCGACGGCGCGCTGGCCCTGATCCGGCGCGGCTTCGCGGCCTCGGGCCCGGCGCCGGACGAGGAAACGCTCGCCGCCGGGCACCGGCTGTTCCTCGCCTATTACGGCGACCATGTCGCCGATACGAGCCTGCCGTTTCCCGGCGTGATTGCAACGCTGGAAGTTTTGCAGGCGGCCGGCCATCCGATGGCGGTCTGCACCAACAAGCCCTACCGGCTTTCGGTGATGCTGCTCGAACAGCTCGGCCTCGCGCGCTTCTTTTCGGCGGTGGTCGGCGGCGACAGCCTGCCCGTGCGCAAGCCCGATCCCGGCCATATCACCGGCACGCTGGCGGCGCTGGCCCTGCCCCCGGGGGCGGCGGCCATCATGGTCGGGGATTCCATGAACGACGTCGCCTCGGCGCGCGGGGCCGGCCTGCCGGTGGTCGCGGTCTCGTTCGGCTACACCACCACCCCGCCCGACCAGCTCGGCGCCGACCGGCTGATCGACGATTTCGCCGACCTGCCCGCGGCACTCTCGGGATTGGCTTGACAGGCCCGCCGCCGGCCAGTAATAAGCCGACCTCGACGACGATGGGCGGTTAGTCTCAGCGGTAGAGCGTCCCCTTCACACGGGGAAGGTCATAGGTTCGATCCCTATACCGCCCACCATTTCTCTCAAGTCGGCATTTCCCTAAAAATCGGCAATCACGGCGGCGGCCATATCGGGCCGGCGCCCGCATTGTGCCTTGATCCGGCCGAAATCCGGCCCGATCGGCCAGGCAGACTGCTCCCCCGAACACCAGGGAGGAGCGCCATGCGCGCAGCCGGCATCGCCATTCTGCTTTCGCTCGTCACCGCGGCCGCGGCGGCGCAAGGGCTGCCGGCACCGCCAGCCGACGCCCCGCCGCTCGGCGTCGTCAACCTGCCCGGCCCGGCCGGGCGGGCGGGCACGGCGGGGGATACGTCGTCCTGGGTCTGGTCGGTGCCGGAATATTGCATGAGCTACACCAGCGGCAGCGGCGTGGTGACGCGGCTCGTCGCGGCCTCGGGGATGTGGGTCGAGACCATAGACCTCAAGCTGTCCGACATGATGAACGGCATCTGCGCGTCCGGGCGCAACTATGCCATCTACATGACCTGGTCGGGCAATACCGCCTACTGGAACCAGTTGTTGCTGCCGGCGCGCTGACCGCCGGTCACGCCTCGTCACAGCGCCGGCGCAGCGCGGCCGCCGCCTGGTCGTGGGGGTCGAGGGCGAGGCCACGGTCGAACAGGCTGCGCGCGGCATCGGTATCGGCGCGGCCCAGCGCCTCGACCCCGGCCACCAGCACGGCACGGGGCGCGGCCTGGGCCGCGCGCGCGGCCGGATCGTCGCGGTCGAAGACTTCGAACAGCGCGGTCGGCGTCGACTTGCCCTTGACCACCACGACATCGACCGGGCGGATCGCATAGGCCGCGGGGTCGGCCAGGTGATCGTAGGTGTTCTGCGAGATCAGGATCGAGACCTTGTAGATCTTGGTCATGCCCTCGACCCGGGCGGCCAGGTTGACCGCATCCGAGATCACGGTGCCGTCCATGCGGTGCTTCTCGCCGATGGTGCCGAGCATCAGCGAGCCGGTGTTGAGGCCGATGCCGATCGAGATCGGCTCCAGCCCCCGGGCGGTGCGGCCGGCATTGTAGTCGTCGAGGGTTTCGAGCATGGCAAGGCTTGCCCGCAGCGCGTCGTCGGCATGCTCGAACAAGGCCATGATGGCGTCGCCGATATACTTGTCGATGAAGCCGTTATGGTCGCGGATCACCGGCCCCATCCGTTCCAGATAGGAATTGATGAACGCGAAGTTCTCGTCCGGCGTCATCTGCTCGGACAGCGTGGTGAAGTTCCTGATGTCGGAGAACAGGACGGTCATGTCGTGGCGCCGGTTGTCGCCCAGCACCACCGACAGGATCGAGGTCTTGCCCATGATGGTCAGGAAGGCGTGAGGCACGAAGCGCTCGATCGACTTGTTGGTCTCCTTCAGGTCGGTGATGGTCGAGCGCACCGCGTCGCGCATCGTCGAGAACGAGGCGGCGAGATGGCCGATCTCGTCGCGCCGCTCGGTGCCGGCGATGACATGGTCGAGATCGCCCTCGGTGATCGCGCGGGCCTGGACGCGCAGGTTCAGCAGCGGATCGAGCAACTGCTTCTGCAACAGCCGCGACGCGATCCAGAACACCAGCGGCAGGGCCAGCACCAGCACGATCAGCGACGAGGTGACGACCTTGACCACCGCCTCGCGCGCCAGCCCGGTGTCGTAGGTCACCTGGCGGATCACCGACTTATGGGTGAAGGGATCGTCCTTGCCCGCCGCCTCGACCGCGTCGTGCCGGCTGTAGACGGTCAGGTGGCGGCCGTCGCGCGCCTCGAAGCGGCCGCTGGCGATGACGCGCCGGGCGATCTCGGGGTCGAGCTTCTTGCCCATCGTCAGGAGCGACCAGGAGGCCGAGGCCGTGGTCAGGTAGATGTCGATGTCCTTGACGTAGTCGTTGTTGCGTTCGGCATCCGAGAACATGTCCTCGAAGAAATACCGCGCCATCCACGGATAGCCGCTCTTGGCCAGGCTCGCCTTCACCTCGGTCGAGGTTTCGATGATGTAGTTTTTGCCCTTCGGCCCGAAATAGCTGTAGGTCTGCAAAGTGCCGGTCTGCGACGACAGATCGATGCCGTCGCTCATTACCCGATCGTTGTCGAAGACCTTGTCGAGGAACCGGGTGAAGCCGCTTTCGGGGAAGACCAGGTTCAGGTCGGCGGCGAAGTTGGTCTGGAATACCTTGTGGCCGCGATCGATGAAATAGATGTGCTCGACGGCGTATTTCTCGACCAGCGCATCCATCTCGGCCTTGGAGAGATCGCCGGGCGACCGGCCGGCCGCCTCGATCTCGGCGGCGATCTCGGGCAGCACCTTTTCCATATGCGCGCGGATATGGCCGTGATGGCTGCGCAGCAGCACTTCGAAGATCGTGAAGCGCTCCGACAGGCTCGCCTCGACATTGCGAATTTCCTGGTCCTGGCGACCGGCGACCAGATGGTACATGACCAGCGAGACGACGAGCGTCGCGCCGATCGAGACGGCCAGCATGACGGCAAGCAGGAAAAGGCCGACCTTGCGCTTCACGGCGCCCGCGTCCGTTCATTCGTCATGCGGCTATCCGGCAATCGACCATGACTCTCCCCCGCCCGGCAGCATAGCCGCCGCCTGAACGGGGGTGCAGTAAAAAGAAATCAACCCGCCCTCAGGGCAGTCGCCCGGCGATCTCGTTGAACGTCACGTGCAGCAGGCCCTCGTAGGGGCCGATATTGGCCTGGCGCTGAGCCGACACCATCGCGTAGCTGGGATTGGCCACCCAGGTCAGGTTCAGCGTGATGTCGACGAACGCCGGCGGCCCGCCGCTATAGGGCTGGTACTGGTTGACGCTGCCCCACATCAGCACGTCGCAGCCTAGCGTCTGGCCGGCCCGGGCGATGCCGGCGCGATCGGGGAACGATGGCTGAAACGGCGTCGATGCGGCATAGCCGTCGACCAGTTCGAAGCGGATCGGCACGACACCCTTGACGTTGACGAAGGAGCGCATGGCGATGTCGCGGATGCGGATCGGCTCGGGCCCCGAGAAGGCGAAGGCCGCGACGCGCAGGCCGCCGACCGGCGAGGGCTGGCCCTGGATCGAGACATTGTTGACGAACGGCGGCGGGCCGCCGGCACAGGCCGCGACGGGCGCCGCCGCCGCGGCGGCCAGCAGAAGGCGTCGTGAAATCATGCATATCCCCTGGAATGCGGACGCGGGACGACGGCGCCATAGTAGCGCGGCGGCGCCGCTGCGCCACCCGCTACCTTGGGTCGACGGCCGTCAGGCGATGCGGCGGTTCAGTCGGGCCTGGTAATCGAAATCGGTTTCGCCGGGCAGGCGTGCCGGCGTCTGGATGACGGTGACGGGCGCAACCGGGGCCGCGGCCGCCACCGGCACGGCGACCTGCTCGCGCACCTGGTTGGCCGCATGGAAACCGGCGATGAAGCGTTCCGCCATCGTCAGCGATTCGGCCTGCAGTTCGATCAACCGCGCCAGGCGCGCGCGGATGCCCAGGAGGATGAAGGGCACCGCCAGCCAGAGGACGAAGGTGACCAGCGCAAACGCCCAGATGGCGATCACCACCATCGCCCCGACATCACCGGACAGGCCCGGCAGACCCAGTTCGTTCAACATCGCCTTGCTCCGCTTCAGGGTTGACGCCCTGAGGAAATCGCGCAGGGGCCGGCGATGTTCCCACCCTTTGGGCTATGAAACGGCGACGCCCTTCCAGAAGGCGACGTGATCCTTGATTTCGGACGCGGCCGCCTTCGGCTCGGGGTAATACCAGGCGGCGTCGGCATTCTCGGTGCCGTCGACGACGACATGGTAGTAATGCGCCGTACCCTTCCAGGGGCAGACCGACGTGGTCTGGCTGGGCTTGAGATGCGCGCGGTCGACCGCCCGGCGGGAAATAATGATTGCCCTCGACCATCACCGTCGCCTCGGATTGCGCGATCACGGCCCCGTTCCAGACTGCCTTGGTCATCGATGTCTCCTTCAGCCGGCGACCAGCGCGGCCGCCTCGGCCCGGCCG
>JAEYTW010000362.1 GCA_023433835.1 Pseudomonadota bacterium | reverse complement strand
ATCTTGCGGCCCGCGCGGCGCCGGCGCTTACAGAACCCTTGCAGCCACCCGGCTACATGGCTCATAAAGCGCTTGGGGCATGACTCGATTTCGTGGATAGTGCGCCCTAGGGCCACCGCCCGGAAATCCGGACGGTGTGGGGTTGGGTAGACGTTTAGGGGGCTTCGATGGCGTGGGCTGGGCGACTGGGACGGGCGCAGTGTGCCGCGCTCGTTGCGATGATCGCGGCAATGCCGTTGCTCGGCGGCTGCTTCGAGGAAGAGAAGGCGGCCAAGGCCAAGATGCAGGCCCAGATGGCCGCGCCGATGGAGGTGCCGGTCCAGGCCGTCACCGTCAAGGACGTGCCGGTCTATGCCGAATGGGTCGGTACGCTGGACGGCTATATCGACGCCAAGCTGACCTCGCGCGTGCAAGGCTACCTGTTCACCCAGAATTATCGCGAAGGCAGCTTCGTCAAGAAAGGCGACCTCCTCTTCACGGTCGATCCCCGACCGTTCCAGGCGTCGCTTGCCCAGGCCAAGGCGCAACTGGCCCAGTCGCAAGCCATGCAGAAGCAGAGCCAGATCACCGCCGACCGTTATCGCCCGCTGGTCAAGGACGGCGTGGTCAGCCAGCAGGAATACGACAACGCCAACCAGACCAACCTCGCCAATATCGCGGCGGTCGATGCGGCCAAGGCCAATCTCGTCAATGCCGAGCTGAATCTGAGCTATACCAAGATCACCTCGCCGATCGACGGCATCGCCGGCATCCGCCAGGCCAATATCGGCGACCTGGTCTCGGGCACGACCGTCCTGACCACGATCAGCCAGGTCGACCCGATCTATGCCGTCTTCCCGATCAGCGAGCAGGAATACCTGAAGGCCGCCCGGGTGCTGAACGCGTTCGACCCCAACATCGCCGGCAACAGCGCGACGGCCAAGAAGCTCGACCTCTACCTCGCCGACGAAAGCCATTACAGCCAGGAAGGCACGTTCAGCTTCGCCGATCGCCAGGTGAACGTGAACACCGGCACGATCACCCTGAAGGCGCAGTTCCCGAACAAGGGCAATGTGCTGCGCCCCGGCCAGTTCGCCAAGGTTCGCGCCAACATCATGGAGCGCAAGAACGCCATCCTGATCCCGCAGCGCGCGGTCATCGAGACGCAAGGAACGTACTTCGTCGCGACCGTGAACAAGGAGAACAAGATCGACCTCGTCAAGGTCACCACCGGCGAGCGCGTGGGATCGATGTGGCTGATCGAAAGCGGGCTGAAGGCGGGCGACATGGTGGTGGTCGAAGGGGTGCAGAAGGTCAAGACGGGGATGGTGGTCAAACCAGCCCCGGTCGAGGCAACGGCAGCCGCGAAACCCTGAGCCGGTAGCGCGCCATGGCCCCGTTCTTCGTCAATCGCCCCATCGTCGCGATGGTGCTGTCCATCGTCATCGTCCTGGTCGGCTTCGTCTCGATGCTGAGCCTGCCGATCGCGCTGTTCCCCAATATCGCGCCGCCCGAAGTCTCGATCTCGGCGAGCTACACCGGCGCCGACGCGCTGACGGTCGAGGAGGCGGTCGCCGCCCCGATCGAGCAGCAGGTCACCGGCGTCGACAACATGATCTACATGCGCTCGTACAATTCGAGCGACGGGTCGATGACCCTGCGCGTCGACTTCGACGTGACCACCGACCCGAACACCGACCTGGTCAATTCCAACATCCGCCTGCAGAACGCGATGGCCCAGCTGCCCTCGTCGGTGCAGGCGCAGGGACTGACCATCCGCAAGGCGTCGTCCTCGCCGCTGTTGCTGATCTCGGTCTATTCGCCCAAGCGCACCTACGACCAGCTGTTTCTGGCCAACTACGCCTACATCAACCTGGCCGACCCGTTGTCGCGCGTCTACGGCGTCGGCCAGATCTCGGTGTTCGGCTACGGCCAGTACGCGATGCGGCTGTGGGTCAATCCCGATCAGCTCGCCAAGCTCGGCATCACCATCAACGAGATCGCCACCGCGATCGAGAACCAGAACACCGCCAACCCCTCGGGCCAGATCGGCGGCGAACCGGCACCGCCCGGTCAGGAGTTCACCTATGCGGTGCGCGCGCTGGGCCGCCTCGTCACCGAGGACGATTTCGGCAAGATCGTCGTGCGCGCCAATGCCGACGGCTCGTTCGTGCGCGTCTCCGACGTTGCCCGGGTCGAGCTCGGCTCGGCCGCCTACAACGTCGCCGGCCGCTTCAACGGCGAGCCGTCGGCCATTCTCAACATCGCCCAGCTGCCCGGCACCAACGCGATCCAGGCCGCGCGCGAGATCGAGAAGCAGATGCAGGCGCTGTCGGAACGCTTCCCCGACGACGTCGCCTACAAGGTATCGCTCGACACCACGCTCGCCATCACTGCCGGCATCGACGAAATCGTCAAGACGCTGTTCGAGGCCATCGTCCTCGTCGTCATCGTCGTCTTCATCTTCCTGCAATCCTGGCGCGCCACGCTGATCCCGCTGCTGACCGTGCCGGTCGCGCTGATCGGCACGTTCATCTTCTTCATTCCGCTCGGCTTCTCGATCAACACGCTGTCGCTGTTCGGCCTGGTGCTGGCCATCGGCCTTGTGGTCGACGACGCGATCGTGGTGGTCGAGGCGGTCGAGCATCACATCGCCCACGGCCTGTCGCCGCGCGAGGCGACCCTTAAGGCGATGGAGGAGGTGACGGGCCCGGTCGTGGCCATCGCGCTGATCCTGGCCGCGGTGTTCGTGCCGACGGCCTTCATCCCCGGCATCACCGGCCGCCTCTACCAGCAATTCGCCGGCGCCATCGCCATCTCGGTCGTGCTGTCGGCCTTCAACGCGCTGACCTTGTCGCCGGCCTTGTGCTCGATCCTGCTGAAGCCGCGCAAGGAGGGCCGCGGGTTGCTCGGCCGCGGCTTCGATGTGTTCAACCGCGGGTTCGATCGCACCACCAACGGCTATGTCCGGGTCAGCCATTTCCTGGTCCGCAAGGTGTTGATCTCGATCATCCTGCTGATCGGCGTCTCGGCCCTGGCCGGCGTGCTGGGCAGCCGGGTGGCCACCGGCTTCGTGCCGGACGAGGATCAGGGTTATCTGTTCATGAACGTGCAGCTGCCGACCTCGGCCTCGCTGCAGCGGACGCAGGAGGTCTTCACCAAGGTCGAGGACACCGTCAAGAAGATGCCCGGTGTCGACATGGTCACCTCGGTCATGGGCTTCTCGCTGCTGACCCAGACCCGCGCGACCTATACGGGTTTCCTCGCCGTCGTGCTGAAGCCGTGGGAGGAGCGTCCGGGCATCCTGCTCGAGGCCCAGACCATCGCCAAGCAGATCAACGTCGCCTTCGCCCATTTTCCCGACGCCCAGGTCGTGGCCTTCGAGCCGCCGGCCATTCCCGGCGTCGGCCAGGCCGGCGGCTTCTCGCTCTTGATCCAGGACCGCGCCGGCAACACCGTCGACTATCTGTTCGAGAATGCGATGAAGGTGATGGAGGAGGCGCGCAAGCGCCCCGAGGTCGGCCAGATCTTCACGACCTTCAATCCGAAGGTGCCGCAGGTCTATGTCGACGTTGACCGCGACAAGGTGACCAAGCAGGGCATCAACCTCGGCGAAGTCTACCAGACCATGCGCGCCTTCATGGGCGGCCTCTACGTCAACCTGTTCAACCGCTTCGGCCGCACCTGGCAGGTCTATGTCCAGGCCGACGGCTCCTTCCGCACCGACGAAAGCCAGCTCGGCCGCTATTACGTCAAGAATATGAAGGGCGAGCCGGTGCCGCTGTCGGCGCTGGTGTCGACGCGGCGCATCTACGGCCCCGAGTTCACCACTCGCTTCAATGAATACCGCTCGATCGAGCTGACCGGCGGTGCCGCGGCCGGCTATTCGTCCGACCAGGTGATGGATGCGCTGGAGGAAGTCTCCAAGCAGGTGCTGCCCAAGGACATGGGCTACGGCTGGTACGGCATGGCCTATCAGCAGGACGTGGCGCGCAAGGGCATTCCCGCCTCGGTGATCTTCGGGCTGTCGCTGCTGTTCGTCTTCCTGATCATGGCGGCGCAGTACGAAAGCTGGGCCTTGCCCTTCGCGGTGCTGCTGACCCTGCCGGTCGCGGTGCTCGGCGCCTTCGCCGCGCTGATGCTGCGCAGCATGGAGAACAACGTCTACGCCCAGATCGGCCTGGTCATGCTGATCGGCCTGTCGGCTAAGAACGCGATCCTGATCGTCGAATTCGCCAAGATGAAATACGACGAGGGCGCCGATCTGGTCGATGCCGCGCTCGAGGGCGCGCGGCTGCGCCTGCGGCCCATCCTGATGACCGCCTTCGCCTTCATCCTCGGCACCGTGCCGCTCGCCATCGCCTCGGGCGCGGGCTCGGTCTCGCGCCGGATCCTCGGCACGGCGGTGATCGGCGGCATGCTCGGCTCGACCTTGATCGCAGTCTTCCTGGTGCCGGTGTCGTTCACGATGATCATGGCGCTGTTCCGGGTCCGCCGCCGCTCGCGGCATCACGAGGAGGCCGGCGGCCAGGGGCCCGTCGCGCAGGGAGGGCACGACTGATGGCGCCCGTCGCCCGTACCCTCACGCTCGGCGCCGCGGCGTTCGCGCTGTCGGGCTGCATCACGCTGTTCGACGTCGGCCCGGATTACAAGCGCCCCGACACCCTGCCGAGCCAGCCGACCTATCGCGACCAGCCGGTCGTGCCCACGCCCTCGGCCGATTCGATCGCCAACCTGCCGTGGTGGGAAGTCTTCGACGATCCGGTGCTGCAGGGCCTGATCAAGACGGCGGTCGGCTCGAACTACGATGTCCGCATCGCCGTGACGCGGATCGAGCAGGCGCGCGCCCAGCTCGGCATTTCCGAGGCCGCGCTCTATCCCCAGGTCGGCTATGACGCGGCCGCCGGCCGCGGCCAGCGCTCGTCGCTCGGCTCGCCGGCGCCCAGCGTGACCAGCGCGTCGAACACCTTCCTGCTGCAGACCAGCGCCAGCTGGGAAATCGACCTGTGGGGCCGCATCCGGCGGTCGAACGAAGCGGCGCGCGCCCAGCTGCTCGCGACCGAGGAAGCCAGGCGGGGCGTGCTGCTCTCGCTGGTCGGCTCGATCGCCTCGACCTATTTCTCGCTGATCGAGCTCGATCTGGAACTCCAGATCGCCCATGACACGGTCAAGACCTACCGCGAGACCCTGGCGCTGTTCGAGCGCCGCCTGCTCGGCGGCATCGCCTCCGAACTGGAGACGACCTCGGCCGCGGCCAACCTCGCCGCCGTCGCCGCCCGCATCCCGACGCTCGAGCAGCAGATCGCCCAGACCGAAAACGGCCTCAGCGTGCTGCTGGGCCGCCCGCCCGGCGGCATTCCGCGCGGCAAGTCCCTGATGCAGCAGACCTGGCCGGTCTTCGTGCCGGCGGGCCTGCCTGCCGACCTGCTCGAGCGCCGCCCCGACCTGCGCCAGGCCGAGCAGACGATGCGCGCCGCCAATGCCCAGGTGGGCGTGGCCCAGGCCAGCTACTATCCGTCGATCAGCCTGACCGGCCTGCTCGGTGTCATCAGCCCGCAGGTGTCCAAGCTGCTCAACGGCGACGGCAACATGTGGGGCGCCAGCGCCGGGCTGACCGGGCCGATCTTCACCGGCGGCCAGCTCGACGCCCAGCTCGCCTACGCCAAGGCGCAGTGGGAGCAGGCGCGGCTGACCTACGAGCAGTCGATCCTCACCGCCTTCCGCGAGGTCGCCAACGCCCTGGTGGCGCGCGAGAAGATCGAGCAGGCGCGCGTCGAGCAGGCCCGCGCCGTCGCCGCGCTGCAGCGCGCCGTCAAGCTTGCCACCGACCGCTATGTCGGCGGCCTGGCCAACTACTACGAAGTCCTGCAATGGGAGGAGCAGCTGTTCCCCGCGCAGAACACGCTGGCCCAGCTCGAGGGCCAGCGCTACACCGCGCTGGTCCAGCTCTACCAGGCGCTGGGCGGCGGCTGGCAGTTGCAGGATCAACAGTGGGTTGGGCTGGATTCCATCGAACGCCGGTAAGTTGCCAGTTCTGTATTAACGGCGGAAATCAGATAAAGTTTTATCGGTAATTTTTCGGATGTTGATTGCGTATTCAGCGCAATAAACTTTGCACGTCTGTCGCTTCGGGCCTTCACCAACGCGTAACACTGGCTATACTCGCCGCCGAGAGGGTTAGCGCTCATCCGCGCTATCGTGATGTCAGGTTTTCGGTCTCACAAGAAGCTGTGGGGTTGGGGAGGGGGAGCGTCTGATGGACAAGTTCATGGGCCAGTTCCGGATCGGTATCCGGATCGGCGTCGGGTTCGTGCTGGTGGTGGCCGCACTGATCGCGATCTCGCTGATGGCCGTCTACTCCCAGAAGGAGCAGCAGCAGCGCCTGGCGGAATATGACCGCGTGGCGCAGAACACGCTGTTGATCGACCAGACCAACGCCCAGGTGGCCGAGCTGCGGCGCCTGCTGCGCCTCTTCATCTTCTATGCCGACCAGACCGCCAAGCCGAAGATGGACGAAGCCTTCAACAAGGCCCGCTCCAACCTCGAGGCCGTGGCCGGCCTGACCGAAAACCCCGAGGAACGCGCCAAGCTCGAGGATCTGCTCGGCCAGGTCGAGAAGTTCCGCCTCGGCGTCAGCGAGATCGTCAAGCTGCGCGAACGCCAGGAAGTGGTCGTCACCGAGAACATGGGCTCGGCCGCCAAGATCCTGATGCAGGATTTCGCCGCGCTGGTCTCGACCATGTCGTCGGTCGGCCAGTTCCAGATCGCCGCCATCGCCGGCACCGCCCAGGGCCACCTGCTCAAGGCCCAGCTGTTCGCGACCCGCTTCCTGCTGACCCCCGACGATTCGCTGATGGCCGATTCCGAAATCGAGCTGTCGACCATGGCCGACTGGATGGTCACGCTGGAACTGCAGGAAGTGCCGTCGGAAGCGCGCTGGATCTTCGACGAGATCCGCGAATACTGGCCCCGCTACCAGGCCGCTTTCAAGGAGGCCGCCGGCATCCTGGGCGACGTCGCCAAGCGCTCGCTCGACGTCGACGGCAAGCAGTCGGTCGCGCTGGCCGAGCAGACCAACGCCATCGCCTATGAGCAGCTGCAGCGCCTCGGCGCCATCCTGGTCGCCACCAACGACGCGGCGACCGAGGCCCAGACCCTGACCATCGGCGTCTCGGCGGCGGCGGTCGTGCTGGCCCTGCTGCTCGCCTTCCTCACCGCCCGCGGCATCACCCGGCCGGTCAAGGCGATGACCTCGGCGATGACCGAGCTGGCCGCCGGCAATAAGGAAATCGAGGTGCCGGCCCGCGAGAACCGCGACGAGATCGGCCAGATGGCCCAGGCCGTCGAAGTGTTCAAGCAGAACGCGATCGAGGCCGAGCGCCTCGCCGCCGAGGCCGAACGCCAGCGCGCCGAGCAGGAAGAGATGAAGCGCGCCCAGGAACAGCGCGAGCGCGATGCCGCCGACGAGCGTCGCCGGCTGGAGGACGAGGCCAAGCAGGCCGAGGAACGCCGCCAGCGCGAGGCCGAGGATGCCGATCGCCGCGCCGCCGCCGAGCGTAGCGCCGCCGAGAGCCGGCAGCGCGAGGAAGCGGAAGTGCGCCGCAAGGACGAGATGCGCCGCCTGGCCGACGACTTCCACGCCCAGGTCGGCGGCGTCGTCGACACGGTGGCCGCGGCCGCGACCGAGATGCAGGCGACCGCCGGCACGATGTCGGGCATCGCCGAGGAAACCGCCAAGCAGTCGCTGGCCGCCTCCTCGGCGACCGAGCAGGCCGCGTCGAACGTGCAGACCGTGGCTTCCGCCACGGAGGAGTTGTCGGCGTCGATCAACGAGATCGCCAGCCAGGTCGCCAACGCCACCCGCATCGCCCAGACCGCGGTCGACCAGGCCCGCCGCACCGACGAGATCGTCCAGGGCCTGGCTACGGCTGCCGACAAGATCGGCGAGGTCGTGGGCCTGATCAACTCGATCGCCGGCCAGACCAACCTGTTGGCGCTCAACGCCACCATCGAGGCGGCGCGCGCCGGCGAAGCCGGCAAGGGTTTCGCGGTCGTGGCCTCGGAGGTCAAGAACCTGGCCAATCAGACGTCGAAGGCGACCGAGGAGATCGGCCAGCAGATCTCGGGTGTCCAGGGCGCGACCCAGGAAGCCGTCTCGGCCATCCACGGCATCGGCGAGATCATCCAGCAGATCAACGAGATCTCGGGTTCGGTCGCCGCCGCCGTCGAACAGCAGGGGGCCGCGACCCGCGAGATCGCCCGCAACGTCGAGGAAGCGGCTTCCGGCACCAAGGCCGCCTCGGAAAGCGCCTCCAACGTCAACCGCTCGGCCGGCGAGGCCGGCCATGCGGCGGGCCAGGTGCTGAACGCCTCGTCCGAACTGTCGCGCCAGGCCGAAGCCCTGCGCACCCAGGTCGACCGTTTCATCACCCAGATCCGCGAAGCCTGAGGTTACTGACGACAAAAGGCCCCGCCGGCAACGGCGGGGCCTTTTCCATGGTCAGGGGATGCCGATCTCGGAGAGATCGGCCCAGGCGGGATTGCCGCGCTCGATCAGTTCGAGCTTCCAGGCGCGCCGCCAGTGCTTGATTTGCTTCTCGCGGCGGATCGCGTGTTCCATCGTGTCGTGGAACTCGGCATGGACCAGGAGATGCACGCCGTGCTGCCTGGTGAAGCTTTCGACAGCACCGCTCCTGTGCTGCCACACCCGCCGCATCAGGTCGCTCGTCACGCCGACATAGAGCGTTCCGTTGCGTTTGCTCGCGAGGATGTAGACGCAAGGTCGCATATGGCAACCATAGGCTCAATCGTCGTACCCGCGAAAGCGGGTATTCAGGTTAAGCGCCGCGCCGGTTGCGACGCCCTTGCCCTGGGCTCCGGGTCTCCGCTTCGCTTCGCCCGGAGCGACGGAATCGGCGCAAGGGGGTGCCCGGTCCTGGAGGACGGCTCCGATCGTCTTGCGACGCCCTTGCCCTGGGCTCCGGGTCTCCGCTTCGCTTCGCCCGGAGCGACGGAATCGGCGCAAGGGGGTGCCCGGTCCTGGAG
>JAEYTW010000335.1 GCA_023433835.1 Pseudomonadota bacterium | reverse complement strand
AATGGGGCCGGCGCTGGCCGCGGCCGATCGCGGCCGGCTGCTGCTCAGGCTCGCCGATGCGATCGAGGCCAAAGCCGAGCGTCTCGCGCGGCTGGAGACGACGGATACCGGCCACCCGATCAGGGATTCCCGCTTCCTCGACGTGCCGCGCACCGCCGCCTGCTTCCGCTATTTCGGCGGCATGGCCGACAAGGTCCAGGGTTCGGTCGTGCCGGTCGAGGCGGGATTCCTGAACTATGTCGAACGGGCGCCGCTCGGCGTGGTCGGCCAGATCGTGCCGTGGAACTTCCCGCTGATGTTCACCAGCTGGAAAATTGGGCCGGCGCTGGCCGCCGGCAACACCGTGGTGCTGAAGCCGTCGGAGATCACGCCGCTGTCGACCCTGGCCATCGCCGAACTGATGGCCGAGGTCGGCTTTCCCAAGGGGGTCGTGAACATCGTGCCGGGCTATGGCCACACCGCCGGGCAGCGGCTGGCCGAGCACCCTGACGTCGCCAAGATCGCCTTCACCGGCTCGACCGCCACCGGCCGCCGCGTCGTCGCGGCCTCGCAAGGCAACCTGAAGCGCGTGCAACTCGAACTCGGCGGCAAGGGCGCCAACATCGTCTTCGCCGATGCCGATATCGGGGCGGCCGTGAACGGCGCGGCCTGGGCGATCTTCCACAACCAGGGCCAGGCCTGCATCGCCGGCTCGCGGCTGATCCTGCACACGTCGATCGCGGACGATTTCCTCGATCGCTTCGTGGCGCTGGCCCGCTCGATCAAGGTCGGCGACCCGCTCGACCCCGCGACCGAGATGGGTCCGCTGACCTCGACGCTGCATCGCGACCGGGTGCTGGCCTATGTCCGGACCGCGGTCGAGCAGGGTGGCGAAATTCTTGCCGGCGGCATGGCGCCGGCCGATGCGGGCCTCGCGGCCGGCTGCTACGTCCTGCCGACGGTCGTGAGGGCCAGGCCGGCCGATCGCGTGGCGCAGGAGGAAGTGTTCGGCCCGTTCGTCACCGTGCTTACCTTCGAGACCGACGAGGAAGCGCTGGCGATCGCCAACGGCACCGACTACGGCCTCGGCGCCGGCCTGTGGACCAGCGACCTTGCCCGCGCCCACAGGATGGCGCGCGGCATCCGGGCCGGCATGTGCTGGATCAATTGCTACAAGCGGGTCAATCCGGGCTCGCCCTTCGGCGGGGTGGGGCAGTCCGGCTATGGCCGCGAAATGGGTTTCGAGGCGATGCACGACTATACCGAGGCGCGCTCGGTCTGGGTCAATGTCGACGCCGCAATTCCGCCGTTCTACCGGCGCTGAGACTTCATAAAAAAACGGGAGGGAACTAGCAATGACCAGGAAAATCGGACGGCGTCGTCTATTGCAAGCCGCTGCCGCGGCGGGCACCGCGGGGTGGACGACGGGGCTGTTCGCCCAGTCGACCCGCACGATCAGGATCGGCCTCGTCACCCCGCGCACCGGGCCCTTGGCGCTGTTCGCCGAAACCGACGTCTTCGTCGTCGGCCAGATGCGCAAGCTGTGGGCCAAGGGCCTGGAGATCGGCGGCAAGACTTTTCCGGTCGAGATCGTCATCAAGGACAGCGCCTCGAACCCGGCACGCGCCGCCGACGTCGCCGCCGACCTGATCCTCAAGGACAAGGTCGACCTGGTGCTGGTTTCGTCGACGCCCGAGACCACCAACCCGGTGGCCGATCAGTGCGAACTGGAGCGCAAGCCCTGCATCTCGACCGTAGCGCCCTGGCAACCCTGGTTCTTCGGCCGCGGCGCCAAGCCCGACAAGGGCTTCGACTGGACCTATCACTTTTTCTGGGGGCTCGAGGACATCATCGGCACCTTCACCTCGATGTGGAACAGCCTGCCTTCCAACAAGGTGGTCGGCGGGCTGTTTCCCAATGATGGCGACGGCAATGCCTGGGGCGATGCCAGCCTGGGCTTTCCGCCGGTACTGGCCAAGGCCGGCTACCAGATGGTGGATCCCGGCCGCTACCAGAACCTGACCGCCGATTTCTCGGCGCAGATCCAGCGCTTCCGCGATGGCAAGGTGGAGATTCTGACCGGCGTGCCGATCCCGCCCGACTTCACCACCTTCTGGAACCAGGCGGCGCAGAAGGGTTTCAGGCCGAAGATCGCCAGTGTCGGCAAGGCGCTGCTGTTCCCTGCCGCGGTCGAGGCGCTAGGCGACAATGGTGACGGGCTGTCGACCGAGGTGTGGTGGACCCCGAACCACCCGTTCAAGTCGACCTTGAGCGGCCAGAGCGCGCGCGAGCTCGCCGATGCCTACGAGGCCGAGACCCGCAAGCAATGGACCCAGCCGCTCGGCTTCGCCCATGCCTTGTTCGAGGTCGCGGCCGCGGCGCTGAAGAATACCAAGGACCTGGGCCAGGCCGCCGCGATCCGCGATGCGATCGCAGCCACCTCGGTCGACACCATCGTCGGGCCGGTGGCCTGGGGCAAGGGCCCGGTCAGGAACGTCGCCAAGACGCCGCTGGTCGGCGGCCAGTGGCGGAAGGCGGCGGCCGGGGCCAAGTATCGCTACGACCTCGTCATCGTCGACAATTCCCAGGCGCCGGCCATTCCGGTGGCCGACAAGCTGAGGCCGATCGGCGGATGACCGCGCTGCTGCGCCTCGACGGGGTCGAGAAATCCTTCGGGGCGCTGCGCGTCGCCGACGGCCTCTCGTTGTCGCTCGATCCCGGCGAGGCGCTCGGCATCCTCGGCCCCAACGGCGCCGGCAAGTCGACGATGTTCAACCTCGTCACCGGCCATCTGCGGCCCGATGCGGGCCGGGTGTTCTACGAGGGCCGCGACATCACGGCCCTCGATCCTTCCGCCCGCTGCCGCCTGGGCATCGGCCGTTCGTTCCAGATCCCGCATCCCTTCGTCGGCATGACGGTCTACGAGAACCTGGCTGTGGGGGCGGTGTTCGGCGGCGGGCTGGCGGAATCGGCGGCGGCGGATCATTGCCGCGACGTGTTGCGGCGCACCGGTCTCTTGCCCAAGGCGAACCGGCTGGCCGGATCGCTGACGCTCATCGACCGCAAGCGGCTCGAGCTTGCCCGCGCCATGGCGACGCGGCCGCGGCTGCTGCTGCTCGACGAGATCGCCGGCGGCCTGACCGACGACGAGGCGCTGGCCCTGACCGATACGATCAACGACCTGCGGGCCGACGGCGTCTCGATCGTCTGGATCGAGCATGTCGTGCGCGCGCTGCTGCGGGTCGTCGATCGGCTGGTGGTGATCAATTTCGGCCGGCTGCTCCGGGAGGGCCCGCCCGACGCGGTGATGGCCTCGCGCGAGGTGCGCGAGGTCTATATGGGGCTGGAGGCATGACGGCGCTGCTGGAAACCCGCGGCCTCACCGCGTTCTACGGCGATTTCCAGGCGCTGTACGGCATCGACGTCACGGTCGCGGCCGGCGAGGTCGTTGCCATCATCGGCGCCAACGGCGCCGGCAAGTCGACCTTCCTGAAGACGCTGGTGGGTCTCGTCCGCACGCGGGCCGACGCCGTGCGTTTCGACGGCGCGGCGATCGGCGGCGCGGCGCCCCATCGCCTGGTGCGCCGGGGCCTGGCCCTGGTGCCGGAGGGGCGGCGGCTGTTCCCGAGCCTGTCGGTCGAGGAAAACCTCGGCATCGGCGCCGCCGGCAGCCGGGGGCCATGGACGCTGGCCGCCGTCTACGCGCTGTTTCCGATCCTGGCCGAACGCCGCCGCAACCCGGCCACCGCCTTGTCGGGCGGCCAGCAGCAGATGGTGGCGATCGGCCGGGCGCTGATGAGCAATCCGCGCCTGCTGCTTTGCGACGAACTCTCGCTGGGCCTCGCCCCCACCGTGATCCGCGACATCTATGCCGTCTTCCCGCGCATCCGGGCGCAGGGCACCGCGATCGTGGTGGTCGAGCAGGATATCGGCCAGGCGATGGCCGCGGCCGACCGGCTCTATTGCTTCCAGGAGGGCCGCGTCTCGCTCAGCGGTCCGGCCGCGAGCCTCGGCCGCGATGAAATCTCGGCTGCCTATTTCGGGCTGCACTGATCATGCTGAACCTGATCGATACGCTGCTCCAGGGCGTGCTGCTCGGCGGGCAATATGCGCTGATGGCAGTCGGGCTGTCGCTCGCCTTCGGCGTCATGCGGCTGGTCAACGTCGCCCATGGCGATTTCATCGTACTCGCCGCCTACCTCGCGCTGGTCTGCATGACGACGCTGGGGCTGCATCCGCTGGCCGCCCTGGTCATCGTCGTGCCGGCGATGGCGGTCGTCGGCTATGTCGTGCAGCGGACGCTGCTCAATCGCGCCGTGGGCCGCGACATCATGCCGGCCCTGCTGATCACCTTCGGCCTGTCGGTGATCATCCAGAACGGCCTCCTGGAAACCTTCTCCGCCGATTCCCGCCGCCTCGATGCCGGCGGGCTGACCTCGGCCGGGATCGGCATCGCCGACGGCCTCGCGATCGGCTGGTTCCCGCTGATCACCTTCGGCCTGGCGGTCGCGGTCATCGCGGGGCTGGAGCTCCTGTTCGCCCGCACCAGCCTGGGCCGTGCCTTCCGCGCGGTGTCCGACGACCAGGAGATCGTCCAGCTGATGGGCTACGACAACCGCCATCTCTATGCGCTGGCCATGGCGCTGGCATTCGCCGTGATGGCGCTGGCCGGCGTGCTGTTCGGCATCGGCACGGTCTTCGACCCGGCCTTCGGGCCGCCGCAGCTGCTGTTCGCCTTCGAGGCCGTGATCATCGGCGGCATGGGCTCGCTGTGGGGCACGCTGGCCGGCGGGGTGATCCTCGGCCTGGCCCAGGCTATCGGCTTCCGCGTCGATCCCGGCTGGGGCCTGCTGTTCGGCCACGCCGTGTTCCTGCTGATTCTGGCGGTGCAGCCGCGTGGCCTGCTGCCAAAGACGCGGGATGCCTGAGATGACCGTGATCCCGCAAGCATCTGCCCGTCTGCGCCGGCCGGGCCGGCTGGCGGGTGCAGCCCTTGTTGTCGTCACCGTCGTCGTCTCGATGCCGTTCTGGGCCGCCTCCGACATCCTGCGCACCGGCGTCGAGATGTTCTGCTTCCTGGCCCTGGCCCAGCTGTGGAACCTGCTGGCCGGCTATGGCGGCCTGGTCTCGTTCGGCCAGCAGGCCTTCATCGGCATCGGCGGCTATGCGCTGGTGCTGTTCGCCTATCGCCTGGGGCTCAGCCCCTATCTGGCGCTGCCGATCGGCGCGGGCCTGTCGGCCCTGTTCGCCTGGCCGATGTCGCGCCTCCTGTTCCGGCTGAACGGTGCCTATTTTGCCGTCGGCACCTGGATCATGGCCGAATGCTGGCGGCTGGTCTTCGCCAACTGGTCATGGCTGGGCGGCGGTTCCGGCATCTCGATCACCGCGACGATGCGGGCGATCGATCCCTGGTGGCGCGAGGCGCTGGCCTTCTGGATATCAGGGTTCGTCGGCCTCGGCGCGGTGGCCGGGCTCCATGCCCTGCTACGCTCGCGCTGGGGCCTCGCTTTGACCGCGCTGCGCGACAGCGAGCCGGCCTCGGAGGCCGTCGGCATCTCGGTCGGCCAAGTCAAGACCTGGGTCTATGTCGCGGCGTCCGGCGGGGCCGGGCTGGTCGGCGGGCTGATCTTCCTGACCAAGCTGCGCCTGTCGCCCGATGCTGCGGTCTCGATCAACTGGTCGGTGATGATCGTGTTCATCGTCGTCATCGGCGGCGTCGGCACGATCGAGGGGCCGATCCTGGGCTGCATCCTCTATTTCCTGCTGCGCGAATATCTCGCCGATTTCGGCGCGGCCTATATGATCGCTTTCGGCGCGCTGGCGATTCTGGTCATGCTGACCACCCGCGGCGGGCTGTGGGGCGAGATTCGCCGCCGCTGGGGCATCGAGTTGTTTCCGGTCCAGCGCCGGCTGGACGATTAGGAGAAAGCGTTGCAGTTCACCTATGACCACGTCTCGCCGCGTGTCGTCTTCGGCACCGGCAGCCTCGACCGGCTCGAGGACGAGGTGGCGCGGCTGGGCGCCGCG
>JAEYTW010000307.1 GCA_023433835.1 Pseudomonadota bacterium | reverse complement strand
GGCGGCGCCCTTCGATGCCGTTCTGCTTGAACACCTCGACGCTCCTGGCCATCAGCCCGACCTCGTCGCCGCGCTGCTGGCCGACCACCACCGCCGAATAATCGCCGCGCGCCAGCACCTGCATGGTTTCGGCCAAGCCCTTCAGCGGGCCGGCGATGCCGCGCTGCGCGATCCAGAAGGCTAGCGCGCCCACGATGATTACCCCGATGGCCAGCACGGTGATCAGCGTGGTGCGGGTTGTGTAATATGTGGCGGTCAGGCTGTCGGACGTATCCTTCAGTCCGTCGACCTGTCGGTCGAGTTCGTTCGAAATATCGCGACGCAACAGCTCGAACGCCGGGCCGAGGGTCTTGTCGACGATCTTGGTCGCGCGGGCGTTGCTCTCCTCGGTGTTCTGGATGGCCAGCGCCTGCACCTCGCGCGACCCTTCGACCAGCCGAGCATAATCCGCCTTGAGGCGATCGAGCGTCGCGGCCTGCCCGGGCAGGCGCTCGCGCGCGCCCTGGATGCGTGCGTCGAAATCATGGAATGCCGCCAGCAGGAGTTCCTGGGTCGCCTTGATGTCGTTGGCATCGTTTTCGGCGATCATCTGGTAGAGCAGACTGCTCGTCCGGTTGATCGTCGCATTGGCGCGCGCCAGCCAGATCACGCCCGGCGCATCCTGGGTGAGGACGACCGTATTCCGGTCGTCCGCCTGTCCCATCCGAAAAATCGCCAACCCCGTGCTCGATATGCCCAGAAGCGCCAGCAAGGCAATCACCAGCACAATCTTGAAGAGAATTCTGACGTTTTGCATGACCGATACCATCCGTTCCAATCCAGTTGGATTGGCCGGAAGCCTTATACAAACGGCGCATGCTCGCTATTGGTGAGTTGTAAAAATTTTTCTCCTCTCGCAATTGAGAAATGGTTGCAAAGCCGGACACCGTCCGTGCGGGAATTCAGGCAGCACCGCGTCATGCCGGGCCGGGCATGCAGCGCATCATGCCAGGGGCAGCCCTTGCCATTTGCGTGATCATGCGCTATATAAGCTTCCGTCGACTTATGTTTGGTTTCGGCCGTGCTATTCCTCGTTCCCCGCAAGGCTCGCGCCCCCGGGTGCTGGAGCGGCCCTCCCCGATCCCCCTTATCATTGGTTGATCCGCCGGGCGACGTGCCCGGTGGCCTGATGACACACCCAAGGAACTTAGTTAATGGCCACTACTGGCACCGTGAAATGGTTCAACGCCCAGAAGGGCTACGGCTTCATCCAGCCCGAGAGCGGCGGCACCGACGTGTTCGTCCATATCTCGGCGGTTGAACGCTCGGGCCTCGCCGGCTTGAACGACGGGCAGAAGATCGAATTCGACGTCGAGCGCGACAAGCGCAGCGGCAAGTCCGCCGCCGTGAATCTGCGCGCGCTCTAAGCGACGCAGAACTTGGGGTGCCTTCGGGCACCCCATTGCTGCCTCGCCCGGAGCGGGCAGCCGGCGCCGCCGACGATCGGCCGCGCCATCTGGATTGATTTCCCCCGACCAACGTTGGAAACAGGCCGCGGCCCGCGAGGTCCCCGCGCCTTTTGACAGGATTATACTATGCAGACCCTGACCCATCCCTTGCCCAAGACCGCCCATCCCCTGCCCGCGCAGCGCCGGGCCCCCCAGCCCGAAGAGAAGATCACGGCGATGGCCGGCATGACCCGCGACGAAGTGCGCAGGCTCGTTCTCTCCGTCATCGGCTGACCTCCGTGGTAGCTGTCACGAGGTAGTGCTAGCCTCCCCGGCGACAGGTATTCCCGGGGAGATGCCAGATGACACGCTTCCAGTTCATGATCGGCGTCACGGCGGCCGTGCTCGCCGCCGGTAGCGTCGACGCCGCCCAGGTCAATCTCCGCGTGATGGAGACGACCGACATCCATATGAACCTTCTGGACTACGACTATTACCAGGACAAGGGCACCGACCAGTTCGGCCTGGCACGGGCCGTCACCCTGCTGAAGGCGGCACGCGCCGAGGCGAAGAACAGCCTGTTCTTCGACAACGGCGATCTGCTGCAGGGCAACCCGATGGGCGATCTCGTCGCCCGGGTCCAGCCGCTGGCCCAGGGCGCGGTTCATCCCGCCTACAAGGTGATGAACCAGCTGGGCTACGATGCCGGCAATATCGGCAACCACGAATTCAATTACGGCCTGCCGTTCCTGCGGCAGGCGCTGGCCGGCGCCGCCTTCCCCTACGTCAACGCCAATGTCTATGTCGACGAGAAGGCGGGCGGCCCGGACGCCGGCAAGAATGCCTTCACCCCCTACCTGATCCTCGATCGCGAGGTCACCGACGAGGCCGGCAAGGCCCACAAGCTCAAGGTCGGCGTCGTCGGCTTCGTGCCGCCGCAGATCATGCAGTGGGACCGCGCCAATCTCGACGGCCGGGTGACGACCCGCGAGATCGTCGAGACCGCACGCAAGTTCGTGCCGGAAATCCGGTCCAAGGGCGCCCAGCTCGTCGTCGCCATTCCCCATTCCGGCTTCGAGAACGGCGAAACCGCGGGCTCCAGCGAAAATGCGGTGGCCGGCCTGGCCGAGGTGCCGGGCATCGACGTCATCCTGTTCGGCCATGCCCATGCCGAATTCCCCGGCAAGCAGTTCGCGGGCTTTCCCAAGGTCGATCTGGCCAAGGGCACCATCAACGGCGTGCCCGCGGTGATGCCGGGCCGCTGGGGCGACCACCTCGGCATCGTCGACCTGGTGCTCGACGATGCCTCCGGCGCCTGGAAAGTGATCGATTCCAAGGCTGCGATCCGGCCGATCTTCGATCGCGCCGCCAAGAAATCGCTGGTCGAGGCCGATCCGATGGTGATGGCGGCGGTGGGCGACGAACACAAGGCGACGCTCGCCTATGTCCGCGGCAAGGTCACCGAGACCACCGCCCCGATCTATTCCTATTTCGCGCAGGTGGCCGACGACCCGTCGGTTCAGGTCGTCTCGCTGGCCCAGACCGCCTACGTGAAGACTGCCGTCCAGGGCACCGATTACGAGAGATACCCGATCCTGTCGGCCGCGGCCCCGTTCAAGGCCGGCGGCCGCCAGGGCTGGGGCTACTACACCGACATCCCGGCAGGCCCCGTCGCCATCAAGAACGTCGCCGATCTCTATATCTACCCCAACACCCTGAAGGCCGTGCTGATCACGGGCGCCCAGGTGCGCGACTGGCTGGAGATGTCGGCCGGCCAGTTCCGCCAGATCGATCCGAAGGGCGCGGCGGACCAGAACGTTATCAACGACGATTTCCGGTCGTACAACTTCGACGTCATCGACGGCGTCACCTACGAGATCGACGTGACCGAGCCGCCGAAATACGACCCGAACGGCAAGCCGGTCAACCCGGGCGCCAACCGCATCAAGAACCTCGCCTTCGCCGGGAAGCCGATCGACGATGCCGCCAGGTTCATCGTCGTCACCAACAATTACCGGGCCTATGGCGGCGGCAATTTCCCGGGCATCGACGCCTCCAAGGTGATCATCGACGCGCCGGAAGAAAACCGCGAGGCGCTGGTCCAGTATTTCACCGCCAACCCGACCTTCAATCCGGCAGCCGACGGCAACTGGCGCATCCGGCCGGTGGCCGGCATCAGCTTGCGCTTCCTGTCAGGGGCCGGCGCCACGAAGTACCTGGCCGCCAATCCCTCGATCAAGCTGGTCCGGGACAACGGCGACGGCTCGGCCCTCTACGAACTGGCGCCGTGAAGGGCGGCCGTCATTCACGCGACAGAGCCTGATTCTATACCCATCTGGTCGTGCGTCCGGTATCGCGCCACCATGGCGCCATGCTGAAACTGCCGGCCATCACCTATCCGATCACGGTCGATACGATCGGCAAGGCGTATATGCTCGATTCCGGCATCAAGGCGAGCTGCCCGCAATGCAGCTCGTCCAGCTATCTCGATCTCGTCGCGCTGATCGAGCAGCGCGGCCACGACTGGCCGATCGACCTGATCGAGGTCCACTGTCCGGCCTGCGGCCTGCCGGCGCGTCCGGCGCTGGCCGGCCAGGCCTGGCGGGCGCGGCGCGCCGGCAAGATCCTCTATCCCCCGCCGCCGCGCGACGGCGTCGACGGCTTGTGGGAAATCGCCTATCGCCGCTACCGCCAGCAGCGCCAGGCCGCCGCCGACGCGGTGGCGGCAAGCCCCTAACAAGGCTCTTCAGGCGCCACTTCCAGCCAGGGGCGGTTCTTGGGCAGGGCGTCGCGCACTTCCCAGGGGCGGCCCTCGGCCTCGAGTATCTGCACGACATAGACCGACACGCCGGTTTCGGCCGCCAGCCGCCGGGCCTCGCGCAAGGCGTCGGCCTGCTGGTCGAAGCGGATCGAGATGGCGTCCACGGGGTACTCCCTTGAAGTGCCGCTGCTGACACGGCCTGGCAGCAGGTCGATGTAGCCTTCCCGCATCATCTGCAGGAGGACGCCATGTTGAAATTCTACCATGCTCCCCAGTCGCGGTCGTCTGGCGTGTTGTGGCTGCTGGAGGAGCTGGGTGCGGACTACGAGATCGAGATCGTCGACATCCGTGCCCCGGGCGGCGCGCCCGAGAGCTATCGTGCGATCCAGCCGAACAAGAAGGTGCCGGCCATCGTGCATGACGGCACCATCATCACCGAGCGGGCGGCGATCACCACCTATCTGGCCGACGCCTTCCCGGCCGCGGGCCTCGCGCCGGCGATCGGCGATCCGCGCCGCGGGCCCTATCTGACGGCCATCGCCTATGTCGACGGCGTCGCCGATCCCTGCATCGCGGCACGCGCGCAGGGCTTCACCTATGACGGCCACAGCTTTTCGTTCGGCACGTTCGACGACATGGCGGCCTATCTGGAACGGCGGCTTTCGGCGCAGGCCTATGCCGCCGGCGACAGCTTCACGGCGGCCGACACCCAGATCGGCTCGGCCGTGTTCTACGGCCTCAACGTGCTGGGCGTGCTGCCCGACCGGCCTGCCTTCCGCGACTATCTGGCCCGCGTCACCGCGCGCCCGGCCTTTCAGCGGGCGGTGGCCCGCTAGCCAGCGCGGATCTGGCTGAGGAAGCGGCCGACCTCCTGGCGCAGCCGGGCCGCCTGGCCCGACAGCTCGCCGGAGGCGTCGAGCACCTGGTCGGCCGCCTGGCCCGCCTCCCTGGCCGAGGTCGAGACCCGCACGACGTTGTTGGAAACGACGCGGGTACCCTCCGCCGCCTCCTCGACGTTGCGGGCGATCTCGTTGGTGGCCGCGCCCTGTTCCTCGACGGCCGCGGCGATCGAGCCGGAAATCTCGTTGATCTCGCCGATCACGTTGGAAATGTCGCGGATCGCGCTGACCGCTTCCTGGGTCGTGGCCTGCACGGTGGCGATCTGCTGGCCGATCTCCTCGGTCGCCTTCGACGTCTGGTTGGCCAGGTTCTTGACCTCGGAGGCGACGACGGCAAAGCCCTTGCCGGCCTCGCCGGCGCGCGCCGCCTCGATCGTCGCGTTCAAGGCCAGCAGATTGGTCTGGCCGGCGATCTGATTGATCAGGTTCACCACCTCGCCGATCTTCTCGGCCGAGGTGGCGAGGCCCCGCACGATCTCGTCGGTATGGCGGGCATGGGCGACCGCGCCCTGCGCGATGCGCGACGACTTGGCGACCTGGCCCGATATCTCGCGGATCGAGGAGGCGAGCTGCTCGGATGCCGCGGCGACGGTCTGCACGTTGGTCGCCGCCTGTTCGGAAGCCGAGGCGGCGGCCAGCGACTGCTGTTCGGTCTCGCCGGCGATGCCGGTCATGCTCTCGGCGGTCGCGTTCAGCTGGGTCGCGGCCGACGCGACGGTCTCGACCACGCCGCCCACCGCATGCTCGAAACTCGAGGCCAGTTGCATCAGGTCGGCCCTGCGGTTTGCCTCGGCCTCGGCACGCAGCCGCTCCTGCTCGGTGCGGCGCTCCTCCTCGGCGCGGGCCTTGGCTTCCTGCAGCTCACGCTCGCGGCGGGCTTCCGCCACGCGGTTTTCTTCCTCGTGACGGCGGCGCTCCTCGGCCGCCTCGCGCTCGCGCGTCGCCTGCTCGGCCTTCATCGCCGCCTCGCGCAGCCGGTTCTGCTCGGCCTCGGCGGCGAGGCGCTCGCCCTCGATCAGGCCCTGCTTGAAGGTTTCGACCGCCGCGGCGATCTCGCCGATCTCATCGGCACGGCCGCGATAGGGCACCTCGGTGGCGAGCTGGCGCCGGCTCAGCGCCCCCATGGTCTGCAGCATCGCGCCGAGCGGCTGCAGGAACGAACGGCGGATCACCCAGATCGAGATCGACAGCGAGGCGATCACGCCCACCGCGGCGCAGGTGATCAAGAGCCAGAACAGCCGGTCATAGGACTTGTCCATCGCGTCATTGATGGCGACGGCGCCTTCGAACGCCTTGGCCGAGAAGCGATCGACTTCGTCGTTCAGCTTCTGGCGATTGGCGCGGTTGGCATCGTTGTCGCCGAATTCGCGCGCCTTCGCCGGGGTCTCGTCGCGGGCCAGGCGGACCATCTCGGTGCGGAAGCGGATGAAATCGTCCAGGGCGGCATAAAGCTCGGTCGCCGGCGCGGCGCCCAGAGCGGCCTCGACCTTGCGCATCTCGGCGCCGCGTGCCCGCATCTGGTCGAGGAATTTAAGCATGCCCTCGCCGAAGCGCGAGGCAGTCTTGGCATCGGGCGACATGTAGACGCCGCGGCTGTCCATCACCACGGCATAGACCAGCGCATTCATCTGCTCGCCCAACAGGGAACGGCGCGCCGCCAGCTCAACCTTGTCGGCCTGTTGGTTGAAGTCGCCGAGTGCCTTGACGCCGATGCCGGCCAGCGCGATGCCGACCACCGAGAGAACCCCGACGACGCCAAGCAACTTGGTTGAAATGCGCATGGCCCTTACTCCTGGATAGCCGAATTCGAGCAATACGATGGGGCCGGGCCTGTCGGTCCTCAACGCATTACGTAAGTTTTTCTGTAAAATCCTGTCACAATCGTTGCGTGTGCGTCGCAATATTCATCCTCGGATACCGCGGCCATCAAATCCGGCCGGCGCAAGCCTCGGAAGCTTTTCTTATCCCCGGATGCCCAGCTGATCGAACAGCCCGGGCAGAAGCCGGCCGTAGCTGAAACGGTCCGACAGCCGCCCGCCCTGCGCCCGGCCCAGGGCATGGCGATCGGCGATGGGGCGCGACAGGATGTCGTCGATCCGGTCGAGCATGCCGGGAATATCGGCGAAATCCATCTGTGGTGCCAGCTCGCCCCAGATCTCGTCGCTGTCCCGGCACCGCGCCTGGACCAGCACGCCGCCGCATTCGGCGATCTCGCGCGGGCGGTTATAGAGCGCCGTGTCGAAGGACAGGCTGCCGAAGTCGATCGCCAGGCTCGACAATGCGTAGCGAAAGCCGCGCAGCCTGGCTTCCTCGGGCCGCGACGGGATGCCGACCTTGGGCCAGAAATCGCCGAACAGCATCAGCCGCGGCCCGAGATGACGGTGCAGCCGCGCCACCTCGACCCGCCGCTTGCGCCCCTTGGCATCGTGGACCAGCGCATCCGCCACCCTGCCCCGCCACACCCCGTCGCCGCCGGCCGTGTCCGGCCGGCCGTCGAGGAACCCGTCGATGCGCGCATGGATCGCGGCCACGTCGAGATCGGCGATGTCGGCTGTCGCCGCGGTGAACGCGGCCAGCGCCGGGGCGAAGACCGCGTCATGGTCCTGGCCGGGATTGCCGAGATAGACGACGCCGTCATGCACGAGGTCCTGGCCGCGATCGGCCATGCCGTCGAGCGAATTGGCGATCAGCTCGGCCATGGTGATCCGCAGGCGGCGATGCGTCGCCGGCCGCAGCCAGCCATAGCTGTCGAGGCCTTGGGCGGGATCGGCCCAATAGCCGTCGGCGGTGCCGAACGGCAGATGGACGATCCGGTTCAGGCCCAGCGCCCGCAGCCGCGCCAGCTCGCGCCGGCACGGCACCGCCAGCCAGAAATTGCCCTGGGCCAGGTAATCGTCCGGCGCGGCCGGTTGCGCCGCGCGGATGTTCCAGACTTCCATGAACAGCGAGCCGAAGGCGATGTCGACGATCGGCGGTGCGCCGACGGGCGCGAATCCCTCCAGCGGCACGAAGCCGAACGAGCCGAACCAGTCGGAGGTGATGACGAGGTCGAGCGGCACCTGCGAGAGTTTGGCGACCGCTTCCAGCGTGGCGAGATCGGCGTCGCGGCGCAGGCGCAGCACGTCATGGCCGAGATCGAGCAGGCCGGAGGCCAGCGCGCGAAATTCCTCGATGCGCCAGCGGTTCTCGATCAGGCAGACGCGCATGGCCGGGCCCTCACGGAATGAAGCGCTTCTCGGCCGCCTTCATGTCGGCAACGCGCTGCAGGCGGAAGATTTCCTCGACCGTGACGATGTCGCGGTCGGCACCGGCAATGCCGCCCTCGGCACGGATGCGGCGAAACACCGCCTGCATCGCGGTGACCGCGGCGCGGATGGCGTGGTTGCCGTAGATCACCAGCCCGACCTTGCCCGTGGCCCGCATCCGCGCCTCGTCGAGATCGGGATAGAGCGTCGGGACCAGCGCCAGCGGCACCGGCCCGTCCCAGGCCGTGATGAAGGCCATCACCTCGTCGGGCGTACGCTGCTTGGAATGGACCAGCACCAGATCGGCCCCGGCGGCGGCATAGGCCCGCGCGCGGGCCAGCGCCTCGTCCTGGCCGAGGCCCGCGATCAGCGCCTCGGTCCGCGCGATCACCACGAAGCCGGGATCGGCGCGCACCGACAGCGCGGCCGAGATCTTGCCGGTGAACTCCCCGATCGTCACCAGTTCCTGCCGCCCGCCGGCCAGCAGGCTGGTATCCTTGGGGAAGCGCTTGTCCTCGATCACCACCGCCGCCGCGCCCGCGCGTTCATAGGCGCCGACGACATGCATCGCGTTGACCGCGTTGCCATAACCGGTATCGAGATCGGCGATCACCGGCAGGCCGGTCTGCTCGACCATCGCGCGCGTCATGTCGAGATGCTGGCCGTAGGACAGAAGGCTCGCATCGGGCACGCCGTAGGCGGCCGACAGTTCGAAGCCGGAGGCCCAGATCGCATCGAAGCCCGCCTCCTCGGCCAGCCGCGCGGACAACGGATTATGCGCCGACATCGCATGGGCCAGGCCCATCCCGGCGATGCGGGCCCGCAAGGCCGTGCCGCGGTTCATGCCGCGCCGACCCCTTCGATCTCGACGAGGTAATCGGGATGGGCGAGGCCCGCGACGATCAGCAGCGTCGAGGCCGGGGCATGACCGTCCAGCAACCGGTCGCGGATCTCGCGATAGGCCGCGACATCGCCGGCGCGGGTTATGAACACTGTAATCTTGACCAGATTGCGTACGCTCATACCGTCGGCCGCCAGCACGGCGAGCACGTTCAGCAGCGCGCGTTCCATCTGCGCGGCGAACCCCTCGACGAGGCGACCGTCCGGCGCGACGCCGACCTGGCCGGAAACATGCAGCCAGCGCGCCGATTGCGGGGCGGAGACGCCCTGGCTGTAGCGCGACACCGGCGCGGCGATGTCAGGCGGATTGATCAGCGTCAGCATGGCGCCCTCCCGATTCGTAACGGCAATGATCAAAGTTTACGCCAGAAGTCGCGACTCGCTCCCAAATTGCTTGACGGCATGCGGCGGGCGGCCTCACAAACTTTGCTGACCGCGCAATCATCCAAGACGCCCCGCCGATGAACATGACCCTGCAGCACAGCCATGACCATGCCCTGGTCGTGCTGTCCTATGTGGTTGCCTTCTTTGCCTCCTATACCGCGCTGGACATGGGCGGGCGGCTGGCCAGCGCGACGTCGGCGGCCTCGCGCCGGCTGTGGCTGGCCGGTTCGGCCGTCGTGCTGGGCGGCGGCATCTGGTCGATGCACTTCATCGCCATGCTGGCGTTCAACGTCGCCATGCCGATCGGCTACGACACCGGCCTGACGCTGATCTCGCTGGTAATTCCGATCCTGCTGGCAGCGGTGGGCTTCTACCTGGTGGACAAGCGGCTCAGCCCCGGCCGGCTGGTCGCCGCCGGCATCATCGTCGGGGCCGGCGTCGTCGCGATGCACTATACCGGCATGGCCGCGGTGATCCTGCCGGGCCGGCTGATCTACAATCCGGTACTGGTGGCGGCATCGGTCGTCATCGCCGTGGTGGCGGCGACCGCGGCGCTCTACCTTGCCCTCTCGGTCCGGCGCACCGGGCCCAAGCTCGGTGCCGCGGTGATCATGGCCATCGCGATCTGTGGCATGCATTACACCGGCATGGCCGCGCTGACGGTGTCGCCCGACCCCAATGCGGCCTCGGCCATGACGCAGCGCCTGGACCAGCCTTTGCTGGCCCTGGCGGTGGCCGGCGGCACGTTCATGATCCTGTGCCTGGCGCTGGTCTCGGTCTTCGTCGACCGGCGGCTGGAGGCGCTGGCCGAACGCGAAGCCGAACAGCTGCGCCGGTCGCGCGACGACATGGAGCTGCGCGTGCGCGAACGCACCGCCGAGCTGGCCGAGGCCAATGCCCGGCTGACCGCCGCGGCGGCCGACCTGGAGGCCGCGCGGCAGCGGGCGGAAAGCGCCAACCACGCCAAGTCCGACTTCCTGGCCAATATGAGCCACGAACTGCGGACGCCGATGAATTCGATCCTGGGCTTCGCCCAGCTCCTGATGCGCGCTACCCGCGACCCGCTGACCGACCGCCAGGCGCGCCAGGTCGGGCTGATCGTCAAGTCGGGCAACCATCTGCTCAAGCTGATCGACGACGTGCTCGATTTCTCGCGCATCGAAACCGGCGCGATCAAGCTGTCGCTGGAGCCGGTGTGGCTGCCCGAGATGGCCGACGAGGTGCGCACCAATCTCGCGGCATTGGCCCAGCGCTTCGACGTCATGCTGCGCACCGAGATCGACCCCGAGCTGCCGCCGGTGCTGGCCGACCGTACCCGGTTGATCCAGGTCCTGATCAACCTCGGCACCAACGCGATCAAGTACAACCGCCCGGGCGGCGAGGTCGTCATCGCCGCGACGGCCGACGGCCACGGCCGCCTCAGCCTGACCGTGCGCGATACCGGCAACGGCATTCCGCCCGAACAGCTCGACGCCTTGTTCGAGCCGTTCAACCGCCTCGGCGCCGAACAGGGCAACATCGAGGGCACCGGCATCGGCCTGACCATCACCAAGCGGCTGGTCGAGCTGATGAACGGCCGCATCTCGGTCCAGTCCGAGCTGGGCAAGGGATCGGTCTTCGCCGCCTCGCTGCCGGTGACCAGCGCCGTGCGCGCGGTGATGCATCTGCCGGCCACGAACGGCGTGGCGGCAGTGGAAGGCGGCCGGCGCAAGCTGCTCTATGTCGAGGACAATCCGTCCAACATCGAGCTGATGCGCGACCTGATCGAGACGCTGCCGGGTTTCGAGCTGCTGGTCGCCGACCGCGCCTCGACCGGCCTCGACCTCGCCCGCGCCCACCGCCCCGACGTCATCGTGCTTGACATCAACCTGCCGGGGATGAGCGGCATCGAGCTCCTGGCCGAGCTGAAGCGGCGGCCCGAGACGGCCGACACGCCGGTCCTGGCCCTGTCGGCCGCGGCGATGGACCGCGAAATCCGGCGCGGCCGCGAAGCCGGCTTCCGCCATTACCTGACCAAGCCGCTGGATATTTCCGCGTTCCTCGCGGCCCTCGAAGACGTTCTCGACGGCAAGCTGGCGGGGGGAACTTGATGATACCGGTTGCCGATCAGGCGCTGCGCGCCGCGCGCATCCTGATCGTCGACGACAACGAGACCAATGTCGAACTGATCCGGGCGCTGCTGGAAGAAGAAGGTTACGACAATCTCGAGGCGACGACCTCGAGCCTCGACGGCCTCGCCCTCTATCTCGGCGCCACGGAACCCTACGATCTCCTGCTGCTCGACCTGCGCATGCCCGATCTCGACGGCATCGGGTTCCTGCAGGCGATCAGGGAAGCCCGGCCCAACGTCGCCCATCCCGTCATCATCCTGTCGGCCCAGGCCGACCAGCGCAGCCGCGAACAGGCGCTGGCGGCCGGGGTGCGCGACTACCTGATCAAGCCGATCGTGGTCTGGGAGGTGCTGCACCGCGTGCGCAACGCGCTGTCGCTGCAATTGCTGTGGCGCCAGACCGAGGCCCTGAACCGCGAGCTGGAGGAACGGGTGCTGCGGCGGACGATCGAGCTGGAGGAAACCCGGCGCGAAGTCATCCGCCGGCTGGCCACGGCCGGCGAATTCCGCGACAACGACACCGGCCAGCATGTCGAACGGATGAGCCAGTATGCCTATGCGCTGGCGCGGGCCGCCGGCATGGCGGACGAGGAGGCGCGCGCGCTGCGCGACGCCGCCCCGCTGCACGACATCGGCAAGATCGCGATGCCCGATGCGATCCTGCTGAAGGCCGGGCCGCTGACCGACGACGAATGGGCGACGATGCAGCGCCATGCCGAGATCGGCGGCGCCATCCTCGACGGTTCGGGCTTCACGCTGCTCGAGCTGGCGCGCGAGATCGCGGTCAGCCACCACGAACGCTGGGATGGTTCGGGCTATCCGCTGCGCCTCGCCGGCCACGACATCCCGCTGGCCGGCCGCATCGTGGCGATCGCCGACGTCTTCGACGCGCTGACCTCGCAGCGGCCCTACAAGCGTGCCTGGAGCGTCGAGGAAGCCATCGCCTTCCTCAGGGACAATGCCGGCAAGCTGTTCGACCCCGACCTGGTCGCGAGGTTCGAAGGCGCCCTGCCCGAGGTGCTGGCGATCAAGAACCGCCTGGCCGACCGCTGATTTCCACCATCAGGCGGCAGCCCGGCGGCGCCCCCGCCGGCGGGCTCGGCGGCAGGTCGACGCCGCTGGCCCGGTAGAGAGCGGCGAAGTCGCCCCAGGTCGCCGCCCACAGCCCCGAGACGATCTCGCCCGAAACCAAGCGCGGCACCGCAATGCGCCGCGGCGCCTCGATTGCCGTGCCGTCGGCCGCGTAGCGGGCCGATACGCCCCACCAGCCCAGCACGGTCGGGCCCGGCGCGCCGTAGCGGGTGTCGAGCAGGGTGACCCGCACCGAACCGTCGGCCTCGCGCGCGACGACCGGCCAGGCCTGGCCGCCCGAGAACCAGTCGAGCACCTGTCCCGCCTCGCTCGCCCGCAGCCGGGCGATGGCAGGGTCGTCAGCCCGCGCCTGGCAGAACCAGTCGATCGGCTGCAAGGCGGTCGAGGACAGGAATCCTACCCGGATGCCCCAGGGGTCGGTGACCACGACACGGCGCAGCCAGGGCTGGAAGATCGTAGTATAGGCATGCAGGTCGCCACCCACGCTGCCCTGGGCGGCCAGCTGCCGCCGCGCCTCCCGCGCGACCGCCTGGTTTTCGCCCCAGCCGTACAAGAGATACCCGGTCGAGCCGAGCAGCGCCGCCCAGGCGGCCACCTCACCCCAGCGGCGGACGACCAGCGCCGCCAGCACGGCAGCGAGCAGGATGACGGTATAGAACGGATCGATGATGCCGACGGCGGGAACGGCGAAGCGCCGGTCGCTGAACGGCTGCAGCAACTGGGTGCCGTAGATCGTGCACATGTCGAGCAGCGGGTGGGCGATCATCGATGCCGTCCACACGGTGATCCAGGCGCGCAGCGCGTCGTCCGCCCCGCGGGCATCGCCCGGCCGGCGGCGGAAGAAGCGCCAGCAGGCCCAGCCGATCAGCGGGCCCAGCACCGCGCCGAACCACAGCGAATGGGTGATGCCGCGATGGTCGCGCCATTCGGCCAGGCCATCGGCGGCGAAGAGCAGCGGCAGCACGTCGAGATCGGGCATGGTATTGGCGATGGCGCCGGCGGCCAGCGCCATCCAGCCGAGACGGCGGCGACCGACCGCCTGGCCGATCGTGGCGCCCAGCAGGATGTGGGTCAGGTTGTCCATCAGCGGATCAGCAGCGTGCGGCTCCCGGCCTCGCGGTTCTGCCAGCCGGCGCGCGCGAGTTCGGGTTCGGCCTGATCCTCCTGCGGATGGCCGATGCAGAGATAGGCGACCAGCCGCCATTCCGGCGGCACGGCCAGCAGGCTCGCGACGGCCTGGGGGTCGAGGATCGAGACCCAGCCGACGCCGATGCCCTCGGCCCGTGCGACCAGCCACAGCGTATGGACCGCGGTGACGACCGAATAAGCCAGCATCTCCGGCATCGTGCGGCGGCCGAGACCATGGCCCTGCCCGGTCGCCTCGTCACAGAACACCGCAAGATGTACCGGTGCCTCGCGCAGGCCGGCAAGCTTCAGCCGCGCATAGAGCGCGGCGCGCTCGCCCCGGTAATCGCCCAGCGCCTCGGCATTGGCCGCCTCGAATTCGGCGATCACGCCGGCACGCGCCGCCTCGCTCTCGACCAGGACGAACCGCCAGGGCTGGCTCAGGCCGACCGAGGGCGCCAGGCAGGCGAGATCGAGCAGCCGGTCGAGCTGGCCCGGGGCCAGCGGATCGGGCCTGAAGCGACGGACGTCGCGCCGCCAGGCCAGCAGCTCGGCCAGATGCCGGCGGAAACCGTCGTCGAAATCGGGGGCAGGCGCCGTGTTCATGCCGCCCGCGCATCCTCGATCATCATCGCCGCACCCTTCTCGGCGATCATGATGGTGGGCGAGTTGGTATTGCCGGAGGTGATCGTCGGCATGATCGAGGCGTCGATCACCCGCAGGCCGTCGATGCCGCGCACCCGCAGCCGTTCGTCGACCACGGCCATCGCATCCTGGCCCATCTTGCAGGTGCCGACGGGGTGGAAGATCGTCGTGGCGATATCGCCGGCGGCGCGCGCCAGATCCTCGTCGGACGAGATCTGTGGGCCGGGCTTGAACTCCTCCGGCTGGTACTTCGCCAGCGCCTTGCCCGCCGCGATCCGCCGGGTCAGGCGGATGGCGTCGGCCGCGACCTGGCGGTCTTCCGGCGTCGACAGATAGTTCGGCCGGATCGCCGGGGCGGCGAACGGGTCCGGCGCCTTGATGCGGATATGGCCCCGGCTGGTCGGGCGCAGGTTGCAGACCGAGGCGGTGAAGCCCGGGAACGGGTGCAAGGGATCGCCGAACTTGTCGAGCGTCAGCGGCTGGACATGGTATTCGAGGTTCGGGGTGGCGTAGGCCGCGTCCGAGCGGGCGAAGCCGCCCAGCTGGCTCGGCGCCATCGTCAGCGGCCCGCGCCGGAACAGGAAATAGTCGATCCCCATCTTGGCGCGGCCGAGCAGCGAATTGGCCTGTTCGTTCATCGTGGTCACGCCGCGGACCTTGTAGGCGCAGCGCACCTGCAGATGGTCCTGCAGGTTCTCGCCGACGCCGGGCAGCTCATGCCGCAGGGCGATGCCATGCTCCTGCAGCAGCGCGCCCGGGCCGATGCCGGACAGCTGCAGCAGCTGGGGCGAGCCGACCGCACCCGACGCCAGCACCACCGCGCCGCGGGCGCGCGCCTTGACGGGGCGGCCCTTCTGGCGAAACGCGATCCCGCTGGCCCGGCCGTTCTCGATCAGCACGCGCTCGGCCTGGGCATGGGTCAGCACCATCAGGTTCTGGCGGCCCATCGCCGGGCGCAGGAACGCCTTGGCCGAGGTCCAGCGGATGCCGTTCTTCTGGTTGACCTGGAAATAGCCGCAGCCTTCGTTGTCGCCGCGGTTGAAATCGCGGGTCTTGGGGATGCCCGCCTCGGCGGCCGCCTCCTGGAAGGCATCGAGGATTTCCCAGGTCAGGCGCATTTCCTCGACCCGCCATTCGCCGCCTTCGGCGTGGAAATCATCGTGGCCGCGCACCTGGTCCTGCGAGCGCTTGAAGAACGGCAGCACGTCGTCCCAGGCCCAGCCGGCATTGCCCATCTGGCGCCACATGTCGTAATCGGCCGCCTGGCCGCGCATGTAGATCATGCCGTTGATGGCCGAGCAGCCGCCGACGACCTTGCCGCGCGGATAGTTCAGCGCCCGGCCGTTCAGGCCGGGTTCGGCCTCGGTCCGGAAGCACCAGTCGGTGCGCGGGTTGCCCATGGTGTAGAGGTAGCCGATGGGCACGTGGATCCAGAAATAATCGTCGTTGCCCCCGGCTTCGAGCAGCAGGACCGACTTGGTCTCGTCGGCCGAGAGGCGGTTGGCCAGCGCGCAGCCGGCCGAACCGGCCCCGACGATCACGTAGTCGAATTCCCCGATATCCTGGCGCGGCGCGTCGTTGGCCATCATTTCACTCCCCGACTGAACGGCGGGGAGTGTGGCAAGCCGGGGGTGGTCAGCGCAAGCCTCGGATCTCGGCCAGCCCCCTGACCTGGCGACCGTTCGCGTCGAAATTGTCGGGCGCCAGCCAGGTCTCGAACGCCGCCTTGATCGCCGGCCAGTCGCCATCGGTCATGGCAAACCAGGTAGTGTCGCGGTTGCGGCCCTTGATCACCATGTGCTGGCGGAACAGCCCTTCATAGGAAAAGCCGAAGCGCAGCGCGGCGCGGCGAGACGGCGCGTTCAGCGCGTTGCACTTCCATTCGAGGCGGCGATAGCCCAGGTCGTCGAAGACATGGCGGGCCAGGATGAAGATCGTCTCGGTCGCCGCCGGCGTCCTGGGCAGGCCGGTGCCGAACCAGATATTGCCGATCTCGATCACGCCCTGGCCCGCGGTGATGCGCATGTAGCTGACCACGCCCATCGCCCGGCCGGTGGCCTGGTCGACGACGGTGAAGAACAGCGGGTCGTTGGAGGCCGCGGCGCCTTCGACCCATCTGGTGAAGCCGGCCTCGTCGGCAAACGGGCCGACCGACATGTAATCCCACAGCCGCGGATCGGCATCGGGCCCGTGCGAGGCGGCGTAGAGCTGGGCGGCATGGCCGACGGCGATCGGCTCGAGGCGCACCAGGGCGCCCTGCAGCACGGTCCGCTGCGGTTCGCGCGCCGGCTGCCAGTCCAGCACCGGGCCCAGGATCTCGTCCATCGTCGTCATCGTCCATCCTCGATATCGTTGGTGCGGGCACCCTGCCGCCCGGCGCCGGACCTGCATAGGTCCGGTTGAGGCAGGTCGGGGGAACCAGCCCGGCGCCGCGGCCACAGAGTGGCCAGGAGTGCCGCGGTGGCCAAGGCGAGCAGCCCGGCCGACAGCGGCGAAACGAGGAAGACGCCGATGTCGCCGCGCGACAACAGCATCGCCCGCCGGAAGCTTTCCTCCAGCGCCGGCCCCAGCACGAAGCCGAGCAGCAGCGGCGCCACCGGCAGTTCCAGCCAGGCCAGCAGGTAGCCGACGAGGCAGGCCAGCGCCGCCTCGTAGATCTCGAAGCTGTCCGATTTCAGCGAATAGAGGCCGATGGCGCAGAACACCATGATCGCGGGATAGAGAAACCGGTAGGGAATGGTCAGGAGGCGGACCCACAGCCCGACCAGCGGCAGGTTCAGCACGACCAGCATCAGGTTGCCGATCCACATCGAGGCGATCAGCCCCCAGAACAGCTCGGGGTTGCGGGTCATCACCTGGGGCCCGGGCTGGATATCGTGGATCGTCATCGCGCCGACCATCAGCGCCATCACGGCGTTCGCCGGCAGCCCGAGGGTGAGCAGCGGGATGAACGAGGTCTGCGCCCCCGCGTTGTTGGCGGCCTCAGGGCTTGCCACCCCCTCGATCGCCCCCCGGCCGAATTCGGCCCGGTACCGCGAGAGCTTCTTTTCCAGCGCATAGGCCACGAAGGCTGAGATCGCCGCCCCGCCGCCCGGCAGCGCGCCCAGTACCGTGCCGACGCCGGTCCCGCGCAGGATCGCGGGTATGGCCCGGGCCAGATCGGCCCGCGCCGGCATCAGGCCGGCGATGGTCGCGGCGATCGGTGGGCGGTCGCCCCCGGCCTTCAGGTTGCGCACGATCTCGGCGAAGCCGAAGATGCCGACCGACAGCGGCACGAAATCGAGGCCGTCATAAAGCTGTGGGATGTCGAAGGAGAAGCGCTGCACGCCGCTCAACGCATCGGTGCCGATCAGCGACAGCAGCATGCCGACGACGACCATGCCGATCCCTTCGAGCAGCGGCCCGCTGGCCAGCGCCACGGCCAGCAGCAGGCCGAGGACCATCAGCGAGAAATACTCGCGCGGCCCGAATACCAGCGCCAGCTGGGACAAGGGCTGGGCCAGCGCCGCGATCGCCAGCGTCGCGACGCAGCCGGCGAAGAACGAGCCGATGGCGGCCACCGCCAGCGCGATGCCGGCGCGGCCCTGGCG
>JAEYTW010000287.1 GCA_023433835.1 Pseudomonadota bacterium | reverse complement strand
GCCGGGGCCGATGCCGGCTTGGCCCCGGCGATCTTCGTGGTCTTGACGAGGGCCATCGGTATCTCCAGCAAGGGCCAGCCAGCCGCCGATTATATCGCCGCCGGCGGGTGTGGGATACCGTTCACAGTACGCATGGACCGGCTAATTTTTCGCGGAACCATAAGGGTTTATGCCGCGTTACGCCGGGTTGGGCCGGGGTGCCGCGCCGCCCCCGCGCCAATCTCGCCCGCTTTCATGATAACAAAAAAAGCCCCGGCTCATTGGCTTGAGCCGGGGCACCGGTGACGGCCGCTCGCGGCCATCAAAGCTGGTGTCAGAGGGTGCGGATATCCTGCAGGTGACCGGTGACGGCGGCGGCCACCGCCATCGCCGGGCTGACCAGATGGGTCCGGCCGCCGCGACCCTGGCGACCCTCGAAATTGCGGTTGGAGGTCGAGGCGCAACGCTCGCCCGGCTCCAGCCGGTCGGCGTTCATGGCCAAGCACATCGAGCAGCCCGGCTCGCGCCATTCGAAGCCGGCTTCGAGGAAGATCTTGTCGAGACCCTCTTCCTCGGCCTGGTGCTTGACCAGGCCCGAACCCGGCACGACCATCGCCTGGACGTGGGCGGCGACCTTGCGGCCCCGGGCGACCTCGGCGGCGGCGCGCAGATCCTCGATGCGGCCGTTGGTGCAGGAGCCGATGAAGACGCGGTCGATGCGCACGTCCTGCAGCTTCATGCCCGCGGTCAGGCCCATGTAGCTGAGCGCCCGCTCGACCATCGCGCGCTTGTCGGCATCGGCGATCGTGGCGGGATCGGGCACGGCGGCGGTGATCGGCAGCACGTCCTGTGGGCTGGTGCCCCAGGTGGCATGCGGCACGATGTCGGCGGCGTTCAGCGTGATCTCGACGTCGTATTTCGCCCCGGGATCGGACGGCAACGTCTTCCAATAGGCCACGGCCTGTTCGAACGCGGCGCCCTTCGGGGCATGCGGCCGGCCCTTGAGGTAGTCGAAGGTGACCTCGTCCGGCGCGATCAGGCCGGCGCGGGCGCCGCCCTCGATCGTCATGTTGCAGACGGTCATCCGGCCTTCCATCGACAGGCCGCGGATTGCCGAGCCGGTGTATTCGATGACGTAGCCGGTGCCGCCGGCGGTACCGATATGGCCGATGATGGCCAGCACGATATCCTTGGCGGTGACGCCCGGGCCCAGCTCGCCCTCGACGGCGATCTTCATGTTCTTCGAGGGCTTCTGGATCAGCGTCTGGGTCGCCAGCACGTGCTCGACCTCGGAGGTGCCGATGCCGAAGGCCAGCGCGCCGAAGGCGCCGTGGGTCGCGGTGTGGCTGTCGCCGCAGACGATGGTCATGCCGGGCAGGGTCAGGCCCTGCTCGGGCCCCATGATGTGGACGATGCCCTGGCGGACGTCGTTCATCGAGATATGGGGCACGCCGAATTCGGCGCAATTCTTGGCCAGCGTCTCGACCTGGATGCGCGATTCCTCGTCGGCGATGACGCCGGTGAGGCGGTCGGGCGTGGTCGGCACGTTATGGTCGGGGACGGCGATCGTCGCCTCGGGGCGACGCACCTTGCGGCCGGTGGCGCGAAGGCCGGCGAAGGCCTGGGGGCTCGTCACCTCGTGAATGAGGTGGCGGTCGATGTAGATGGCGGCGCTGCCGTCATCGCCCTGGTGGACGAGGTGGCTCTGCCAGATCTTGTCGAACAGCGTGCGCGGCGTTTCGGTCACGGCCGTTTCCTTCCCCAAGCCGACGGATGTCCCGCTCGGGCGGGAATCGCGCCGGGTCTCCACGCCGTCACCACCGCCCGAAGGCACGTCGGCGATGCGGCCTAAACAGGGATCAGACAGGCGATCCCTACATGGCTAACCAGGGCCGGCGGATGCCGGCCCCGTCTGGCTGACGCCCTGCCTCAGGCCTTGTCGGCCTGGGCCTTCTCCGACTGGGTCTCGCGCTTCTCGGTGATGCGCGCGGCCTTGCCGGTGCGGCCACGGAGATAATAGAGCTTGGCGCGGCGCACGTCACCGCGGCGCATCACGACGATCGATTCGACGCGCGGGCTGTACAGCGGGAACACGCGCTCGACGCCCTCGCCGTAGGAGATCTTGCGCACGGTGAAGTTCGAGTTCACGCCGCGGTTGGAGCGGGCGATGCAGACGCCCTCGAACGCCTGGACGCGCTCGCGGTTGCCTTCGACCACCTTGACGTTGACCTTGAGCGTGTCGCCCGGGCCGAATTCGGGCACCGCGCGGGCCGCGCTCAGCTTGGCAATCTGCTCGGCTTCGAGCTGCTGGAGGATGTTCATCGCCGGACCTTTCCTTATTCGTATCCGTCAAACCGTGTCTTGTCGCCGCCGGGCCCAGAGATCCGGGCGCCGTTCGGCCGTCAATCTTTCCGCCTCGGCGCGACGCCAGGCGGCAATCCTGCCGTGATCGCCCGACAGCAGCACTGCCGGCACCTCGCGGCCTTCCCATTCGCGCGGCCGGGTGTACTGGGGGTATTCCAGCAGCCCGTCCGCAAAACTCTCCTCGACCAGCGAGTCCGCGTTGCCGGCGACACCGGGCAACAGACGCACCACCGCGTCGAGCAAGGCCAGCCCCGCGATCTCGCCGCCCGAAAGCACGAAATCGCCCAGGCTCACCTCGACCAGCCCGCGCCCCTCGATCAGGCGTTCGTCGATTCCTTCGAACCGACCGCAGACCAGGGTCGCGCCGCCCGCGGCGACCATCTCGCGGACCAAGGCCTGATCGAGCCTTCGGCCGCGCGGGCTGAAATACACCTTCGGTTGATGGGCCGCAACCGGACCGGCCGTGGCGATCGTCGCGTCGATCGCCGCTGCCAGCACGTCGGGCCGCATCACCATGCCCGGGCCGCCACCGAAGGGGGCGTCGTCGACCGTACGGTGGCGGTCGGTGGCGAAGTCGCGGATATCCACGACGTCGAGCGACCACAGCCCTTCGGCCAACCCCCGCCCGGTGATCGAGGCACCGAGCGGTCCCGGAAACAGTTCGGGAAACAGGGTCAGGACCCGCGCCTGGAACGGCGCCGCGGTCATGACCGCCCATCCCCCTCGTCTTCGTCCTCGCCGCCGTCCTCCGCCGAACCCGGCGTCGGCTTGACCTCGACCTCGGGCGGCGGGTCCACCACCAGCCGGCCCCCCGCGATGTCCACCACCGGCACGACGGCCCGGGTGAACGGCAGGAAGATCGTCCCACCGATGGGCTGGCGCAGTTCCAGCACGTCGCCCGCGCCGAAATCATGCACCGCCAGCACCGTGCCGACCCGCTTGCCTTCCGCGGTCTCCGCGGGCAGGCCAACCAGGTCGGCCAGGTAGAACTCGTCTTCCTCGGGGGCCGGCAGCGCCGCGCGCGGCACGTACAGCCTGAGGCCTTTCAGTCCCTCGGCGGCATCGCGGTCGGCGATGCCCTCGAGTTGAGCCACGATGACCTCGCCCTGGACGCGGAAATGCCGCAGCGTGAACTGGCGGCGGCCCTTCTCGTCCGAGAGCGGCCCATAGGCGGCGATGTTCTCCGGCAGTTCGGTGAAGGTCTTGATCTTGACCGCGCCGCGCACCCCGTGGGGGGCAACGATCACACCAAGACAGACCGACTGGCCGGCATCGCCCATGGGCTATAGGGACCTTAGCCCTCGGCCGCCTGCTGCTTGGCCAGCTCGGCCGCCTTCAGGCGCTCCTGCGCCTTGGCCTTCGGCGTGCCCTTGGTCGGGTTGTTGCCGTGCTTCCACTCGTAGGCGCCGAGCTCCGACAGGGCGCGGGCGACGCGGTCGGTCGGAACCGCACCCTTGCCGATCCACTCCTTGGCCTTCTCGACGTCGAGCACCCAGCGCTGGCGGTCCTTGGGCAGCATCGGGTCGTAGGAACCGATCTTCTCGATGAAGCGGCCGTCGCGCGGGCTGCGCGAGTCGGCGACGACGATGCGGTAGTACGGGCGCTTCTTGGCGCCGCCGCGCGACATGCGGATCTTCAGGGACATACCTGTTTCCTTCTCAAAGAACTGCTGACATCGGTAATGGGGCTACTGCTTGGGGAAGCCGGGGGGCAGCTGCGGCATGCCGCCGCCCATTCCCGCCAGGCCGCCCATGCTGCGCATGAACCCCTTCTTGCCCAGTGCCTTCATGCGTTTCATCATGTCGGCCATCTGGAGATGCTGTTTCAGAAGCTTGTTGACGTCCTGCACCGACGACCCCGAGCCCGCCGCGATGCGCTTCTTGCGCGAGGCGTGGATGATCTTCGGATTGCGCCGCTCGGCCTTGGTCATCGACAGGATGATGGCTTCCTGGCGGCCGATGATGCTGTCGTCGATATTGGCTTCGGCGATCTGCTTCTTGATCTTCTGGACGCCGGGCAACAGGCCCAGCACGCCCTGCATGCCGCCCATCTTGCGCATCTGGCGCAGCTGGCCCAGCAGGTCGTTCATGTCGAACTCGCCCTTGGCGAGCTTCGCCATGAGCGCTTCGGCCTCTTCCTTCTCGATGGTCTCGGCAGCCTTCTCGACCAGGCTGACGACGTCGCCCATGCCGAGGATGCGCGAGGCGATACGATCGGGGTGGAACGGCTCCAGCGCGTCGAGCTTTTCACCCTGGCCCAGCAGCTTGATCGGCTTGCCGGTGACGTGGCGCATCGACAGGGCCGCGCCGCCGCGGCCATCGCCGTCGACGCGGGTCAGGACGATGCCGGTGACGCCGACACGCTCGTTGAACGACTTGGCGACGTTGACGGCGTCCTGGCCGGTCAGCGCGTCGGCCACCAGCAGCGTCTCATGCGGCTGGGTGACGTCGCGGACGGCCACGACCTCGGCCATCAGGGCTTCGTCGACATGCAGCCGGCCGGCGGTGTCGAGCAGCAGCACGTCGTAGCCGCCGAACCTGGCGGCCTGCAGCGCGCGCCTGGCGATGTCGACGGGCAACTGGCCCGCGACGATCGGCAGGGTATTGACGCCGGTCTGCTCGCCCAGGATGCGCAGCTGTTCCTGCGCGGCCGGGCGATAGACGTCGAGCGACGCCATCAGGACCTTCTTCTTGTCCCGCTCCTTGAAGCGCAGGGCGAGCTTGGCGGTCGAGGTGGTTTTGCCCGAACCCTGCAGGCCGACCATCAGGATCGGCACGGGCGCGACAGCGCCCAATGAAACGTCCTCGACCTCGCGGCCGAGCATGTCGACCAGGTGATCGTGGACGATCTTGATGACCATCTGGCCCGGGGTGACCGAGCGCAGCACCTGCTGGCCGATCGCCTTGTCCTTGACCCCGGCGACGAAATCCTTGACCACGGGCAGCGCGACGTCGGCCTCGAGCAGCGCGACGCGAACCTCGCGCAGCGCCTCGACGACATCGCTTTCGGTCAACGCGCCGCGCTTCTTCAGCCGGTCGAAAACGTCGCCGAGTTTGCTTGTCAGGCTCTCGAACATCGCAATTCCCAAAACTAGGCCAAACGACAACGACACCAGTGCGCGACCCTCGCGGACTGGTGTCGGCCCTCGGGCCGTGGTGCTCCCATAGGTCAGTGAGCGTTGCGGCTTATGGCGGAAACGGGCGGGGGAGTCAAGCCGGGTGCGTCGAGACCCGCCCTATGCGTCCGCCGATACCGCGAACTGGTCTTCGAGCCCGGCCGCGCAGGCGGCGATGACCGCGGCCATCTCGTGGCGCAGGCCGAGTGCCGCGGGGCGGTCGCCGGCGCGGGCCCGGTTCGACATCTCGGCGCCCAGCGCGGCGAGGCGGGCGAGGCCCAGCGAGGCGGCGCTGCCCTTGAC
>JAEYTW010000432.1 GCA_023433835.1 Pseudomonadota bacterium | reverse complement strand
GCATCGACCTGGTGGAGGAGCCGGCGGCGGCCGACACCGTCATCATCCACGACGAACCGCAGGTGCTGCTGGGCCTCTATCGCGTCTACCCGGTGCTGCGCCGGCGCCGCGTCATCGCCTATACCGTGTGGGAACCAAGCCGCCTGAACGACGACCGCCGCCGCTGGCTCGGCCTGGTCGACGAAATCTGGACCGCCTCGACCTTCTGCCGCGACATCCATCGCGACCTGGGCAAGCCGGTGACCGTCATCCCGCACGTCGTGTCGCCTGCCGTCGCGGACGACGCGGCCGATGCACTGATGCGGGCCAGGCTGGGCCTCCGCGACGGCGAATTCCTGTTCTATACGATCGGCCGGCTGGAGGAGCGCAAGAACCTCGAGGCCGGCCTGCGCGCCTTCCACGCCGCCTTCCCCGATGGCGAGGCACGCTATTTCGTCAAGACGCCGACGCCGCTGCCCCCCGACCTCGCCGGCCTGCCCGGCGTGATCAATCTGGCCGCGCGGTTCGACGACGACGAGATCGCCGCGCTGCATCGCGTCGGCGACTGCTATGTCAGCGCGCATTGCGCGGAAGGCTGGGGCCTGCCGCTCAGCGATGCGATGGCCCATGGCAGGCTGGTGGTCGCGACCGGCTATGGCGGCAACATGGATTTCATGGATGCGGGCAATGCCTTGCCCGTGCGCTACCGGCTGGAACCGATCCGCCGGCCCGATACCCGGATCCGCTTCGGTTTCGACCCCGACGCCACCGATGTCTGCTGGGCCTATGTCGACGAGGATCATCTCGCGGCGCAGATGCGGGCCGCGCGGCACGAATGGCCGGCCCTCGCCCCGCTGCGCGCGGCCGCCCGGCAGGCGGTGGCGCGTTACGACGAAGAGACGATCGGCCGGCGCATGGCGGACCGGCTGCATACCATCGCCGGCCGCTGAAGGAATATAAGCGCCCCGGGTTGCATGGCGGCCGCCGTGGCGCTATAACGACGCCGTCGGGATAACGCAGGCTCCCGGCCCACCCAAGACGGGCTGCCGTCCAAGCTCTGCTCGAACTCGTGTGACCCGAGGTTTGAGCATCATGGATGTTGCAGCGATCTCGCCCCAATCCCTCTACGACACGGCCGCGCGCCCCGGAGCGCCGCTGATCATCGACGTGCGCCGCGAGGCCGCCTTCGCCGCCGACGACCGGATGATCGTCGGGGCCATGCGGCACCGGCCCGAGGATGCCGCGTTATGGGCCGGGGCGCTTGCACCCGATCGGTCGATCGTCGTCTATTGCGTCCATGGCCACGAAGTCGGCCAGGAGACGGCCGCCGCATTGCGCGCGGCCGGGCGGCAGGCGGCATACCTTGCCGGCGGCATCACCGCCTGGACCGATGCCGGCCTGCCGACCCGGCGGCGCGATGTCGGCGCGGCCGGCCCGTGGGTGACGCGCGAACGGCCCAAGGTCGACCGTATCGCCTGCCCCTGGCTGGTGCGCCGTTTCGTCGATCCCACAGCCCAATTCATCTACGTGCCCGCCGCCGAGGTGGGGGCCGTCGCCGAGCGCCTCGGCGGGACGGCCTACGACATTCCCGGCGCCCGCTTCTCCCATGACGGCGAAGCCTGCAGCTTCGATGCCTTCATCAGGATCTTCGGCATCACCGATCCCGCCCTCGACCATCTGGCGCGCATCGTGCGCGGTGCCGATACGGCGCGGCCCGAACTGACGCCGCAATCCGCCGGTCTGCTCGCCCTGTCCGTCGGCCTGTCGACCCTCTGTCACGATGACCACGCAATGCTGGAATGCGGCATGACCGTCTACGATGCCCTCTATGCCTGGTGCCGCGATGGCCTGGCGGAAACGCACGACTGGCCCCCGGTGCAGGCATGAAGCACGACATCACCTGGCGCGAGGCGCTGCTGACCTGGGTGCGCGTCGCCCTGCTCTCCTTCGGCGGGCCGGCTGGGCAGATCGCCGTGATGCACCGCATCGTCGTCGAGGAGAAGCGCTGGATCGGCGAGAACCGGTTCCTGCATGCCCTCAACTACTGCATGCTGCTGCCCGGACCGGAGGCGCAGCAACTGGCCGTCTACATCGGCTGGCTGATGCATCGCACGCCGGGCGGGCTGCTCGCCGGCATCCTGTTCGTGCTGCCCGGCGCGGTCGCCATCATGGCCTTGAGCATCGTCTATGCCGTGTACGGCTCGGTCGGCGCGGTACAGGCGCTGTTCTTCGGGCTGAAGGCCGCGGTGCTCGCCATCGTCGTCGAGGCGGTGATCCGCATCGGCCGGCGCGCCTTGCGCAACCGCGCGATGGTGGCGCTGGCCGCCACGGCCTTCCTGGCGATCTTCGTGGTCGGCATCCCCTTTCCCTGGATCATCGTGGCGGCCGGCCTCGCCGGCTATCTCGGCCATCGCCTGGGCTTCGCCGCCTTCCAGCCGGCCGGCGCGCACGGGGCCGCCGGCGGGCAGGTGGTGGCCGATGCGCAATCCCTGCTGGGCGAGGCCACGCCCGACCACTGCCGGCCGTCGGCCAGGCGGCTGGCCGCGGTGCTCGCCGTCACCCTGCCGCTCTGGTTCCTGCCGGTGCTGGTGGCGCTGGCGACAGGCGGCGTCTTCGCCGACATCGGCGTGTTCTTTTCCAAGATGGCGGTCGTCACCTTCGGCGGCGCCTATGCGGTGCTGGCCTATGTCGCGCAGGAAGCGGTGCAGGCCTATGGCTGGCTGCAGCCCGGCGAGATGCTGGACGGGCTGGGCATGGCCGAGACGACGCCCGGGCCGCTGATCATGGTGCTGCAGTTCGTCGGCTTCATGGCCGCGTTCCGCGCCCCCGGCGCCCTCGACCCGCTGGCGGCCGGTGTCCTCGGCGGGCTGTTGACCACCTGGGTCACCTTCGTGCCATGCTTTCTCTTCATTTTCGCGGGCGCCCCCTATATCGAGGCGCTGCGCGGCAACCGGGCGCTGGCTGCGGCGTTATCGGCGATCACCGCCGCGGTGGTCGGGATCATCCTCAACCTCGCGGTCTGGTTCGCGCTGCACACGATGTTCGGCGAGGTCAGGGCGCTGCCCCGCCTCGCGCTCGAACTGCCGGTGTGGTCGAGCCTCGATCCGTGGGCACTGGCCCTGGCGGCGGGTGCGATGCTGGCGCTTTTCCGGCTGCGGCTGGGGCTGATCGTGACGCTCGTCCTGTGCGCCGCGGCGGGTATCGCGCTACATCTGCTGGGGTTGCGATAACTGAGGGAGCCTACAGATGCTGCGTCTCGTTCTTGCCATGTTCCTATTCGCCACGCCGGCCCTGGCCCAGGACAACCAGGATTGGGCGGCGCCGGCGGGGTCGGGCAAGCAGCCGGACCGGGTTGTCGTCCACGACTTCGCGGTGGCCCCGGAAGACGTCAAGCTCGACGACGGCGTCGTCGCCACCATCCGGCGCGAGCGCCCGCGACTGCTGGGCCTTCTGAACGACCAGCCCTCGACCGACGGACAGCAGCTGGGCATCGCGCGCTCGATCGCCGATGTCTTCGCCATCGACCTCGTCGAGGCGCTGCAGGCCCGCAGCCTGCGGGCGAGCCGGTCGGGCGTCGCCCCGATCGCGACGCCGGCGACGCTGGTCGTGCAGGGCCATTTCATCGCGCTGGACGAGGGATCGAAGGCCCAGCGGGTGGTGCTGGGCTTCGGGGCCGGCGCCAGCCAGGTCCAGGCCGAGGTCCAGCTGATCCAGAACGGCACAATGCTGGCCCATTTCCGGGTCGACGCGACCTCGGGGCACAAACCCGGCTCGCTGGTCGCCCTGGCGCGCGGACCGGCCGCGCTAGCCACCGCCGGCGGGGTCCGGGCCGTGCTGGAACAGACCAATCCGACGCTGGCCAAGGACGTCAAGGCCGCAGCCGCCAAGGTGGCCGACCGGATCGCGGCGACCGGCCAGGCGCAGGGCTGGCTGAAACCTTGACCTTTGCCTCTTCACATTCCCGCCGACCCATGGTAGAGAACCGGCCTTCGGCCAGCATCGGACACGGGCGGAAACGTCCAGGCATGCGGCCGTCCCGGTGCAACCAGGAAGTTTTGGAAGGTAGGCGGCAAGCCGTGCAGGTACTCGTTCGCGACAACAACGTCGACCAGGCGCTCAAGGCCCTCAAGAAGAAGATGCAGCGTGAAGGCATCTTCCGTGAAATGAAGCTTCGCGGCCATTACGAGAAGCCGTCGGAGAAGCGCGCCCGTGAAAAGGCCGAAGCTGTCCGCCGCGCCCGCAAGCTGGCCCGCAAGCGCGCCCAGCGCGAAGGCGTCGCCTAAGCCTTCAGTCGATATTCGCACCGGCCTGTGAGCCGCCGGAGCCGTGGGAAGGCGGGGGTTTGTGGTTTTTTAGGGGCGAAAAAT
>JAEYTW010000252.1 GCA_023433835.1 Pseudomonadota bacterium | reverse complement strand
GCTCTCGGCCGCCTCGGCGCCCGGCCGCATGCGGGCGAGCATCCGGCCCTCGCGGTCGATCAGGGCGATCTCGGCGCCGACCAGCCCCTCGGCCGCCAGGCGCTGCTGCATCTCGCGCAGGCCGTCGGCCAGTTCGCGGAAATCGACGAAGGCGACCCAGGCGCCGATGGTGGTGCCGACCGAATTGACCGCGGGCGCCGCCACGGCGACCATCGTGCCCTCGCCCTTGTAGAGCCCGGCGACCTCGGGTACGTCGATCGGGCCTTCGACGACGGCGCCGGTGACCTTGGGGCCGCGCGTGTCGGGTGCGCTTTCGGTGAACTTGCCCTCGATCGCCCGCTTGAACCAGTCGGCCGCGCCGAAATTGACGTCATAGAGCGGCGGCGTCTCGATCTTGCCGCCCTTGGCATCGACATCGTTGACCGCCAGTACCCGGCCGTCGCGATCGAGCAGCAGCATCAGGCGATAGACGCCGGAGTTGCGCACGTAGTCGTTCATCGCGGCGACCAGGGGGTTGTTGTCGCCCGGCCGGCGCCAGTTGCGCACCACGTAGATCGCGCCGTTGACGGTGAACCCCTTCACGTCGACATAGCGCTGAAACAATTCCTGGCCGGCGGCAAGGTTCAGCGTCACCGCCGCATCCTTCAGCCGCTCCAACGCCACCGATTTGATGGTTTCCGCCCGCCAGGACAGGATGCCGTACAGCACCAGCATCGGCGCCAGGCCGAGCAGCAGGAAGCCGAGCGTCAGGCGAACCACGATGCTGCCGGCGCGCAACGACATACGGTTCGGCGATGCCGATGCATCGCCGCTGGCGGTCATGACCGTCATTGAAGAACCCCTGGATGGTTGTCCGAGGACTACCATCCAGGGATGACATGAATATTACGATGTCACGCCTTCGATACCGAAGGACTGACCGTGCCGCCGGTCAGGCGCCGCAATTCGGCCAGCGTGGTCTGGAACACGCAGTGCGGATGCCCGGCCGCGGCATAGATGGCCGAGAACCGGCCCAGGCTTTCGTCGATCGCGATCGGCAGGCTGGTGGCATGGCCGACCGGGGCAACGCCCCCGATGGTGAAGCCGGTCGCCTCGCGCACCATGTCGGCATCGGCCCGCTTGCAGCGGCCTTCCAGGCCCAGCACGGCGGGCAGCGCATCGGTGTCGCCCATGCGATCGCCGGCGACCAGCGCCATCACCGGCTTGCCGCCGACGGCGAAGACCAGCGACTTGACGATCGCGCCGACCTCGCAGCCCAGCGCGTTGGCCGCATCCTGCGCGGTGCGCGCCGTCTCGGTCAGCGCGATGACGTCATGCTCGGCGGCCTTCTCGCGCAACGCGTCGCGCACGCGCTGGACGGCCGGACGGGTCAGCAATTCCTCGGCCATCAGGGCACCTCCATGCCGCGCTGGACGGCCGGGCGGCTGCCGACCTCCTCGAACCAGCGCTGGAGGTTCGGATGCCTGGCCAGATCCTGGCCATGCTTCTCCCACGAGACGAACCAGGGCCAGCAGGCGATGTCGGCGATCGAGAATTCGTCCCCGGCGAGATAGCGGCCCTCGCCCAGGCGCTTGTCGGCGACGCCGTAGAGCCGCGTCAGCTCATCGGTATAGCGCTTGATGGCGTAGGGTACCTGTTCCGGCGCGAAGAGGCGGAAATGGCCGGCCTGCCCGGCCATGGGCCCCAGGCCGCCCACCTGCCAGAACAGCCATTGCAGCGCCGCCCCGCGGGCACGCGGCTCCACCGGCAACAGCTTGGACGTCTTTTCGGCGAGGTAGAGCAGGATGGCGCCCGATTCGAACACGGCATGGGGGCCGGGGCCGTAGGCCGCCGGTGGCTCGTGATCGACGATCGCCGGAATCTTGTTGTTGGGCGAGACTTTCAGGAAGTCCGGCTCGAACTGTTCGTTCCTGGTGATGTTGACCGGGAAGACCTGGTACTTCGCGCCGATTTCCTCCAGCGCGATCGAGATCTTGCGGCCGTTCGGGGTCGAGAAGGTATAGAGATCGATCATCAATTCACCGTGGCAAGGTAACGCTTCAACATGTCCGGCCCGTCCTGGGCGCGCAACGCACCGAGGCGGTCCCACAGCCGTTCGGCCAGTTCCGGCTGGTCGCCGACGAATTTGCGGCTCAGCACGACGTAGTAATCCTTTTCCTGAAACGGCACCGGCAGTTTCTCGATGCCGGACTGGGCGACACGGGCAAGATAATCGTCGCCGATCGCGGCGTGGACGACATAGGCCGAAATCCGCCGGGCGGCCAGCTTGCGCATGTTGGAAACCGTCGAATCGGCTTCCTCGACGGCCACGCCCATCCGCGCCAGTTCGTCGCGCGCGGCAAAGCCCGCATTGATGCCGACCGCCCCCTCGCCCAGATCGGAGAAACGCTTGCCGTCCCATGACACGGGGCTGCCGACCCGGCGATAGACGACATAGGTCGAAGACCCGATGCGGCGATCGCGGTCGAGGCGGCCGTTCTTCATCGGATAGACGATGGTGGCGGCCCGCTCGGGCAGGAACGAGAGGGCGAAGGCGCAGTCGCTGTCGTTGCGGGCCACCGCCGGCACGACGCGGCGGTTGGGCAGCCGGCCAAGTTCGAGATCGATGTCGAGCGCCGCCGCCGCCATCTGCATCAGTTCGACCGCCATGCCCGGATGCTCGCGCGGCACCACCTCGCCCTCGCCGAGCTGGAACGGCGGCGCCTCGCCGGCGGCGTAGACGCAGCGCAGCCGCTCTCCGGCGCCGGCCGCGCCGCAGGACAATGCCAGAAAAAAAGCCAAGGCGATGCCGATCATCCGCATGGCAACCTCCCCCCGATCTCCACGGGAAAGCTTAGCGGGGATCGGGCCGATCAGGCCAGGGCCTGCTCGAGGTCGGCGATCAGGTCGCCGGCATCCTCGATGCCGATCGACATCCGCAGCAGGTCGTCGGGGCAAGGCGAGGTCGGCCCTTCGATCGAGGCGCGATGCTCGACCAGGCTTTCGACGCCGCCGAGCGACGTCGCCCGCCGGAACAGCCGGAGCCGCCCGTGCACATGCAATGCCCTCTCGCGGCCCCCGGCGATGCGCAGCGACATCATGCCGGAGAAGCCACCCCTCATCTGCCGGGCGGCGACCTCATGGCCGGGAAAACCCTGAAGCCCTGGGTAGAGCACGGCGGCCACGCGGGGATCGGCCTGGAAATGGCGGGCGATCGCGAGCGCGCTGGCGCTGGCCCGCGCGACCCGCAGGGAGAGCGTGCGCATGCCGCGCAGCAGGAGCCAGGCTTCGAACGGCCCGATGATGCCGCCGCCCAGCGCCCGCTGCACCTTCAGCCGCGCCCAGAAATCGTCGTCGCGCGCCGTGGTCAGCGTGCCGGCCAGCACGTCGCTGTGGCCGTTCAGGTATTTGGTCGCGGCATGCATGACGATGTCGGCACCGAGCGACAGGGGCCGGCACAGGATCGGGGTGGCGACGGTCGAATCGACGGCCAGCAGCGCGCCCGCAGCATGCGCCACCTTGGCCGCCGCGGCGATGTCGATGACATCCCAGGTCGGGTTGGCCGGGGTTTCCAGCCAGACCAGCCGGGCCGGCCCCGACCCGATGGTCTCGGCCAGCGCCGCGACCGGATCGGCCGCCAGGTTGTCGAACAGCGCAACCTTCAGCCCGCGCCGCTGCCCTTCGCTCATCAGCCAGTGGCGCAAGGCCCAGTACATCACGCGCGGCACGATCACCCGGTCGCCGGCATCGAGGGCCTGGAACACCGCGGTCGCCGCCGCCATGCCCGAGGCGAACAGCATCGAGGCCGCGCCGCCCTCCAGATCGGTCAGCAGGCCTTCGGCGGCCACGAAGCTCGGATTGCCGTCGCGGCCATAGACCCGCCCGCCGGGATAGCCGAGGTCGGTGCCGCGCTCGTAGGTGGTGGCGACATGGATCGGCGGCACGATCTCGCCGTAGGGCGCCGACGGGTGGCCGGGGGCCTGGGCCAGGAGGGTTTCGGGCTTAAGGGAATCCATGCCTATCTCTAGTCCGCCAAAAAAGGAAAAGCCGGCGGGGGCCCGG
>JAEYTW010000423.1 GCA_023433835.1 Pseudomonadota bacterium | reverse complement strand
CTCGTGGGCTCGGAGATGTGTTTAAACCACAGCCGCGACGCCGCGGCCGAGCAACGCGCGCCGGGTGGGAGAGAAACGGGTCATCGGGGGCCTCATCGCGAATTCGGCCGGAATTCGGAATCCCGGGCACCGAAGATGATCTGGCTGGGGTTGTCCTCAAGCCGGTTGGCGACGCGCTGCAGGTTGCCGATCAGGATGCGCGCCTCGTCGAGCAGCCGGCGGAAATCGCTGAGCCCGTCGGTGGCAAAATCGCCGATCGGCCGCCGGTTCTCGGCAATCAGCCCGTGCACCTCCTTGGTCAGCGCATTCACCGACTGGGTGGTCTGGCGGATGTCGGCGATCATCGCGCGACCGTCCTGATTGGTCAGCGTATTGAGGCCGGCCAGCGTCTTCTCGGCCTCGCCCGCCAGCTTGTTCAGCCGGCCGGCGAAATCACGCAGCTGCTTCGACCCGGCCACGACCTCGGTCGAGGTCGTGTCGAAATTGTCGACGATACGGCCGAAGGCTTCCTCGCGGCTGGCCAGCATCTCGGTCATCTTGCGCAGGTCGCCGACGATCTTGATCATGTCGGCCTGGGTGTCGGGGTTCAGGATGTTGGCGATGCGGTCGACCACCTCGATCATCCGCCCGATCAGCTGCGGCGCGCCCTCGACCAGCTTGGCGATGTTGGACGAGCGCGAGAGGATGACGGGCCGCGACGCCCCCTCCTTGGCCAGCAGCGGCGCGCGCGAGGTGCCGGCCACGATCTGCACGAACGAGACGCCGGTGATGCCTTGCAGGTCGAGCTGCGCGTAGGAATCGGTACGGATCGGCGTGCCGCCCTCGACCTCGATCGTCACCTTGACCCGCTGGGGGTCGTCGGGGTCCAGCACGATGGAATTGACCGATCCGACCTTGACGCCGTTGAAGCGGACGTCGCCGCCCACCCCCAGCCCGGCCACCGAGCCGAAGAAATAGATGTCGTACATGTCGACCTGCTTGGTGAGGTCGATGCGCGCCAGCCAGATGACGAAGCCGAAGATCGCGGCGACGAAAGCCAGCACGAAGCCGCCGATCAGGACGTGATGCGCCTTGGTTTCCATCGCATGCTCCTCAAGCGCCGCGGGCGGCGCGGGCGCGCGGCCCGTGGAAATATTCCCTGATCCAGGGATGGGTCTGTTCCAGCATCACCTCGATCGGCCCTTCGACCAGCACGCGCTTCTCGGCAAGCACCGCGATCCGGTCGCAGATCGCGTAGAGCGAATCCAGGTCGTGGGTCACCATGAACACGGTGAGGCCCAGCGCCTGCTGCAGGTCCTTGATCAGGTTGTCATAGGCGGTCGCGCCGACCGGATCGAGGCCGGCGGTCGGCTCGTCCAGAAAGACGATCTCGGGGTCCAGCGCCAGGGCGCGGGCGAGCCCCGCGCGCTTGCGCATGCCGCCTGAGAGTTCCGAGGGAAATTTGTCGGCGGCCTCCGGCGGCAGGCCGACCAGCTTGACCTTCAGCCGCGCGATCTCGGCCCGGAGTTTTTCGGGCAGGTCGAGATGCTCCTTCATCGGCACCTCGATGTTCTGGGCCACGGTCAGCGACGAGAACAGGGCGCCGTCCTGGAACAGCACGCCCCAGCGCCGCTCGACCGCATGGCGCGCGTCCCCGTCGGCATTGAGCACGTCGACGCCCAGCACGTTGATCGACCCGGCGCGCGGCCGGTTCAGCCCGACGATCGTGCGCATCAGGACCGACTTGCCGGTGCCCGAGCCGCCGACGATGCCGAGCACCTCGCCGCGCCAGACGTCGAGGTCGAGATTGTCGTGGATGACCTGCGACCCGAACTGGTTGCGCAGGCCACGGACCTGGATGACCGCTTCGCGCGCCTCGCCGTTCACAGGCCCACCATCGAGAAGAAGATCGAGAAGAAGGCGTCGATGACGATGACCAGGAAGATCGACAGCACGACCGACGAGGTTGTCATCTTGCCGACGCTTTCGGCCGAGCCCGACACCTTCAGCCCCATGTAGCAGCCGACGATGGCGATGGTCATGGCAAAGACCGGCGCCTTGATCAGACCGACGAAGAAAGTGTTAAGCCCGACCGCCTGCTGGAGCTGGGTGATGAACAGCCGGGGCGGCACGTCGAGCGTCACCCAGGCCATCAGCGCGCCGCCCATCAGCCCCATCATGTCGGCGAAGAAGGTGAGGATCGGCAGCGAGATCACCAGGGCCAGCAGCCGCGGCAGCACCAGCACCTCGACCGGATCGAGGCCGATGGTGCGCATCGCGTCGATCTCCTCGCGCAGCTTCATCGAGCCGAGCTGGGCGGTGAAGGCGCTGCCCGAGCGGCCGGCGACGATGATCGAGGTCATCAGCACGCCGAGTTCGCGCAGGACCGAGATGCCCAGGAGGTTGACGACATAGATCTGCGCCCCGAATCGGGCCAGCTGGTCGGCGCCCTGATAGGCCATGACCACGCCGATCAGGAACGACAGCAGGCCGATGATCGGCATCGCGTTGAAGCCGACCTGCTCGACGCTGAAGACCAGGCTGGTAAGGCGCAGCCGCCAGGGCTTGACGATCAGCCGGGCCAGGGTTTCGATGACCAGTCCGACGAAACCGATCAGGTGGCCCGCCTCGTGGGCCGCATTGACCGTGGACTGGCCGATGCCGCCCAGGAAGCGGACGATCCAGGGCGGACCGGGCGGGGGCGGCGCCAGCCGGGCGGCATCGCAGGTGACAAGATCGAGCAGGGTCGCGTATTCCGGCCGCACGCCGATGCGTTCGACCACGGCGCCGGCGGCGGTCAGCCGACGTTCCGCCTTGATGATCAGATGGGCCCCGGCGGTATCGAGGCGGGTCAGGCCGGAAAGGTCGAGGGCGACAGGGCCGCCGGCGGCTTCGGTGCGGGCAATGGCCGCATCGATCGTCCCGGCATTGGCGATGATCCAGGCGCCGATGCAGGCGCACGCAACGCCGCCCTCGCGCCGCTCCGTCTGCCAAAACACCGTCTTGCCGATTTCCGCATTCATGACCGGGCGCACCTTGGCATTGCAGCGCACCCAGATCAACCGCGCCTTGCGGCGACGTCATCCAGCGGTCATTGTAGCCGGCCATGCCACGTCTGGTCGCCAATATCGGCTTTCTGTACACCGAACTGCCCCTGCCCGGCCGCTTCGCCGCCGCGGCGGCGGCCGGATTCGCCGAGGTCGAGTTCGTCGGTGCCTATGACGAAACACCCGCGACCGTCGCCGGCTGGGCGCGTGACGCGGGCGTCGCGGTCACGCTGCTGAATACGCCTTTCGGCGATGCCGCCGCCGGCGAACGGGGCCTGGCCGCGGTGCCGGGCCGCGCGCCCGACTTCCGCGAGGGGGCGTTGAACGCGCTGGATCATGCCGCCGCCTGCGGCTGTCCGATGCTGCATTGCATGGCCGGCATCGCGCCGCGCGGCGATGCCGCCGAGGATGCCTATCGCGCCAATCTGGCCTGGATCGCCGATCAGGCGCCCGAAATGACCTTCACCATCGAGCCGATCAGCCGGCCGGCGATGCCCGGCTACTACCTGAACCGGACCGACCAGGCGATCGCCACGCTGGATGCCGTGGCGCGGCCCAATCTGGGGCTGCAGTTCGACTGCTTCCACGTCCAGCTCGAGGAAGGTGACGTCCACGGCCGATTCGCCCGGCTGCAACAGCGCATCTTCCATGTCCAGATCGCCAACCCGCCGGGGCGGCACGAGCCGGGCACGGGCGAGCTCGACCTGGTCTGGCTGATCGGCGAATTCGACCGTCTCGGCTATGCCGGGCGGATCGGCTGCGAGTATCGGCCGAGTACAGCGACAACGAACGAGAGTCTGCAATGGATGTCCCCCCGATTCAAGAAAGTGTAACGGGGACACGTTCCCGTTGCGGCCGGGGCATTCACCCGATAAACAGGCAAAATCAGTTCAAGTACACTCGTCCTCTTACGAGGGAACAGCGTGCCTAAGCTATTGGCCGCAATATTACTGGCCTTCCTGGTCGGTGTTGGCCTCGGTGCCATCGTGCAGCAGCCGCGTCGCGAGACCGTGACCGCGCCGACGCCCGTCGTGCCGCCGCCGACCAAGCTCATCATCGCCTCGGCCTTCCCGACCCAGACCCCGCTGCTGGGCGAACGCCTGGTCGCCTTCGCCGACAAGGTCGAGCGCCTGACCGGCGGCCGCGTCGACGTCGACCTGGAGGAGCCGGGCGAATCGGTTCAGCCGCGCGAACTGCTGGCCGCCGTGGCGGAAGGCAAGATCCAGAGCGCCTGGGTCGCCCCCTCGCTGTTCGCCGAGCAGAATTCCGCCTTCACCCTGTTCGGCGCCGTGCCGTTCGGGCCGTCCGGCGTCGAGTTCGTCGCCTGGCTGTTCCGCGGCGGCGGGTTCGACCTGATGCGCGCGCTGTTTGCCGACAGCCATGTCGCGGCCGTGCCCTGCGGCATCACGCCCCCGCGCGCCGGCGGCTGGTTTCGCAGCGAGGTCAACAAGCCTTCCGACCTGAAGGGCCTGCGCATGCGCAGCTACGGCACCGCCGCCAAGGTGCTGGAGAAGGTCGGGGTCGATGTCGTCAAGCTGCCGTCGGGCCAGGCCTTCTACCAGCTGCAGCAGGGCAATATCGACGCCGTCGAGATGAGCTATCCGGTGCTCGACCTCGACATGGGTTTCCAGAAGCTGGTCAAGCACTACTACTTTCCCGGCTGGCAGCAGCCGGCGGGCCTCCTGGTCCTGATCGTCAACCAGCAACTCTGGAACGATTTCACCCCCGAACGCCGGGCCGAGATCGAGACCGCCTGCGGCGATTCGATCGCCGACAGCCTGGCCCAGGGCAATATCAGCCAGGCCGAGGCCCTGAACCAGCTGAAGGACAAGGGCGTCGAGATCCATCGCTGGCCCGGTTCGGTGCTGGTCGCGCTGAACCAGGGCTGGGAGCAGATCGTGGTCGAGGAGACCGCGAAGAACCCGGCCTTCAAGCAGATCTGGGATTCGCTGAACGAGTTCCGCAACCGCTATCGCAACTGGCGCGATCTCAGCGTGATGCGCTGAGATCGTGGTCGACTTCCAGGGCTCGGGCAGCAACCAGCCCGGCCTCGTCGGCAAACTGCCGCCACCGGGCGATGGCAGACCTGACCTGATCGATGACGTCGGCCGCCTGGCGCTGCGGGATCGCGGCGCGCCGCGCAACTTCAAGCAGGTGCCCCGGGCGCGGATTCAATCCTTCCCCCGCAATCGCCGTGGTGTGCTGGCCCGCGATCCCCGACGACCACGTCAGATCGTAGGCGGGGGATAGCTGCCACTTGCCGTCCGCGTCCATCAGGTAGGCGAAGTTTTTCGCATGATCGTCGCGGTTCCGCGCGAGCACGTTGAAGACCATGTGGCGGAACAACTGCACGACCTGCCGGCTGTCGCGCGTCAGCGCGGCGGTCAGCTTGTGGAGGTCTTCGTAGTCGAGGGCCGGTTCACGATGGCTGGCATTCAGCAGGCCGCTGGCGGTGTGCATGTGCAGGCGGCCGCGACCGGTGCGGTCGAAACGCCTGGTGGCAAAAAGACGCCGGCCTTGGCCGGTGACCAGGACGCGTGTTTCAGCCATCAGCACGCCCGCGGCCCGTGCCATCAGGGCATAGGCGTGCTCCTCGGCGCAGATATCCCTGTGGTCGTCCTGGGCACGGGCCTTGACCAGCCAGTGTTCATATCCCTCGGGCAACGGCGCGCCGTAGTCGAGGATGAAAGTTTGCCGGCCGGGGTTGAAGCCGATCATGATTTTCGGTCTGGCACCGGCCGCGCCGCCTTGAGCGCCCTGCAATTCGTCGAGTTCGGCCGCTGGCCGCTCGGCTTGAACGGCTGCTACCTGGTCGACGAACCAGTCGAGATCGTCGGGCCCCCGCCGGGTTGCGTCGACTTCAGGGACATAGGTCAGTGCCCCCATGCCGGCGGATCCCACGGCTGACAGCCGGTCGAGCGGCGTGATGCCGGCAGGCCGGATACCCGCCCGCTGCAACTGGCGATCCACCAGCAGGCGACCCCAGCCGTCGGGCAGGCTGTCGTTGAACAGACCGTGCAGTCCTTCGAAGGTGCGTTCGGCGCGGATCAGGCCCACGCCCACCCGCAGATTGAAAGGCGAAACCGGCAGCGGACTTCTGATGAAATCGGCGTCGAACTCGAAAAAAGCCACGCGATCCCTGGCGCTCCACGCCAGCGTCCCGAGGGACCGCGTGCTTCCCTGCAGATCCAGGGAAACCGACATCCGGACCACGGATCTGAACGTCATGTCCCGGACGTCCCGCGCTTCGGGCGGCGCACCCGCTGCCGTTCGGGACGCCCGATCACATCGTCGATCGTTTGCGGAATCCGCAGCGGGAAAAGCGCGTCGAATTCACGTTCCGCGCGGAGGGCAAAGGCGATTTTGACGACGGCTTCGAACGACGCCTTGCCGGTTTCCTCGAACAGCCGCAGCGTGCTGTAGGCCACGCCCGACGTCGCGGCGAGTTCACGCTGCGTCAGGTTTGCGTCGATCCGGCGCCGCTTCATCCGGGCGGCTACGCCTTCCACGACGTCCGATGGGGTGCGGAGAACAAAATCCATCATATTGGCAATAATCCGCTTAAAGCGACTTAATCACCATTATGGTAGCAATTATTGATCTCGTAAAGAGCAGCTCAGCGCCGCCCCGGCGCCTGGGCCAAGGCGCGCCGCACCCGGCGCATCTGGCGGTCGATCGAGATTTCCGCCCATGAGGTGATCTCCAGCCCCGGATCCTCCAGCGGATCGCGGGTCGGTTGCTGGCGGCCGAGCCCCTCGACGGCCTGGTCGCGGGCGCGCAAGAGGTCGACGATCGTCGGCTGGAACAGGCCCAGCACCCCGCCGATCCAGCGGTTGACCAGCCGCGAGGGCCGGTCGTGGCCGACCGTGAAACGATCGAGCACCGCGATGACATCGCGCGCCGAATACCAGGTTTCGTCGGTCACCCAGCGATTCGTCGTGAACAGGGCGATCGGCCGGCCGTAATCGTCCATCGCCACAGCGATCAGATGGGTCAGCGCATGGCGCGAGGGTGTCGGCACCCGGCCGGCGAAGCGTTTCGACGGTGCCACCCCGGGCGGCATGCCGCCCTGGGCAACGAACGTATGGAAATGCCCGTGCTCGGTGCCGCCGCGATGGGCGTGGTAATAATATTGTGCGTGGCTTGCCGGGTCGAAGACGTCGCCCTTGGGGTAATGGTCTTCCTTGTAGAATCGGCCCTGGCCGCGCAGCATCTCGGCCACCGGGTTGGAGCCGACCGCCGTCAGGGCGCGCGTCGCCTCGACCACGGCCTCGCCGGCGGCGAGCATGGCTTGCAGCCGCGTAAGCGGCTGGCGGCCCAGGTCATCGATATCGATCGGAGCAGTCATCGGGAACCACTGTCTTCACCGCCGGTATAGGCGAAGGCGCGGACGGCGGCAACGCAGGACATCTGCGCCATCTTGCCCCGGAATGTCGGGTTGCCGATAGCGCGGCAGGGATCGTATAAGACGCGGACGTGCTCGCGCGACGGGGGGTGGCGCCGTGCGGCAGAGTGCGTCAGGATCGCCAACGAAACCGGGACGCAGATGACCTCTTCCCCAACCGATTCCGCCGCCGCCCACGAACATTCCGGTCCAGGGGGACTTCTGGGCCTCTGTGTCGGTGCCGTGGGCGTGGTCTATGGCGATATCGGCACCAGTCCGCTCTACACGCTGAAGGAATGCTTCAGCGAGCTGACCGGCATCGAACCCAACCTGCCGAACGTGCTGGGGATCCTCAGCCTGATCACCTGGAGCCTGTTCCTGGTGGTCACGCTCAAATACATCGCCCTGGTGATGCGGGCCGACAACCGCGGCGAAGGCGGCATCCTGGCGATGACCGCGCTGGCGCTGCGCCACGTGCAGAAGGACCCACGGCTGCATGCCGTGCTGATGGGCCTCGGCATCTTCGGCTGCGCCCTGTTCTACGGCGATGCGATCATCACGCCGTCGATGTCGGTATTGTCGGCCATCGAAGGCCTCGACATCGTCTCGCCGGCCTTCTCCCATTACGTCGTGCCGCTGACCTGCGTCGTGCTGGTCGGCGTCTTCATGGTGCAGAAGCGCGGCACGGCCAGCGTCAGCGCCCTGTTCGGGCCGATCACCGTCGTCTGGTTCCTGGCGCTCGCCGCGCTCGGCATCAACCAGATCATCCACGAGCCGCGCGTGCTCTGGGCGCTGAACCCGATCCACGCCCTGGAATTCGGGCTGCATCACAAGGTGCTGGCCTTCCTGGCGCTGGGCGCCGTGGTCCTCTCGATCACCGGGGCCGAGGCGCTCTATGCCGACATGGGCCATTTCGGCAAGCGGCCGATCCGGCTGGCCTGGCTGTTCCTGGTCTTCCCCGCGCTGCTGCTGAACTACTACGGCCAGGGCGCGCTGCTGATCGAGCAGCCGGAGGCGGCGAAGAACCCGTTCTACCTGATCGTGCCCGAATGGGCGCGCTATCCGATGATCGTCCTGGCCACCATGGCGACCGTGATCGCCTGCCAGGCCGTCATCACCGGCGCCTACTCGATGTCGCGCCAGGCCGTGCAGCTCGGCTATCTGCCGCGCCTGCGCGTCCTGCACACCTCGGAGAAGGCGATCGGGCAGATCTACATGCCGCAGGTCAACTGGCTGCTGATGATCGCGGTGCTGATCCTGGTGCTGAGCTTCAAGTCGTCGGCCAATCTCGCCGCCGCCTACGGCATCGCGGTGACCGGCACGATGCTGATCACGACGATCATGGCTTCGGTGGTCGCAGCGACCCTGTGGCGCTGGCGCCCGATCGCCATCGGCGCGGTGTTCGGCTTCTTCCTGATCATCGACATCGCGTTCGTTTCGGCCAACATCATCAAGCTGCCCGACGGCGGCTGGTTTCCGGTCGTCATCGCGATGATCGTGTTCCTGCTGATGACCACCTGGCACAAGGGCCGCGGCATCTTCATGGCGCGGCTGCGCGCCGATGCCCTGTCGCTCGACGCCTTCCTGGCCCGGCTGCAGGTCAACCCGCCGATGCGGGTGCCGGGTACCGCCGTCTTCATGACCTCGTCCAAGGACGGCGTGCCCTACGCCCTGCTCCACAACCTCAAGCACAACAAGGTCCTGCACAACCGCGTCATCTTCATGACCGTGCAGACGCTCGACGTGCCGAGCGTCTCGGGGCCTGAGCGCATCGACATCGAGACCCTGGCCGAGAACGTCTACCGCATCGCCCTCCGCTACGGCTTCAAGGAAGAGCCCGACATCCCCGAGGCGATGCGGCAATGCGCGACCCGCGGCCTGACCTTCAACATGATGGAGACGTCGTTCTTCCTCGGCCGCGAGACCATCATCCCGACCCGGCGGCCCGACATCTCGATGTGGCGCGAAAAGCTCTATATCGCAATGACGCGCCAGGCGGTCAGCGTCACCGAATTCTTCCGCATTCCGACCAACCGGGTCGTCGAACTCGGTACCCAGATCGAACTCTAGGCAGGTTGCAATCCATGGTGATCGGTCCCGACGTCGTTCTCGACAATCCGGCCTACGTCCACCCCTCGGCGCTGCTGTACGGCAAGGTGCGCGTGGGCGAAGGCGCCTCGATCTGGCCGAACGTGGTGGCGCGGGCCGAGATGCACGAGATCGTGGTGGGCCGCTACACCAACATCCAGGATTTCGTCATGCTGCATGTCGGCGACCGCACGCCGACCGTCATCGGCGACTACTGCTCGATCACCCATCACTGCACGATCCACGGCGCCACCATCGGCGACCACTGCCTGATCGGCATCAACGCGACGGTGGCCGACGGCGCGGTGGTCGGCAACAACTGCGTCATCGGCCAGCATGCCTTCGTGCGCGAGGGGCAGGTGATCCCCGACAATTCGATCGTCGTCGGCGTGCCGGGCAAGGTCATCCGCACCGAGAATTCCTATGTGCGCAACAAGCTGAACGCCTTGATGTACCACCGCAACGCGCTGGCCTACCAGGCCGGCGACTTCCGCGAATGGGCCAAGCCCGACACGATGAAATGGATCGGCGACCAGATCGCCGCGCTGACCAAGGAACTCGAGGCCCTCACCCCATGAACGCCCCAACGGCCGCCGGCCGCGCGATGATCGAACGGCTGATCGCCTTCGACACCACCTCGCGCAATTCGAATCTCGAGTTGATCGACTGGGTCCGCGGCTACCTGAACGACCACGGCATCACCTCGCATCTCGTACCCGACGAGACCGGCAGGAAAGCCAACCTCTACGCCACCATCGGGCCCGAGGGCTGCGGCGGGATCATGCTGTCGGGCCATACCGACGTGGTGCCGGTCGACGGCCAGAACTGGGACAGCGATCCCTGGAGCATCGTCGAGCGCGACGAGCGCCTGTATGGCCGCGGCACCTGCGACATGAAGAGCTTCGTGGCCCTGGTGCTGGCCCAGGTGCCCGACCTGGTCCGGCGCAAGCTGCATACCCCGGTCCACCTGGCGTTCTCTTATGACGAGGAAGTCGGCTGCCTCGGCGCCAAGCGCTTGGTCGAGACCTTGCGCCACATGCCGGTGAAGCCGCGGGCCTGCATCGTCGGCGAACCGACCGAGATGCGCATCATCGCCCAGCACAAGGGCAAGCGGTCGTGGCGCGGCCATGTCTGCGGCCTGGAATGCCATTCCTCGATCGCCCATACCGGCGTCAACGCGGTGGAATACGCCGCCGAGATGGTGGCCTTCCTGCGCGCGCTGGCCCGCGAGAAGAAGACCAAGGGCCCGTTCGACCAGGCGTTCGACCCACCCTATTCCACGATCCATACCGGCACGATCCAGGGCGGCACCGCGCTCAACATCGTGCCTAAGGATTGCAGCTTCGAGTTCGAGATCCGCTACCTGCCCGACGACAGCCCGGACGATTTCATCGCCCGGGTCGAGGCCCATGCCCAGACCCTGCTGCCGGAAATGCGCGCGGTATTCGCGGATGCCTCGATCCGGATCGAGCCGCGCTCGGAATTCCCGGGGCTCGCCACGCCCGAGGATGCCGACGTCATCGTCCTGGCCAAGGGGCTTTCCGGGCACAATGCCACCGAAAAGGTTTCGTTCGGCACCGAAGCAGGTCTGTTCAGCGAAATCGGCATACCGACCATCGTCTGCGGTCCCGGCTCAATCGAGCAGGCCCATAAACCCAATGAATTCATTGCCTTGGAGCAGATTGCCAAGTGCGAGGAGTTCCTGGGGAAGCTGGCAGACAAGCTGACCGTCTGACGTCTTATTTCGCAACCGCGAAAGGACGAGGCTTGCCCAAAAGCGGCGCCGGGCTTATATAGCGCGGCGTCCCGCTATCGGTTTGCCGCGCGTAGGCGAGCCCTGGAAAACGGAATTGGTCGTGTCGTGGCGTCAACGCGAATGACCGGAAACGATCATTGACGCCCTTAACAGAGCACGAGCCCATGGAAATTCGCAATATCGCGATCATCGCCCATGTCGACCACGGCAAGACGACGCTGGTCGACGGCCTCCTCCGCCAGTCCGGCGCGTTCCGCGAGAACCAGCAGGTCGCCGAACGCATCATGGACTCCAACGACCTGGAGCGTGAGCGCGGCATCACCATCCTGGCCAAGGCCACCTCGGTGGTCTGGCAGGGCACGCGCATCAACATCGTCGACACCCCGGGCCACGCCGATTTCGGCGGCGAGGTCGAGCGCATCCTCAGCATGGTCGACGGCGTCATCCTGCTGGTCGACGCCGCCGAAGGCCCGCTGCCCCAGACCAAGTTCGTCACCGGCAAGGCCCTCAAGCTCGGCCTGCGCCCGATCGTCGTGATCAACAAGGTCGATCGTTCGGACGCCCGCGCCCATGAGGTGCATGACGAAGTGTTCGACCTGTTCGCCTCGCTCGACGCCTCCGACGAACAGCTCGACTTCCCCACCCTGTTCGCCTCGGCCAAGCAGGGCTGGGCGGCCGAGAGCATCGACGGGCCCAAGGAATCGCTTACCCCGATGTTCGACCTGGTGCTGCGCCACGTGCCGCCGCCGAAGTCCGAACCCGAACTGCCGTTCCGCTTCCTGGTCACCACGCTCGAGGCCAACCCCTATCTCGGCCGCGTCCTGACCGGCCGCATCGAATCCGGCACCGTGCGCCCCAACCAGGCGATCAAGGCGCTGGACCGCAACGGCAACGTGATCGAGACCGGCCGCGTCACCAAGGTGCTGGCCTTCCGCGGCATCGAGCGGACCGGCGTCGAGATGGCCGAAGCCGGCGACATCGTCGCGCTGGCCGGCCTGGAGAAGACCACCGTCGCCGACACCATCTGCGACCCGGCGGTCGAACGCCCGATCATCGCCCAGCCGATCGACCCGCCGACGCTGGCCATGACCTTCTCGGTCAATGACAGCCCGCTGGCCGGCCGCGAAGGCGACAAGGTGACCAGCCGCGTGATCCTGGCGCGCCTGATGCGCGAGGCCGAAGGTAATGTCGCGATCAAGGTGACCGAGTCGGAGAGCAAGGATGCCTTCGAGGTCGCCGGCCGCGGCGAGCTTCAGCTCGGCGTGCTGGTCGAGACCATGCGCCGCGAAGGCTTCGAGCTGTCGATCAGCCGCCCGCGCGTCCTGTTCAAGAAGGACGAGGAAACCGGCCAGTTGCTCGAGCCGATCGAGGAGGTCCAGATCGACGTCGACGAGGAATATACCGGGGTCGTGGTCGAGAAGCTGAGCTTGCGCCGCGCCGAATTGCGCGACATGCGGCCCTCGGGCGGCGGCAAGACCCGCATCATCCTGCACGCGCCCAGCCGCGGCCTGATCGGCTATCACGGAGAATTCCTGACCGACACCCGCGGCACCGGCGTCATGAACCGCGTGTTCTACGCCTACGGGCCCCATCGCGGCGCGATCCAGGGCCGCCGCAACGGCGTGCTGATCTCCAACGGCGCGGGCGAGGCGGTGACCTACGCGCTGTGGAATCTGGAAGAGCGCGGCGCGCTGTTCATCGACACCGGCGTCAAGGTCTACGAGGGCATGCTGATCGGCGAGCACAGCCGCGGCAACGACCTCGAGGTCAACCCGCTGAAGTCCAAGCAGCTGACCAACTTCCGCGCCGCCGGCAAGGACGAGGCCGTGCGCCTGACCCCGCCGCGCAAGATGAGCCTCGAACAGGCCATCGCCTATATCGACGACGACGAGCTGGTCGAGGTCACCCCGAAGACCATCCGCCTGCGCAAGCGCCTGCTCGACGCCAACGAGCGCAAGAAGGCCTCGCGCGCTGCCGGCTGAATGAAAGAAGGAGCGTGTCCGCCCAGGCGGACAC
>JAEYTW010000227.1 GCA_023433835.1 Pseudomonadota bacterium | reverse complement strand
CCGGTCTCGGGGCCTCGGAGTTGTGAATAAGAGACTGCTCTACGACATCGGCGAAATCCCGCCGCTGGGCCATGTCCCCAAACAGATGCATGCCTGGGTTATCCGCCGCGACCGCCACGGCCCGCCTGAACAGTCGATGCAGCACGAGGTGGTCGCCACCCCGACGCTCGACCCGGACGAGGTCCTGGTCCTGGTGATGGCTGCGGGCGTCAACTACAACGGCATCTGGGCGGGCCTCGGCATTCCGATCTCGCCGTTCGACGTGCACAAGGCGCCGTTCCACATCGCCGGCTCCGATGCTTCCGGAATCATCTGGGCGGTGGGCAGCCGCGTGAAGCGCTGGAAGGTCGGCGACGAGGTCGTCGTCCACTGCAACCAGGACGACGGCGACGACGAGGAGTGCAACGGCGGCGACCCGATGAATTCGTCGTCGCAGCGCATCTGGGGCTACGAGACGCCGGACGGCTCGTTCGCCCAGTTCTGCCGCGTGCAGGGCCGCCAGCTGATGAAGCGCCCGCTGCACCTGACCTGGGAAGAGAGCGCCTGCTATACCCTGACGCTCGCCACCGCCTATCGCATGCTGTTCGGCCATCGCCCGCATATCCTGCGGCCCGGCCAGAACGTGCTGGTGTGGGGTGCGGCCGGCGGCCTCGGCTCGATGGCGATCCAGCTGATCGCGACGGCCGGCGCCAACGCCATCGGCGTGATCTCCGACGAGACCAAGACCGACTTCGTCATGAGCCTCGGGGCCAAGGGCGTCATCAACCGCAACAAGTTCAATTGCTGGGGCCAGCTGCCGCCGGTGCAGGACGCCGCGGTCTACGGCGACTACATGAAGAAGTGCCGCGAGTTCGGCAAGGCGATCTGGGACGTGACCGGCAAGGGCAACGACGTCGACATCGTCTTCGAACATCCCGGCGAGCAGACCTTCCCCGTGTCCTGCTTCGTGGTGAAGCGCGGCGGCATGGTCGTGTTCTGCGCCGGTACCACCGGCTACAACCTGACCATGGACGCCCGTTTCGTGTGGATGCGCCAGAAGCGCATCCAGGGCAGCCATTTCGCCAATCTGCTGCAGGCTAGCCAGGCCAACCAGCTGGTCATCGAGCGCCGCATCGATCCCTGCATGTCCGAAGTCTTCGGCTGGGACGAGATTCCGCGCGCCCATACCAAGATGTGGAAGAACCAGCACAAGCCCGGCAACATGGCCGTGCTGGTCAATTCGAAGTTCCCCGGCGCCCGCACGCTCGAAGACGTCATCGAGCAGAACCGGGGCTGATCCGGACCCGCCCCGGCCGAGCTCGTCTCGGCCGGGGTTTTTCATGTCTGCAAATTTCTTAGAAGAGATATCGTGATGAGCATGCACGCGCCGATCGCCGCCGCCCCGGATGCGCTGGCCGTAACCGAGCTGTTCACCCTGGCCGAGCAGGGCCTTGCCGCCGCCGACCGGCTGCTGGCCGCCGGCACCGCCGCGGTGGCCGAGTTGGTGCGCGGCCGCGACGGCACGATCGATGCCCGCATCCTGGAGCAGGAACAGTCGGCCGCCCACGGCCTGGCCTGGGCCGCGACCTATGTCGAGACCTTGCGCCAGACGCTCAGCTGGGCCCGGACCCTGAAGGACGAAGGCCGGCTGACCGAGCTCGAGACCCTCATCCTGCGCTGCGGCTTCGGCGAATATCTCGCCCAGCTCGGCCATGGCCTGGCCATGAGCCAGTCGGAAATCGTGCGCCCGGCCGATCTCGGCATCGCCCACGAGGCGGTGGCCGCCTATCTCGGCGATGCGGCCGTGGCCCGGCTGATCGCGGTCGGCAACACCCCGGCGGTGCGTGGCGCCATCGCCCGCCACCTGGCCGAGGGCCGCGCCACCGGCCATTTCGGCGACCATGGCCTGGACGAGACGCTGGGCATGGTGCGCGACACCTTCCGCAAGTTCGCCGAAGCCAAGGTCATCCCCCATGCCCATGGCTGGCATGTCCGCGACGAGCTCATTCCGCTCGAGGTCTATGCCGAGATGGCCGAGCTCGGCGTCTTCGGCCTGACCATCCCCGAGGAGTTCGGCGGCCACGGCATGGGCAAGACCGCGATGTGCGTGGTCTCGGAGGAACTGAGCCGCGCCTATATCGGCGTCGGCTCGCTGGGCACCCGCGCCGAAATCGCCTGCGAGCTGATCCTGCGCAACGGCACGCCCGAGCAGAAGGCGACCTGGCTGCCCAAGATCGCGTCGGGCGAGATCCTGCCGACGGCCGTCTTCACCGAACCCAATACCGGTTCCGACCTGGGCTCGCTGCGCACCCGTGCCACCCGCGAGGGCGACGTCTACAAGGTGACCGGCAACAAGACCTGGATCACCCACGCCGCCCGTGCCGACCTGATGACCCTGCTGGTCCGCACCGACGCGGGGCAGCCTGGCTACAAGGGCCTCTCGATGCTGCTGGCGCCCAAACAGCGCGGCACGGTCGACACCCCGTTCCCGACATCCGGCATGTCCGGCGGCGAGATCAAGGTGCTCGGCTATCGGGGCATGAAGGAATACGAGATCGGCTTCGACGGCTTCGAGGTGCCGGCCGGAAACCTGCTGGGCGGCGCCGAGGGCCAGGGCTTCAAGCAGTTGATGGAAACCTTCGAGAGCGCGCGCATCCAGACCGCCGCCCGCGCGCTGGGCGTGGCCCAGAACGCGCTCGAACTCGGCCTGACCTATGCGATGGATCGCGTCCAGTTCCAGAAGCCGATCTTCTCGTTCCCGCGCGTCCACGGCAAGCTGGCGCTCGCCGCCGTCGAGGTGATGATGGCCCGCCAGCTCAGCCATTTCGCCGCGCGCGAGAAGGATGCCGGGCGGCGCTGCGACCTAGAGGCCGGCATGGCCAAGCTCCTGGCCGCGCGAATCGCCTGGTCGAATGCTGACAATGCGCTGCAGATCCATGGCGGCAACGGCTACGCCGAGGAATACCAGATCAGCCGCGTGCTGTGCGATGCCCGCATCCTCAACATCTTCGAGGGCGCGGCCGAGATCCAGGCCCAGGTCATCGCCCGCCGCCTGCTGGAACAGCGCAACGGCTGACGATCAATTTCGGGGGTGGCGTGGCCACCCCCGGAGGCCTAGATTGGCACGATGAGCGCGGTCCTGAACACCCTGATCCCGGTCTTCACCGGCATCACCTTCCTTGTCCTGCTGATCGGCATCATCGCCCTGTTCCGGGGCGGCAAGTTCGGCGCGAACTGGTCCAACCGGCTGATGCGGCTGCGCGTCCTGTTCCAGTTCATCGTCGTGCTGCTGATCGCCGCGGCCAGCTGGTTTGCCAGCCGCTGAGGGCTACCGCCGCGACGAGGGGCCGAACAGCGCCCACAGGATGAAGCCGAGCACCGGCAGCAGCAGGATCACCACGACCCACAGTACCTTCGACCCGGTCGAGGCGCCGGACTGGATGATCTTGACGATGGCGTAGACGTCGGCGATCAGGACGATCAGGCCGAAGATGCCGGTGTAGGAAGAACCGAGATTGAACACGCCGAATCCTTTTTGCATGCGCTGCCACGGCAGCGGGTGCCTGATCGGAGCATTGGACAACGGTATTGTCTAATGCTCCAGGCCTCACGGGCTGTTGCGACAACGATACTGTAGCCGATGATGGCCAGAGGCGCTAAGGCGTCGGCGGCCCGGAAGGTTCCGCGGTCATCAGCGGCTGGACGATGATCCCGACGGTTTCGAGGCTGCGGCGTATCGCCGGGTGGGCGGTCAGGCCGGCCTGGTCGAGGATGCGCCGCTGGTTTTGCCAGACCGGCGCGTCGCCCGGCCTGGCATGGCGCTTGGGCGTGGCCAGGATCGCGGCGATCTTGTCCTCGTCGGTCAGGCCGATGGCGGCGAAGGTGGCGCGGTGGCGGATGGCCACGAGGTCGTCGCTGCCGATCAGCCTGACGTAATACCCGGCCAGCCCTTCGGCGACCGCTTCCTGCGAGGCGGGGGGCAGCCCCTGCCAGTAACAGCACAGCAGTCGCTGGAAGAAGGCGTTGTGGCGCGCCTCGTCCATCAGATGCTCGCCCTGCACCCGGGCGAAGGACGAGTGGGCGATCGCCTCATGATGCAGCAGCATCACCTCGGCGGTCAGCATGTTCTCGGCCAGGCACAGCATGACCACGTTGAGGTCGTCGACATGGTCGGCCGGTACCGCCGCCCGGCCGGCCTTCATCGCCGCGCCCAGGCCCCCCACGCCCGTGAGCGACAAGGGGACGATGCCGGTCAGCCCGGCGATCCGGTCGATATATTCGCGGGCGGCAAAGGCATGATAGGCCTCGTCGGTCGCGACCGTCAGCGCCACCTGGCGCACCGCCATCGGGATCTCGATCCGCCGGTCGCGATGGGCCAGATCGGCGCAAAGCCCACCGACCTCGTCGGTTTCCAGTACCGCGATGTCGTTGAACAGTGTGTAGCAGGTCTGCAGGATCAGGAAATCCTGGGCATCGGCCCCCAGCGCGCGGATTTCCGGATGATCCAGCAGCGGCAACCAGAGCCGCGGGAACAGGTCGACCGGGTTTTCCACCGTTTCGGGCAGATAGCGCGGCTTGGTGCGGACGTTTGCCTTCCGTTCCCAGTTGGCGAGATAGTCGCGGGCGAAACGGGTCAGGGTTTCCATCAGTCCCTACCATCCAACCGGGGAAACGGATCGTAATGGATGTATCAATTAGTGTCACGTAGACCGCCAGACAATTGACCGCCCAACGGTCACGCTGAAAGATGCCGAAAGGTATAGGAAACAGGGTCAGCCCCATGTGGAGTGTCCTGAAGCTGCGCGAAACCATCTTGCCGATCGTGGGGGCCATCCTCCTGATCGGCCTGATCTGGGTCGTGGCGATCTATCAGGATCTGAAGATCGAGGCCCAGGCCAAGGAAGATGCCCTGGCCCGCGCCGGCCAGCTCGCCAACTCCTATGCCAACGACATTACCTCGAGCTTCAATCTGGTGGACAACCTGCTGAAGCTCGCCGCGATCTATACCGGCGACAACGGTCCCGAGCGCACCGCCGACATGATCCGGGAGCGCGGCCTGTTTTCCGGCGTCCTCGGCAATATCAGCGTGGTCGATACCCTGGGGAACGGCCATTTCGTCGGGGCCGGCGGCACCGACGAAATCTTCATCGGCGACCGCGACCACTTCAAGCAGGCGCTGGTCACCAATGCCGACAAGATGATCATCGGCAGGCCGGTCCTCGCCCAGTCGGGCGGGGCGACTGTCCTGCCGTTCGCCCGCCGGGTCACCGCCCGCGACGGCACGGTCATCGGGGTCGTCGCCGCCGCGATCAGCGTTGCCCAGTTCGGGCTGTCCTACGACGCCAACGAACTGGGCGAGCGCGGCGTCATCACCATGGTCGGCAGCGAAGACCATATCATCCGCTCGCGCGTGGCCGCCCAGCAGACCGACGCGGTCGGCCGCCAGTTGCCGCCCGAAACGGCGATGTGGGACTACCTGCGGACCGTCAGCGAGGGGACCTACTGGCAGGTTTCCGGCATCGACGGCTTCATGCGCGCCTATGGCTACCGCAAGCTGCAGGGCTATCCGATCGTCGTCTCGGCCGGCATCGCCTATGACGATATCGCCGCCCGGCTGACCGAGTTGCGCCAGAGCGTGACGGCGGCCGGTGCCGCCGCGACCGTCATCGTCCTGCTGGGCCTGGCCGCCCTGTTGCAGCAGCAGGCGGTGCGCCGGGCGATGGCGCGGGCGCGCGATGCCGCGGAAACCTCGACCCGGGCCAAGAGCGAGTTCCTGGCCAATATGAGCCATGAGATCCGCACGCCGATGAACGCGGTGATCGGGCTGAGCCACCTGGCCCTGAAGACCGACCTCGATCCGCGCCAGCGCGACTATCTCTCCAAGATCCGCCAGGCCGCGGGTGCGCTGCTCGGCGTGATCGACGACATCCTGGACTTCTCCAAGATCGAGGCCGGCAAGCTCGAAGTCGAGAAAGTTCCCTTCCACCTGAATTCGGTGCTGGAGAACGTTTCCAACGTCGGCCAGGTGCGCGCCGCCGAGAAGGACATCGAGCTCTTGATCGCGCTCGACCCGGATGTGCCGGACGGGCTGATCGGCGATCCGCTGCGGCTGGGCCAGGTCCTGATCAACCTGCTGAACAACGCCATCAAGTTCACCGAGCGCGGCGAGGTCGTGCTGTCGATCGGCATCGCCGAGCGCCGCGCCGACAGTGTCGTCCTCCAGTTCGCCGTGCGCGACACCGGCGTCGGCATGACGCCCGAACAGCAGGCCCGGCTGTTCCAGTCGTTCAGCCAGGCCGATACCTCGACCACGCGGAAATTCGGCGGCACGGGGCTCGGGCTCGTCATCGCCAAGTCGCTGACCGAGCTGATGGGCGGGCGCATCGGCGTGACCTCGGCGGCGGGCGAGGGATCGGTCTTCACCTTCACCATCGTCGCCGGGGTGCAGCAACAGACCGCCCAACCGCGGGCCATTCCGCGGTTGCATACGCTGCGCGCCCTGGTGATCGACGACAGCGACGCCTCGCGCGACATCCTCGCCCGCACCCTCGAGGCCTGGTCGATGACGGTCGAGACCGCATCCTCGGGCCGCCAGGCGCTGGAAATCCTGCGTTCGGCCGACGCCCGCGGCGAGGCGATCGACCTGGTGCTGGTGGATTGGAAGATGCCGGTGATGGACGGCATCGCCACCGCGCAGGCGATGCGCGCCGAGCAGGGACTGAGCCGCCAGCCGTCGATCATCCTGGTGACGGCTTACGGCCGCGAGGAAGTGATGTCGGCCACCGACCGCGCCGGCATCGACGCGGTGCTGGTCAAGCCGATATCCGGCTCCATCCTGCTCGAGACGCTGACCTCGCTGATGGGGCTGGAGATCGCCGTCCCGGTATCGGCGGCATCGATCGCAGAGGCGTCGCCCCATTCGCTGGCCGGGGTGCGCATCCTGTTGGCCGAAGACAACGACATCAACCAGATGATCGCGCTGGGCATCCTCGGCGATTTCGGCGCCACGCTCGACATCGCCGCCAACGGCCGCATCGCCGTCGAGAAGGCGCTGGATGTCGACGCCAATTACGACGTGATCCTGATGGACATCCAGATGCCCGAGATGGACGGGATGGAAGCCACCCAGCTGATCCGCCGCGCCTACGATGCCGGCCGCCTGCCGATCATTGCGATGACCGCCCATGCGATGGAGCAGGAACGCCGCCGCTGCCTCGAAGCCGGCATGAACGACCATGTCTCCAAGCCGATCGATCCCGACATTCTGCTGGCCACCTTGCTGCGCTGGGTCAAGCCGCGCGGCGACCTGTCGGCCGCCGAGGCACCGGCCGTCGCCATGGTCGACGAATTGCCTCACGAACTGCCGCCCTTCGACATCGCCGCCGCGTTGCGCCGGGTCAACGGCAAGCGGCCTTTCCTGGCGCGGCTGCTGCGCGAATTCGCCGAGAAGTTCGGCAATGCCTGCGAGACGCTGCGCGGCCACCTGGCAGACGGTGCCGCCGCCGATGCCGAGCGCCTGGCCCATACGCTGGCCGGGGTCGCCGGCACGCTGGAAGTACCGCCGCTGGCGCGCGCGGCCAAGGCGCTGGAACTCGCCTTGCGCGATCGCCGTTTCGACGAGGCCGATGCGCTGATCGCGGCCCTCGAGGTCGAGCTCGCCCCCGCGGTCGCCGCGGCGGCGACGCTCGGCCCCGGGG
>JAEYTW010000226.1 GCA_023433835.1 Pseudomonadota bacterium | reverse complement strand
TCCCGGCCCAGGCCGGGATGACGCCTTCGTGTTCATGTAGTCGGAGTTCACCCATGAGCAGACGCCGCGATCTCGCCGGCTGGCTCTACGTTTCCCCGCTGGTGCTGGTACTGGTGCCGTTCTTCGTGCTGCCGATCCTGGTCGTGCTGGCGGCGAGTTTCATGGAGACGGACGGCTTCGGCGGCATCATCCCGACCGTCACGCTGGCCAACTACGCCGGCGTGCTGACCTCGAAGCTGACCCTCGATCTCTATCTTGCCACGATCAAGTTCACGCTGCTGACCTGGCTGTTCTGCGGCATCATCGGCTTCTGGATCGCCTATTACCTGGTCTTCCACATCCGCAATCCGCTGGTCGCGATCGGGCTGTTCCTGGTCTGCACCGTGCCGTTCTGGACGTCCAACATCATCCGGATGATTTCCTGGATCCCGCTGCTCGGCAAGGAAGGCCTCGTGAACTCGGCACTGATCGGCGCCGGCGTCGTCGACCAGCCGCTGGAATTCCTGCTGTTCTCCGATTTCGCGGTGGTGGTGGCCTATGTCCACCAGCTGACCATCTTCATGATCGTGCCGATCTTCAATGCCATGGCCCGCATCGACAAGCGCGTGGTCGAGGCGGCCCTCGATGCCGGGGCCAGCCGCTTCGACGTGCTGCGCCTGATCGTGCTGCCGATGGCCAGGAACGGCATCGCGCTCGGCTCGATCTTCGTGGTCTCGATCGTCATGGGGGATTTCTTCGTGGTGAAGGTGATGAGCGGCGGCGGCTCGGCCTCGGTGGTCGGCGCCTTCTACGAGGATATCGGCGTGCTGCAATATCCGCCGGCCGCGGCCAGCGCCATCGTGCTGACATTGGTCCTGACCCTGATCGTCGCCCTGATCCTGCGCAGCGTCGACATCCGGCGGGAGATCACGCGATGATCACGCGCGACCAGCGCCGGCCCTGGACGTTCTACGTGCTGACCGCCGTGTTCGTCCTCTACGTCGCCGCCCTCTACGGCCCGATGGTCTGCATCTACATCCTGTCGTTCCAGGATATCCGCGGCGGCCTGGTCTTCCCGATGAAGGGCACGTCGCTGCACTGGTTCGTCGACCTGTTCACCCAGGCGCGCACCGGCGACGTCAAGGGCTCGTTCGACCGCTCGATCAGGCTGGCCGTGCTGGTCACGGCCATCACCGTCGTCGCCTCGTTCCTGGCCGGCCTCGGCTTCCGCCGCGGCGTTCGCGGCGACGGCATCGTCTTCTACCTGATGATCGGCAGCCTGGTGGCGCCGGGCCTGGTGCTCGGCATCGGCGTCGGCCTGGCCTGCACCTTCCTCGGGATCGAGGCGGCCTGGTATTCCTCGGCGCTGGGCGCGCAGCTGTCCTGGACCCTGCCGTTCGGCGTGCTGGTGATGTTTGCGGTGATGTCGCGCTTCGATGGCCGCTGGGAGGAAGCCGCCCGCGATCTCGGCGCCACCCCGGTCCAGACCATCCGATTGGTCGTGGTGCCCGTGCTGGCGCCCGGGCTGGTCGCCGTGGCCTTGTTCGGCTTCACCCTGTCCTACGACGAATTCGCCCGCTCGCTGCAGACCGCCGGCTCGCTCAATACCCTGCCGCTGGAAATCTGGAGCATGACGTTGAACGTCACCTCGCCGTCGCTCTACGCGCTCGGCACCGTCACCACGCTGATCTCGTTCCTGATCATCGCCTTGAGCCTCGGCAGCATCGTGCTGATCCAGCGACGCCGCGCCGCAGGGGGAGGACACTGATGGCCATCACACGCGGCGACATCGAGCTTGCCGGCATCACCAAGACCTATGACGGCCGCTTCATGGCGGTCGATGGGGTCAACCTGAAGATCCCCGACGGCGCCTATTGCTGTTTCCTCGGCCCCTCGGGCTGCGGCAAGACCACGATCCTGCGCATGGTCGCGGGCCACGAGGACCCGACCGACGGCGAGATCCTGATCGGCGGGCAGGACGTCGTCGGGCTGACGCCGGCCGAGCGGCGCACGGCGATGATGTTCCAGTCCTACGCGCTGTTCCCGCATCTGACCGTGCGCGACAACATCGCCTTCGCGCTGCGCGTGCGCGGGCTGGACAAGGCCGAGCGCTACGCCCGCGCCGACCAGATGATGGAGAAGGTGCGACTGACCGAGCTGGCCGGCCGCCTGCCGGCGCAACTGTCGGGCGGCCAGCAGCAGCGCGTCGCGCTGGCGCGCGCGGCGATCACCGAGCCGCGCGTGCTGCTGCTCGACGAACCCTTGTCGGCGCTGGACGAACAGCTGCGCGTGCAGATGCGCCAGGAATTGCGGCGCATGCAGCGCGAGCTCGGCATCACCTTCATCCACGTCACCCATACCCAGCTCGAAGCCATCGCCCTGGCCGACGTCGTCGTCGTCATGGAGAAGGGTAAGATCCGCCAGGCCGGCCCGGCGCGCGACGTCTATGCCGCGCCGCGCGACCGCTACGTCGCCGAATTCCTCGGCGGGCAGAACGTGCTGTCGGGCCAGGTGACGCGGGTCAACGGCGTGCATGCGACCCTGTCGGCGCCCGAATTGCGCGGCATCGAGATTCCGCTGCGCCCGGGCCTGGCGCAGGGCGACCGCCTCGACATCGCCGTGCGCCGCGACGACATCGACCTGCTGCGCCCGGGCGAAGGCCCGGCCGATCCCGCCACCACGGCGGTGACCACCCGGGTCAGGGCCATCGAATACCAGGGCAACTTCGTCAAGGTGATGCTCGATCCCGTCGGGTCGGACGAGTTCGTCGCCTATGTGCCGGAGCGGCGCTTCTTCACCGATCCGCTCGACGTCGGCGACGTCGTGCTGGCGACCTGGGCGATCGATCGCGCCCATCTGTTGGCTTGAAAACGGGGGTTCAAAGGCCATGGACATCACCTTGACGCTCAACGGCCGGGAGACCGCGGTCGACGTGCCGCCGGCAACCCTGCTGGTCGAGCTGCTGCGCGAGCGGCTGGGCCTGACCGGCACCCATGTCGGCTGCGATACCAGCCAGTGCGGCGCCTGCGTCGTCCATGTCGACGGCCGCTCGGTGAAGAGCTGCACGATGCTGGCGGTTTCGGCCGACGGCTGCGCCGTCACCACGGTCGAAGGGCTGTCGCCCGACGGCCGGACGCTGCATCCGATGCAGCAGGCCTTCCGCGAATGCCACGGCCTGCAATGCGGCTTCTGCACGCCGGGCATGATGATGAGCGCGACCGACTTCGCCGCCCGCAATCCCGCGCCGAGCGAGGCGGAAGTACGCCACTGGCTGGAAGGCAATATCTGCCGCTGCACCGGCTACCAGAACATCGTGAAATCGGTGATCGCCGGCACGGCCGCGATGCACCAGGGAACGGAGGCATGAACGCCATGGCCGAAGTCATCGGGATCGGTGCCGCCCCGCGCCGCAAGGAGGATTTTCGCTTCGTCACCGGCCGCGGCAACTATGTCGCCGACATCGTCCGGCCGGGCATGGCCTTCGGCGCCTTCCTGCGCTCGGTCCATGCCCATGCCGAGATCGTGGCGATCGATACCGCGGCGGCGACGGCGATGCCGGGCGTGCGCGCCGTCTATACCGGCGCCGACATGGCGGCCGACGGCGTCGGCGGCCTGCCGGTGGGCTGGGGCATCGTCGGGCGCGACGGCCTGCCGATGAAGGAGCCGCCCCATCCGGCGCTGGCCGTGGGCAAGGTGCGCTATGTCGGCGATGCCGTGGCCTTCGTCGTCGCCGATACGATCGAGGCGGCGCGCGCCGCCGCCGAGGCGATCGTCGTGGAGTATCGCGCGCTGCCCGCGGTGGTCGACATGGCCGCGGCGCTCAAGCCCGGTTCGCCCCTGGTGTTCGACGACGTGCCGGGCAATCTGTGCTGCGACTGGGAACTCGGCGATGCCGTGGCGGTCGAAAAGGCCTTCGCCAAAGCCGCCCATGTCGCGCGGCTCAAGCTCGTCAACAACCGGCTGATCGGCAACCCGATGGAGCCGCGCGCGGCGATCGGCGAATACAATGCGGGGACGGGGCAGTACACGTTGTGGACCACCAGCCAGTTCCCGCATGTCGTGCGGCTGCTGATGGGGGAATTCGTGCTGCATATCCCGCAGCATCGCCTGCGCGTGGTGGCGCCCGACGTCGGCGGCGGTTTCGGCGTCAAGCAGTTCCACTATGCCGAGGAGGCGGTCGTCACCTGGGCGGCCGGCAAGCTGGCCTGCCCGGTGAAATGGGTGTGCGAGCGGTCCGAGGGCTTCATCTCGGACGCCCATGGCCGCGACCATGTCACCGAGGCGGCGCTGGCGCTCGATGCCGAGGGGCGGTTCCTGGGCATGAAGGTCGAGACGCTGGCCAACATGGGTGGCTATCTCTCGACTTTCGGGCCGAACATTCCGACCAACCTGTACGCCCCGCTGCTGTCGGGCGTCTACACGACCCCGGCGATCCATTGCTCGGTCAAGGTGATCTTCACCAACACCGTGCCGGTCGATGCCTATCGCGGGGCCGGGCGGCCCGAGGCCACCTTCGTGGTCGAGCGGCTGGTCGACGTCGCCGCGACCGAGATGGGGATCGACAAGGCCGAGATCCGGCGCCGCAACATGATCCCGGCCGAGGCCTATCCCTACCAGACCCCGGTGCTGGTCGAATATGACAGCGGCAATCCGCGCGCCTGCCTCGACCGCGTGGTCGAACTGGCCGACGTCGCCGGATTTCCGGCGCGGCGCGAAGCCTCGGACAGGGCGGGCAAGTATCGCGGCCTGGGTTTCTCGACCTATGTCGAGGCCTGCGGCCTGGCCCCGTCGCGGCTGGCCGGCCAGCTCGGCGCCCGCGGCGGTCTCTACGAAAGCGCCACCGTGCGTGTTCACCCGACCGGCCAGGTCACCGTGCTGATCGGCACGCACAACCACGGCCAGGGGCACGAGACGACCTTCGCCCAGATCGTTTCCGACAAGCTCGGCGTGCCGTTCGACCAGGTCGACATCGTCTTCGGCGATACCGACAAGGTGCAGTTCGGCATGGGCACCTACGGCTCGCGCTCGCTGGTGGTCGGCGGCGCCGCACTGTCGAAGGCATCCGACAAGGTGATCCTGAAGGCGCGCAAGATCGCGGCCCACCTGCTGGAAGCCGCCGAGCAGGACATCGTCTTCGAGAACGGCAAGGCCTCGGTCGCCGGTACCGACCGCGCCAAGACATTTTCCGAAATCGCCGGCGCCGCCTACGTGCCGCACAACTACCCGCTGGAAACGCTCGAGCCGGGGCTGGAGGAACAGGCCTATTACGACCCGGTCAACTTCACCTATCCCGGCGGCGCCCATGTCGCCGAGGTCGAGATCGACCGCGATACCGGCGTCGTCACGCTGGCGGCCTATACCGCGGTCGACGATGTCGGCACGGTGATCAACCCGATGATCGTCGAGGGCCAGATCCATGGCGGCATCGTCCAGGGCGTCGGCCAGGCCTTGTTCGAGCATGGCGTCTACGATCCGGAATCGGGCCAGCTGCTGTCCGGCTCGTTCATGGATTACTGCATGCCCAGGGCCGACGACCTGCCCAAGATGACGACGACGACGCAGTCGACCCAATGCGCCCATACGCCGATGGGCGTCAAGGGTTGCGGCGAATGCGGCACGATCGGGTCGCCCGCCGCGGTCATCAACGCGGTGGTCGATGCGCTGGCGCCGCTTGGGATCAAGCATGTCGACATGCCGGCCTCGCCCGGCCGCATCTGGCACCTGATGCGCGGCGCCGGCCTGGCCCAGGCCGCGGAATAAGAAGGGGAGGAGACGCCCATGCGCGATTTCGCCTATCACAAGCCCGCGACGATCGAGGCGGCGGCCGGGCTGCTCGCCGCGATCGAGGATGCCAGGGTGCTGGCCGGCGGCATGACGCTGTTGCCGACGATGAAGCAGCGCCTGGCCGCGCCCGAGGCGCTGGTCGACCTCGCCGCGCTGCCGCTGGCCGGTATCACGGAGGCCGGCGGCGTCGTCACCATCGGCGCCATGACCCGGCACGCCGACGTCGCCGCCTCGGCGCTGCTGGACCGGCTGCTGCCGGGCCTTGCCGCGCTCGCCGGCGGGATCGGCGATCCGCAGGTGCGCCATCGCGGCACCATCGGCGGCTCGGTCGCCAACAACGACCCGGCGGCCGACTATCCCGCCGCGCTGCTGGCGCTGGGTGCGGAGGTCGTCACCGACCGTCGGACGCTCAAGGCCGACGACTTCTTCGTCGGACTGTTCGAGACGGCGCTGGAACCCGGCGAGATCGTCACCGCGATCCGTTTTCCCGCGATCCGCCGCGCCGCCTATGCCAAGTTCCGCAGCCCCGCCTCGCGCTATGCCCTCGCCGGGGTGTTCGTCGCCGCGTTGCCCGATGGCGTGCGCGTCGCGGTCACCGGCGCCGGGCCGTCGGTGTTCCGGTTGCCGGCGATGGAGGCGGCACTCGATGCGGACTTCACGCCCGAGGCGGCGCGCGCCGTCACCATCGACCCGACCGGGCTGAACAGCGACATCCATGCCGATGCCCTCTATCGCGCCCATCTGGTCGGCGTGATGGCCGGCCGGGCGGTGGCCGCCGCGATCGCGTTTTCCTAGGAGCCGTCATGGACACAGTATCGGTCATGCCCGGCGCCGCCGCCGGGGCGGAGGATCTTGCGCGCCTGACCGCGGCGGAGATGCTGGCCGGGTATCGCGCCCGCCGCTTCACGCCCCGCGACGTGATCGCCGCCTCGATCGCCGCGCTTCGGCGGGTCGACGCGGCGTGCAACGTGGTGGTCACGCCGCTCTACGACCAGGCGCTGGTCGAGGCCGAGCGGGCGACCCGCGAATGGCGCTTGGGCGAGCCCGCCGGGGCGATGGCCGGCCTGCCGGTCACGGTCAAGGACCTGGTCTTCGTCGGCGGCGTGGCGGCCAAGGGCGGCGCCCCGTCGCTGAAGGATTTCGTGGCGCCGGCCGATGCCCATGTGGTGGCGCGGCTGCGCGAGGCCGGCGCGATCGTGCTGGCCAAGACGACCACCTGCGAAAGCGGCTACAAGCTGACCGCCGACAGCCCGCTGACCGGCATCACCCGCAATCCCTGGGCGCTCGACCGCACCTCGGGCGGCTCGTCGGGTGGCGCGGCCGCGGCCGTCGCGGCCGGCTGCGGCCCGCTGGCCGTCGGCACGGACGGCGTCGGCTCGATCCGCGTGCCGGCTTCGTTCTGCGGCGTGTTCGGGCTGAAACCGACATTCGGCCTGGTCTCGCGCGCGCCGGGGTTCTCGCCGCCGTCCTGGGCCAGCCTTGCCCATACCGGGCCGATCACGCGTTCGGTCGCCGATGCCGCGCTGATGCTCGAGGTCATGGCGGGTTACGACGCCCGCGATGCCGCCTCGCTGCCGCAGGCGCCGCGCCGCTTCGACGCGGGCCGGCGCAGCCTGTCGGGCCTGCAGATCGGCTACAGCCTCGATCTCGGCCATGCCGCGGTCGATCCCGCGGTGCGCGCTGCGGTGCTGTCGGCCGTCGACGTCATGGCCGATCTCGGCGCGACCATCGTGCCGATCGATCCGGGCATCGATCCGGAAGCCCTGGAACGCATCCTGAAGCCGATCGCCTTCGCCGAGCAGGCGGCCTCGGTCGGTACCCGCACCGAGGCGGATTTCGCCGGGTCCGACCCGGAGTTCGTCGAGGTGCTGCGCGCCGGCCGGCGCGATGCGGCGGTCGCCTATGTCGAGGCGATGCACCGCCGCGGCGCCCTGCGCGCCCGCTTCCACGAGATGTTCAAGTCGGTCGACGCGCTGCTGACGCCGACGGTGGCGGTCACCGCCTTCGCCGCCGGCACGCTGGGGGTCGATCGCATCGACGGGCGCGCGGTCGATCGCCATCTCGGCTGGTCGCCGTTCACCTGGCCGATGAACCTGGCCGGGCTGCCGGCGGCCAGCATCCCCTGCGGCCGGGATGCGCAGGGATTGCCGATCGGCCTGCAGATCGTCGCCCCCTGGCTGGGCGAACCGCTCATCCTGCGGATTGCAGCGGGGTTCGAAGCGGTGCGGCCGTGGGCGGTTCTGTAGGCGTCGGCTCGTCGACCCGGATGTCGAGCCCGAGATAGTGGGCGAGATAGTCGTGCAGGGCGTTGGCGGCATCCGATAGCGCGCTCTGCGCCTTGTAGAGCAGCAGGTCGACCTTGGGCAGTGCCGGCAGGGTTTCGTCGGGCAGGATTTCCCGCATGCCCGGCACCAGCGCCGAGCGGCCCAGTACGGTGATGGCCATGCCGGCGAAGACGGCGGCCTGGAGCCCTGAGACGCTTTCCGAGACGCAGGCGATGCGCCATGACCGGCCGGCCTGGTCCAGCCGGTCGATGGCGTGGTCGCGATAGATGTTGCCGGGCGGCAGCAGGGCCAGCGGCAGCGGATGGTCCAGCTGGGCCTGTGACCGCTCGCCGGTGATCCAGCAGAGCTGTTCCTGGCGCACGACCTGGCCGCCGGTGAAATCGTTCATCCGCGTCACCAGCGCGATGTCGACCTCGTTGCGATGGACCATGCCGACCAGCGGCGTCGACAGCGCGCAGCGCAGTTCGACCTGGATGCGCGGGAACGAGCGGCGAAACAGGTTGAGGATCGAGGGCAGCACGTAGGCGGCGTAGAGATCGGGGGTGCCCAGCGTCACATGACCCTCGATCTCCGGCGAGGACAGCCGGGTCAGCAATTCGTCATGCATGCGCAGGATCGAGCGGGCGTAGAACAGCACGATGTCGCCGTCCGGGGTCAGCACCATGCGCCGGCCTTCCTGCCGGAACAGGATGCGGCCGGACAACTCCTCCAGCCGCTGCAGCTGCAGGGTGATTGCCGGCTGGGTGCGGCCCAGCCGCCGCGCCGTCTCGGTGATCGAGCCGGTCTCGGCCACCGACAGCATCGAGCGCAGCATGCGGATGTCGAAGCTGATCATGGTCCTGCCGATAAAACGGGCTGACGCCGCCTGCCAAAGCATCACTGCGCCCGGTCGCGCGGGCGCGGCCGGGTCAGTGGTATCGGCGTCGCAAGTTCCGGGCCAGTCTCAGGTGGTGACCGACTGGTTCTGCTTGATGAAGGTCAGGTAGGGCAGGTCGCCCAGGCGCCGGATGATCAGGGCGTAGGTGAACAGGAAGCTGACCAGGGCGGCGAGGAAATAGCCGTAGCCGTAATAGGGGAAGCCGAGGTTCAGGGTGACCGTGGTGAAGGCCGCGTTCAGCCCGAAGAACACCAGGTTGACGATCAGCATGTCGCGGCGCAGGTCGAAATAGGCCAAGAGGATGCAGGCGAACATGATCAGCGCGTGGAACATCGCGCCCAGCACGCCGACGCGGAACATGCCGATCTGGTTGAACGAGACGCCCAGGCCGGTGAAGATCTGCGGCGACAGCAGGATGACCAGGCCGCACAGCACCACCTGCAGGATGATCAGGTTGCGCGAGGCCCGGATGACCGTCTCGATGATCGCCTGCTGGTTCTCGCGGATCTGGGCGCGGGTGGCGTGGCGCTGGATGGCGTCGTAGAAGCGCTTGTAGTGCTCGAAGAATTCGGTCTCGACCTGGACGATGAACAGCGCGAGCGTCGGCACGATGACGAGATAGGCCAGGAACATCGCGCTGTCATAGGCCGGGTAGGACACCATGCGGTGCACCGGCCAGTAATGTTCGGGCGCGGCCCACATGATCCATTTGTCGATCCAGGCCGCGGCGTTGGCGAAGAAGCCGATCGCGGCCAGCGCCTTGAAGCGCCGGAAATAGCCGAGGAACCCCCAGGGCCGCGTGAAGCCGTAGGGATATTCGGCCCACAGCCGGGCGACCATCAGGAAGACGACAACGGCGAGGCCCGCCGAGAAGCTGAAGCACAGCCCGGCGGCGCCGAAGGTCTTGCCGGCCCACGCCGTCGACCCGATGGCGACGATCATGCCCAGCGCGAAGGCCACGGCGATCGTGCGGTAATCCTTCAGCGCCGAGAGGAAGATGGTGACGAGCCAGAGCGCTGCGACCAGGAAATAGTTGGTCACCGCGCCGACCCGGATCAGGTCGTCGGTCTGCACGTACCAGAAATAGAACAGCAGCACGATCGGTGCCTGGGTCAGGACCATCAGGCCGTAGGCGCCGAGGAACATCGACGGCGCGTCCGAGACGTCGCGCACGAAGATGCGGTCGGCCAGATAGCGCGTGCCGACCAGCAGCACCGGGCCGGAGAACAGGAGCGAGAAGCCGAAATTGTAGATGATGATGATGCGGAATTGTTCGACCTGGTTCACGCCGGCGACGGCGGTGCCGATCATGTTGACCCCGGCGATAGCCAGCACGGTCAACAGCCACGGCCCGGACGAAACCAGCGCCGACAGCAGATAGCCCTGGGCGAGGCCGAGCAGGTCGTCGCGCTGGGTCAGCCGGCGAAGGACGAAACCGATCCCGGCCATGTCAGGCGGCCCCCGTCCGCAAGGCGGGCGACGGCCGCCCCAGGTGGTCGTGATAGAGCTTGCCGTAGATGCGGTCGATCTCGACCTTGTTGTAGCTGACCCGCACGCGTTCCCTCATTGCCGTCGAACAGGCATGCCACCAGCCCCGGTCGGTCAGCAGCCGGGCCAGCGCCGCGGCGGTCATGTCGGGGCTGGCGACCGGGGTCACCGCCCCCCCCGGGCCGAGATGGGCGTCGACGCCCTCGCGGCCGAAGATCATTTCGCGGCAGGATCCGACATCGGTGACGACCGACGGGATGCCGGCCGCGCCGGCCTCGAGCATGACCAGCGGCTGCGCCTCCGAGATCGAGGTGAGCACGATGGCGTCGATGCGGCCGAGATGATCGTCGAGCTTGACGCGGCCCAGGAAGCGCACGTTGTCCTCGAGCCCCAGATGGGAAACCATGCGGCGGCATTCCTCGGCATAGGGCGGATCCTCCTCGGCGGGGCCCAGGATGTCGGCCAGCACGTCCGGCACCTCGTTGCGCAGGATGCCGATGGCGCGGATGAAGGTCTTCAGGTCCTTGATCGGCACCACCCGGCCGATCAGCGCCACCGTCGGGCGGCGCTCGGACTGGTCGCGGGCGATGCCGGAGAAGCGGGGATAGTCGATGCCGTTCGGGATCACCTTCAGCTTCTCGGGCGGCGCGCCCTCGCGCCGCTGCAGGTCCTGGTTGCCGCCGTAGAGGGTGATGATCTCGGCCGAGGCTTCGTAGGTCGCGCGGGCATAGGCGACGAAGGCATCGATCCACAGGTCGCGCAGGTCGCGGCGCGGCTTCTCGATCGCCAGCCCCTGCGCGTCGCCGGCATGCAGCCAGTCGGCCATCGCGATCTCGATGCGGCGTTCGTTGGTGTAGATGCCGTGCTCGGTCAGCAGCACCGGCCGGCCGGTCTCGATGCCCAGCCGCGCGGCGAGCAGCCCGGCATAGCCGGTCGAGATGGTATGATAGAGCCGGGCGTCGGGCACCGGTGCCAGCAGCACGGCCATCAGGCCGCCGACCAGCGCCCGCCAGGTCCAGAAATAATCGAGGAACGAGGCGCCGGGCATCGCGGCGTCATACATCCGTTCGACGCATTCGAAGGCCGCGCGGCTGTCCAGGACGACGGCCCGGCCGATGCGGCCGCGCAGCGGCGCCACCAGCGCCAGCACCTCGCGCAATTCCTTCAGGCCGCCGCGATGCAACAGGCGGGTCAGCGGCATCTCCAGTTCGGCGAACAGCCGGCGGGCGAGCGCCTCGTCGGCCTTCCCCACGGCCAGGCGCTGCAGCGAGATCGGCGCGTGGTCGACGAAATTGGCCGGCGGCTCGAAGCGCATCGACGGCGGCTTGGCCTCGGCGATCAGGCTGGCGCCGTAGAAGCTGAGGTCGCTCTGCGCCTTGATCAGGTCGTGCACCCAGCTCGACACGCCGCCGACGACATAGGGGTAGGTGCCTTCCAGCACCAGGCAGACGTCGACCGGCCGGCTCATGCCGCCTGCTCCTCTTCGAGCCACAGGCGGACCGAGGCCGGCACCGGATCGCCAGGCCGCGACTGGCCGTCGCCCAGCAGAATGTCGCGGTTCTTGGCGATCAGCGCGCGCAGCTCGTCGAAGCGGCGCAACGCGAACAGGCAGTCGAGATACCAGACGAACAGACCGCGATCGTCGAGGCCGCGGCGCAACGAACGCGCGATCCAGCGTTCGGCCCGGGCAAGATCGCCCGAGCGGACGAGGCAGCGGCCGACGGCTGCCTCGAGCGACAGGTCGCCCGGCCGGCGCTTCAGCGCCTCGCGGTAATGGACCAGGGCCAGCTTGCGGTTCTCCTCCTCGCGCAACGGATCGAGCATGCCGGAATAGCTGTAGTCGTCGTAGAACGAGGCCAGCCGGACATGGGCCTCGACATCGTCGGGCCGGGCCTCGATGTCGCGGGTCAGCTCGATCGAACGGGCGAGGAAGTCGTTCTCGATCTCGGCGGCCGCGGTCGCCGCCTGCACGCGCACCGACGGCACCGGGTCCTGCAGCGCCAGCCGCAGGGCGGGGGCGAAGGCCGGGCGGAAATTGCGGCTGAGGATGGTGACGACGGCTTCCTTCTGCTCAGGGGTGCCCAGCCGCAGGATGTCGACGAAGGCCGCCAGGCTCGACGAGGCGGCGACCCCTTCCTGCCCGGCCTCGAGCCGACGGTAGAGTTCCAGCGCGCGGCTTTCCGCCTCGGTGGGGAACAGCGAGGCGTACCATTCCTCGAACGAGGTCGCGCGGCGGCGGAAAACCATCAGCGCCAGCCCGGCGACGATGGCGCCCCAGGCGCCCGGTGCCGCCATCGTGGCGGTGGCGGCGAAACACAGCAGCGAGGCGACGGCCGAGCGCCCGCGGTGGAGCCAGCACCAGCCCGCCATCACCATGACGACGATGCCGTGGGCGATGCCGAAGAGGCCGAGCCCGATCGCCTTGTGGACCAGCAGGGCCAGCAGGATCGTTTCGAAGGCGGCAACGATCAGGGCCATCGCCCAGAAATCGGGGCCCAGCCGCGGTTCCCGGTTGACGGCGATGCTCATGGCGCCTCGGCCGGGGCCGCGCCGCCGGTACCCTGGACCAGCGCGCGCACCCCGATGGTGATCGCCGCGGCCTCGGCCCGGGCCGAACCGAGCTGTTCGCGCACCGCGCGCTCCAGCTTGCCGGCCACGATCCGCGCCTCGCTGGTCGAGGTCGCGGGCAGCAGCACGGCGAATTCGAAGCCGGAGCGCCTGTGGTCGAAGGCAAGGTCGGTGGTGCGCAGCGAGCGGCCGACCACCTCGCCGACCGTGCGGGCATAGAGCAGCCGGTCGGCCTCGCTCGCCGTGGCGGCACCGGTGATGGTGACCTCGAGCAGGGTGACGTCGAACTTCATGCGGCGGCCGAGCGCGGTGAGGAAAGCGATCTGACGCTCCAGGAAACTCGTGGACAGCACCAGCCGCTCGCTGGAATAGAGGCTGTCGCTGGCCGCCGTCTCGAAGGCCTGGGCCTTGGCGAAGGCGGTGCCGATCCAGTCGCAGACGATGCGGAAATTCTCGATCGTCGTCAGGTTCAGGTCGAGGAACGCCAGGCCCTCGATCTTGAGCATGCCGAGCACCCGGCCCTCGGCCGACAGGATCGGGCCGGCCAGCATGCCGTCGTCGCCCAGGATCTCGCCATCGCCGGTGCGCGCTGCGCACAGGAAACGCTGCGCTCCGACCACGGCCTGGAACAGGGTCGAGCCGGCATCGTAGCGGTCCGGCAGGCGTTCACCCGCGCCCCAGCCCTCGGTGACGACCGATTCCAGGGCGATGGCCTCGAGCGCGTCGCCCTTCAGCAGGAAGACGGAGAATCGCCTGGCCGACAGGATGGCGCGCACCAGGTCGGCCACGCCCGACAGCACTTCGCCCGGCCCCAGCCGCTCGATCGCCTTGGCCGCCTGGTAGAGCGAGAACACGGTCTTGAGCTGGCCGGCGACGCGCGCCTCCAGCTCGCGCTTGGCGGCGCTGATGTCGTCATAGGCGCGGCTCAGCGTGTCGTTCCGGCGTTCGCTGTCGTCCAGCGCCTGGGACAGCATGACGATGCGCCGCCGGTCGCGGGCGCGCAATTCGCCGAACAGCACGGCGGCGGCAAGCCAGGCCGCCGGCATCGCGGCGATGCCGAGCCAGTAGCCGTAGATATCCTGGTCGAGGCGCACCGCCGGCAGGTTGCCGAGCCACAGGGCCGCGGTGCCGGCGACGGCGGCCGTCAGCCCCTCGGCCACGCCGTACTGCACCGAGACCAGCAGCACCAGCAGCCAGAACGGGTGCAAGGTGACCTCGCGGAAGCGATGGCCGTTGAAGAAGAAGTAGTCGATGGCGAGCGTCGCGGCGATGAACAGCACGATCTCGATCAGCGCGCGCGGGTTGACCGGCCAGTTCCCGGCTTTCTGTTCGCGGAACGATGTCAGGGTCTCGAGCGCGGGAGCCGCCATGCTCAGAATCTCCACAGGACGTAGCCGCCGATCCGGGTCACGGGGGCGACGGTGCCGGTGCCGGTGCCGGAATTGGCGCTGTAGGCGGCGCGCAGGCCGGCCTCGAGGTGGTCGGTCGCCTCGTAGGCCAGGGTCAGCCCGCCGAACACGCCGTTCACATTGTAGGGGTCGACCGAATAGCCGAGGAAGGCTTCGTAACGCAGCTTGTCGCTGATGAACGGCAGATAATCGGTCGCCAGGATATCGAGCGAATGGGCCTGGCGCTTGGACAGGGGCAGCGGCTGGTAGCGGACGCCTTGCGCGTTGGTGCGCGATTCCACGCCGGTGACGAACAGCCCGTCGAAACCGTAGCCGACCGAGACGAAGGGTTTGTCCTGGACCAGGGCATAGCGCAGCCCGGCCGTAACGCCGAGCGAGCGGCCGACATCGGCGTCGCCGTCGACGCCGTAGCGCGACAGGGTGACGCCGGCCGCGGCCGACCAGCGCGGCCACAGCGGCTGTTCGCGGCGCAGCTCGATCCCGTCGACCGTGCCGCGGTCGGTGATGCCGTTGACCAGGTCCCAATAGGGCTTGTGGTAATAGGCGGTGAGCTTGGTCTCGGTCTCGCCGTTGCGGAAACGATGGCTGGCGCCGATGCCGGCCGAGCCTTCCTGGCCGTAGACGACGCCGCGGGTTTCCTGGCCGTTGCCCCAGTCATGGGCGATGCCGATCTCGCCGCGGACCTTGTTGGTGGCGACGTTGGTCTGCACGCCGTCGGGCTGCACCACATTGGGGGCGATCACCCGGCGCGCCTCGATGCCGCCGTCGATCGTGGTGTTCTGGTCGACCGGCACGCGCGCGGTGGTGCGCGAAATCCACTGGCGGTCCTGGTCCTTGACCTCCTGCCAGTCGAGATCGGTGCGCACCTGGGGGCCGTAATTGCGCTCCAGCCGGCGCCGCTCGCCGATCACGCCCTCGTCGCCCGAGCGGGTTTCCAGCACCCGGTCATAGGCCGAGATCGCCCGGTTCCAGCCGCCCAGCCGCTGTTCGACCGAGGCCAGCGCGGTCAGCACGTCGGGGTCGCCCTGGGTCTGGCGGTCGAGCTGCTGCAGGGCGCCGCGGGCGGCGACCGGGTCGCCGGTGCGGGCCTCGAGCTCGGCCTTCAGGATGTCGAGGCGCAGCTGGCCCCGATCGGCTGTCAGCGCCACCGGCGCCGAAGGCAGGTCGGCGACGACGAGGTTGCGCGGACCGTCGAGCGATGCCGTGACCGGCCGGTCGAACTGGAGAAGGGCGCTGTCATAGCCCAGCGTGATGCCGTCGATGTCGGCGCCGGCGACGTCGCCGAAGGCGGCCGGATCGATCGGGTCGGCGAAGTTCAGCACGACGGTACGCGGATCGCCGTCGCGCTGGCCGACCAGGGCCGGCGCCTGGGGCAGGAAGATGTCGATGCGGGTCGGCCGCGACGGGACGGCGCCGACGATCGGCGGCACCGGTTCGGATGCGCCGCCGCCGATGTCGATCATGTCCTCATCGTCGGGCGTCGCATCGGCGAGCATGAGCTGTCGCCCCTCGCGCAACGAGGCGACGACCGGATGGCCGAACGCCAGGGTCACCGTGTCTTCGGCGATCGACAGGCTGTTGGTGTCGGCGACCGTCATCTCCATGAATTCGGCGGGATCGACGACCTGGCCGAAACGCAGCAGGACCGTGCGCGGGTCGTCGTCGCGCCGCTCGATGGATTCGGGGGGCAGCGGCAGGTCGATGGCGATCGTGGTGGCCAGCGCCGGCCCGGCCAGCAGCATCAGCGGCAGGATGGAGGCGCGGGCGAGATAGCGCGCCTTCATGTGGCATTCCCGCTGAGCAGCCGCGCCGCCTCGGCGTTGCGGCCGAGTTCCATCAGCATGCCGACGTAGTCGGCCAGCAGGTCCTTGTCCCGCGGCCGGGCGCGGCGCTGCGCCTCGTAGGCGGCCAGCGCCTCGTCGGTGCGGCCGAGGCGGTAGAGCAGCTGGGCGCGGGCGGTCGCGGCCGCCGGTTCGGGATTGCGGGTCGCGTCGATCAAGGCCAGCGCCTTTTCCTGTTCGGGGCGGGCGGCCGCGCGTTCGCCACGCGCCAGCAGCAGCTCGCTGAGCTGATAATGGTCGGACCAGATGCCGGGATCGCGCCCCAGCAGGCGCTGGTAATAGGTGATCGCCTCGCGCCGTCGGCCGTCGGCGAAGGCGGCACGGGCGAGGCCGCGCAGCGCGGGCACCGAATTGGGATCGCGGCCGAGCACGGCGTTCCAGGCCGCGTTGGCGGCGTTCGTCATCCCCTCGCCCTCGGCCAAGGTGCCGAG
>JAEYTW010000207.1 GCA_023433835.1 Pseudomonadota bacterium | reverse complement strand
CGGGGGCGGCCGCCCTGCCCGGCGCCGACATCGGCATGGTCGTGGCGGGACGGCGCGCCGACCTGGTGATGCTGTCGGCCGATCCGCGCCTGGCCATCGGCGATACGCGGTCGATCGTCTGGGTCATGCAAGGGGGCAAGATGGTCGCACAGGGCATGCCGCGCCCCTGACGGGGCTCGTTCGCTTCCGCGGCTTGCCGCGGGCGCCGCCGCGCGCCATCTTTGCCGTTTGTCCGCCAATCAAGCTGCGAGAGCCGATCCGACATGCTGAATGACGTCTCCGACTTCACCGACCTGTCGCGCCTGTGGAATATCGTGTCGGCCTTCGTCGTCCAATATGCGCTCCAGATCATTGGGGCGCTGGCCGTCCTGCTGGTCGGCTACTGGCTGTCGGGCATCGCCGGGCGCGCGGTCGCGCGCGTCGGCCATCGCGTCCATCTCGACGTCACGCTGGTCGGGTTCTTTGCCGGTGCCGCGCGCATCGGCGTCCTGACGCTGGCGATCATCGCCGCGCTGAACGGCTTCGGCATCACCATCGCCCCGCTGATCGCGGCGGCCGGTGCCGCGGCCTTCGGCCTGACCGTGGCGGTGCAGGGCACGCTGGGCAATCTCGGCGCCGGTGCCGCCTTGATCGTGACGCGGCCGTTCAAGGTCGGCGACCTCGTCACCGTCAAGGGCATCCAGGGCACGGTGGTCGAGATCAGCCTGATGTCGACCCTGCTGACCAACGATGCCGGCGACCAGATCATCGTGCCCAACCGCCAGATCAGCGGCGAGATCCTGATCAACGCGGTCTCGGGCCGCAGCGTCGCCGTCACCGTGCCGTTGCCGATCCGGGTCGCCCCCGATGCGGCGATGGACGAGATCGCCCGGGCCGTGGCCGCCGTGCCAGGCGTCGCGGCCGCCCCGCCGGTGCAGACCGGCATCGACGCGCTCAACGGCGACGGAGTGACCCTCGACCTGCGCTACTGGGTCGCGACCGGCGCCGATTACCAGCGCGTGCGCCACCAGGCCAACCGGGCCCTGATGGCGACGCTGGAAAAGCTCGGTGTCCGCGCCAAGGCAGGGGCGCAGCCCGCGGCTTCAGGCGAAGCTTAGCAGCACCGCTTCGACCGTGATCACCTGGCGCAGCGTATCGGCGAAGCGCCGGGCGCGATCGGGGGTGAGGTCGGCCAGTTGCAGGTCGACCTCCAGCCGCGGCCCGTCCGAACCCGGCACCGTCGCCGCATGCAGGCGATGGGGGATCAGGTTCAGCTTGGCGAACGGCTCGACCAGGCGCGACAGCGTTCCGGGATCGGCAGTGGCGGTGACGGAGAAACAGGCGAGGCCGCGGTCGGTGGCGACGGCGGCAGTGGTATCAAGGGCTGATGAGGCCGACATGGGTCTTGGACTCCAGGCGCATTATGGCTTGCGGATAGGCACGAACAGCGATGTCCCGACCTCGCGTGGAGGTCGGGCCGCTAATTCGCGCAATCGCGCCATGCGGACGGAGCCAGGACATGAGGGCCATCAAACCCGTTAATCGGGCCTGATGTCAAGCGCCAGCCGGGCGATCAGCGCGTCGGACTCGATGACCTGGGCATACTCGCCGTCGAGATTGGCAAGGCTCAGCTCGTGCACCAGCTCGGCCGGGATGACGCGGCCGTCGCGCAACCGCTTGTCGACCGCCCAGCAGCCGTCGGCCACCACATGGGTGGCAAAGCCGAGGTCGCCGGCATGGCGCACGGTGGCTTCCAGCGAATTCTGGGTCAGCACGCCCATGACGAACAGGGCATCGATCGCCGCCTCGCCCAGCCGGGCCTGCAGGTCGGTGCGCACGAAGGCCGAGCAGGTCGACTTGCCCACCACCGTCTCGCCGGGCAGCGGCATCGCCTCCGGCTTGAATTCATGGGTGGCAAGCGCGGGGCGATAGGCCGAGCCGGCCATCTGCGAATCATGACGGACATGGAACACCGGCCGCCGCGCGGCGCGCCAGGCCGCCAGCACGCGGGCGATCACGCCCTCGGCCTCCGGGTTGTTGCGCGGGCCCCAATAGGGCGCATCGATCGCCAGCTGGAGGTCGACCAGCATCAGCGCCGATCCGGCGGGCACCGGTTCCATGCTCAGCGCCGCCGCCGCGGCTGTTTCAGCAGGGCGCCGAACACGCCGCGCACCAAAGCCCGCGTGAGCTCGGTGCCCACGGTGCGCGCCACACTCTTGGCCAGCACCTCGCCGGGCGTTTCGCGCGGGCGGGGGATGGCCGCGCTGCGCTGGCGGCCGCTCGACGGAATGCCGCTCGACGGCAGGCGCGTCGGCGCTTCATCGGCGGTCGGTGCGGCGATGCGCGCGGTCAGCTTCTCGTAGGCGCTTTCGCGGTCGATCGCCTGGTCATAGCGGTTGGCCACCGGGCTCATGCTGATCAGCCCGCGCCGCTCCAGCGTCGACAGCGGGCCCAGCCGCGATTCCGGCAGGCGAATCTTGGTGCGCTCGACGATGCCGGGCACGCCCTTCTCGTCGAGGAACGAGACCAGCGCCTCACCGACGCCCAGCGTGGTGATGGCATCGAGCGTATCGAGCTTCGGGTTCGGCCGGAAGGTCTCGGCCGCGGCGCGCACCGCCTTCTGGTCGCGCGGGGTGAAGGCACGCAGCGCGTGCTGCACGCGATGGCCGAGCTGGCCCAGCACCGCGTCGGGCAGGTCCAGCGGGTTCTGCGTGCAGAAATAGATGCCGACACCCTTCGAGCGGATCAGGCGCACCACCTGCTCGATCTGGTCGACCAGGGCCGGGGCGGCATTGTCGAACAGCAGATGCGCCTCGTCGAACACCAGCACCAGCTTCGGCTTGGGCAGATCGCCGGCCTCCGGCAGGTCCTCGAACAGTTCGGCCATCAGCCACAAGAGGAACGAGGCATAGACCCGCGGCCGCTGCATCAGCTGGTCGGCGGCCAGGATCGACACCAGGCCCTTGCCCTCGGCATCGACCCGCATCAGATCGGCGAGGTCGAGCGCCGGCTCGCCGAAGAACTCGGCGGCGCCCTGGTTTTCCAGCGCCAGCAGCGCCCGCTGGATTGCCGCGATCGAGGCCGACGACACCAGGCCGTATTCGCTGGCCACCGCCTTGGCATTCTCCGCGATATGGATCAGCAGCGCGCGCAGATCCTTGAGGTCGAGCAGCAACAGCCCGCGATCGTCGGCCAGCTTGAAGGCGACTTCGAGCACGCCGGCCTGAACATCGCTGAGATCGAGCAGCCGGGTCAGCAGCATCGGCCCCATGTCGCTGACCGTGACGCGGATCGGATGCCCCTGCTTGCCGAACAGATCCCAGCAGATCGCCGGCACCGGGCCGGAGGCGATGCCGCAGAGATCGCCCTTCACGTCGGCGACGACGACCGGCACCCCGGCCAGCGCGAAACTCTCGGCCAGGCGCTGCACCGTGACGGTCTTGCCGGTGCCGGTGGCCCCGGCGATCAGCCCATGCCGGTTCGCCCGCTTCAGCGGCAACAGCGCCGGCCCGGCAGGCCCGTCGCCCATCAGGATCGCGGAATCACTCAAAGCTCGGTCCCCCGTGGATGTGCGGTGGGAGGGTGCCGGGAATGGCGATGGGTAGCAATGGGATTACTTTAAGAAATCTTCGTCTGTGTCGAATTCTTTTTTTATCGCCGGTTCGCTAACGCCGTTGATCACCACCCATTTGCCGGGATGTCGCCGGATGGAATCGTCAAGGCCACCCAAAAAAACCTTCCCTTTTATTTTTACGAGGCCATCGATTTGTTTCTTGATTAATCCAATTTCTTCTTCAATATTGAGAATTTTTAGATCTTGCGGAGTGCCGTGGCTCAGCACGCGTTTTCTATTTTGATATCGAGTAAGAATGTTTTCAAAAATAGCTTCTCCCGCGATGAATGCTTTGAAATGATCCGACAGTAGCTGGCGTGCTCTTTCCGGGGCAGCCATACTATCAAGTTTGAATGAGATAACATTCTGAGAATTTATGTCGAAAGGGAGAGGGAGGTCATCTCTGCGTAAAATTATGTACGGTTTATCCCATGCGTGCGCTACCGCTAATTCATACATTACATTGGGATTGTGCCCAGTAATATCGCATACTATAAGTTCAGATCGATCAATGTCTTCGATAATTTTAGTCGTAATCTCTCCTGGCCGCTGATGATCTATATTTCGGGAGGCGTGAAAACCATGTTCTTTTGCCACTGGCTGAATAAGACGCTCTAACAAATCATCCGATTCAAAACGAGTTCGAGAACCCTCTGGACCAATTGGGCAGATGACAAAACATGGCTTTAAGCTCGAGTATTCGGTAGACACGGGATTTCTCCGCAGCGGCGATCATTCAAGGTACCTCTCAAATTTAGAGTAGTCTACTATCTGTTATTTACGACAGATCATCATCACACGCGGACTGCTGCGGCACCGGCGAGCCTTCGGGTGTCATCTCCGTCCCTCGCTACACAGGTCTTGGCCCTGCGGCTGCGGTCAGAGACGACAACCCGGACAGTACCTCGACTCGTTCGTCGACGGGCTTTGTCGGGCCGTTCGGTCGGGCGCCTATCAAGTCCGTTCGCAAACCTCGCTTGATCGCCTTGTCGAGTAGTGCGGCGAGTATATGACCAGAAGCGACGGCCTTATCATGCTCGCGCTCAGCTGAGCTGTTCGGCCAACCCGATGAGCAGACCTTCCGGCCCCCTGATATAGCAGAGCCGGTACGTGTCCCCGTACTGGACGACCTCGCCGACGAGCTGCGCGCCGCGCGGGCGCAACCTTGCCAGCGTGTCGTCGAGATCGTCCACGGCGAACATCACGCGCAGGTAGCCCAGCGCGTTGACCGGGGCGTCGCGGTGATCGGCAACGACCGATGGCGCGAGGAAGCGGGAGAGTTCGAGCCGGCTGTGGCCGTCGGGCGTGCGCATCATCGCGATCTCTACCTGCTGGTCGCGCAAGCCAGTGATCCGCCCGGCCCATTCCCCTTCGATCATCGCCCGGCCTTCGAGGTCGAGGCCGAGTTCGCGAAAGAAGTCGATCGCGGCGTCGAGGTCCTCGACGACGATGCCGACATTGTCCATCCGCTTGAGCGCCATCTTCCGATCACCCCGCCTTCGCGATGCCGTCAGCCCCCGCCGAGGCGAGCTGGCGCGAGACCAGCCGGGCGTAGAGCCCGCCCTTGGCCAGCAGCGCCTCATGCGTGCCGGTCTCGGCCACGCGGCCCTGGTCGAGCACGACGATCAGGTCGGCATCGCGCACCGTCGACAGGCGATGGGCGATGACCAAAGTCGTGCGATCGGCGCGCAACCCGTCGAGCGCCCGGCGCACTGCCTGTTCGTTGACGGCATCGAGATGCGAGGTCGCCTCGTCGAGGATCAGCACCGGCGCATCCTTGAGGAAGGCCCGCGCGATGGCGACGCGCTGGCGCTGGCCGCCGGAGAGGCTGGTGCCGCGCTCGCCCACCGGGGTGTCGAGGCCCTCGGGCAAAGCGTCGACCAGGTCCTTCAGCGAAGCGCGCTCGATCGCCTCGTCGAGCAGGGCGGGTGAGGCGTCCGGCCGGGCGATCAGGATGTTGGCGCGCAGGCTGTCGTTGAACAGGTAGGTATCCTGGGCGACCAGGGCGATGCGGCGGCGCAGGTCGTCGAGCTTGTAGTCGCTCAGCGGGTGGCCGTTCAGCGTGATGCGGCCGGCCGACGGGTCCCAAAAGCGCATCAGCAGTTGCGCCATCGTGGTCTTGCCGGCGCCCGAGGTGCCGACAAGTGCCACGGTGCGGCCGGCGGGGATTTCGACGTCGACCTCGCGCAGCGCCGGCCGGTCCTGGCCGGGATAGGTGAAGCTGACACGGGCGAGCCGCAGCGCGGCCGGGCCGTCGCGGTCGGGCACGCCGGGGCCGTCGGTCACCGGCACCGGCTCATGCTCCAGCCCCTGCAGGCGGCGGGTGGCGCCCATGGTGTCGGCGAGCTGGCGGCCGACCTGGGCGATCTCGGAGACCGGCAGGAAAGCGGCCATGGCCAGGATGGTCAGGAGCGGCAGCAAGGCAGGGTCGATCGTGCCCCGCGCTGAAAGCGCGGCGCCGACACCGACGATGGCGAGGCCGCCGAGGCCGGTGAGGATTTCCAGGATCGCATGCTGCCGCGTCAGCTCGGCGAAGAACGGCACGCGCAGGCGGATATAGCGGTCGGAGAGGGCTTCCAGCCGGTCGCCGCGCAGCCGTTCGGCCTGGAAGGCGACGATCTCGGTGAGACCCTGGACGCTGTCGACCGCATAGGCGCCGAGCTCGCCCGCCGCCTCGCGCGCGGTCGAGCCGAGCTCGTCGACCTTGCCCCGCATCAGGAACGGGCTCAGGCCCACCGCGACCAGGAAGGGCGCCAGCGTGACCGCCAGCCAGGGATTGGCCCAGGCCAGCACGGCCAGCACGCCTGCCGGCACGACGATGGCGACGAAGGCGGGGGCGACGGTATGGGCGAAGAAATACTCGACCAGCTCGATATCGTTGGTGACGAGCGACATCAGGTCGCCGGTGCGTCGCCGCACCAGATAGGCCGGGGCCAGCGCGTCGAGCTTGCGGAACACGGCGATCCGCATCTCGGCCAGCAGGCGGAAGGCCATGTCATGGGCGATCCAGGATTCGAGCCAGTGCAGCACGCCCGACAAGGGCGCCAGCACCGCCAGCACGCCGAGCCACAGGCCATAGGGCGTGCCGTGTTTCAGCGCCAGCACGACCAGGGCGCCGGCGACGCCCACGCCGATGAAGGCCAGCACCCGCAGCACGCCGAAGACGAAGGTCAGGACAAGCTTGCCCTTCCACGGCATGATCATCGCCATCAGCGCGCGGATCAGCTGGCCCCAGCCCAGGCCCTCGGCGCGGATGATGCCTTCGGTGACGGCCGGCGCGGCGCCGCGCGCGGCCTCGAGCTGATATGACGGCCCGGTGGCGGGCTCGGCGATGTCGGCGCCGGCTTCGCCGCCTTGCGCCTGCTCGGCCATCAGCTGGGCATAGACGCCGCCGGCCCGCATCAGTTCGCGATGGTTGCCGCTTTCGGCGACCCGGCCGCGGTCGAGCACGATGATGCGGTCGCAGCCGATGACGCTGGACAGCCGATGGGCCAGCACGATGGTGGTGCGGCCCTGCATCAGGCGGTCGAGCGCTTCCTGGATCACCGCCTCGTTCTCGGCATCGACGGCCGAAAGCGCTTCGTCCAGCACCAGGATCGGCGCGTCGCGCAGCAGGGCGCGGGCGATCGCCACGCGCTGGCGCTGGCCGCCCGACAGCTTGATGCCCTTCTCGCCGACGATGGTGCGATAGCCTTGCGGCAGGCCCATCACGAAATCGTGGATGTTGGCGGCGCGCGCGGCGGCCTCGATCTCGGCGTCGGTGGCACCCGGCCGGCCCATGAGAATATTGTCCTCGATGGTGCCGTGGAACAGGTAGGTGTCCTGGTTGACCACCGCGATCATCGAGCGGATCTGTTCGAACGACAGCTGGCGCAGGTCATGCCCGCCTAAGCGGATCGCGCCCTCCTCGGGGTCGTAGAAGCGCAGCAGCAGGCGGACCAGCGACGACTTGCCCCCGCCCGAGGTGCCGACCACGCCGATGCGCTCGCCGGCCGCGACCTGGAAGTCGAGGCCGTCATGGATGACGCGGCGGGTGCCGGGATAGCGGAAGCGGACATTGGCGAACTCGATCGTCGGCGCCAGGGTCGCGTCGTTGGCGGGAACGTCCGCGATCAGCGGCTGGTCGTCGAGAATGCGGTAGATGCCCTGCGCGGCCGAGAGGCCGACCATGCCCTGGTGCAGCACCGAGCGCAGCTCGCGCATCGGGCGGAAGATCTCGGTGCCGAGCATCAGGATGACCAGGAGCGAGGCGAGGCTCATCAACCCGGCATCGACCCGCCAGGCGCCCAGCGCCAGGGCGGCCGCGGCGCCGCAGGCGATCGAGGAATCGGTGATGCCGCGCGCCAGCGTGTTGGTGCCGAGCACGCCCATGGTGCGGCGGAACAGGCTTTGCGCCTCGCCATGCAGCCGGTCGGCGCGCGGTTTCGACTGGCCGAAGGCCTTCAGCGTGGCCAGGCCCTGGATCGAATCGAGGAATTCGGCGGCGAAGGCTTCGTAGGCTTGCTGGCGCGCCTGCGAGCGGGCGACGTCGTGCTTGTGCCACAGGGCCGGCGCGAACAGGGCGAGCAGCGCGAAGCCGAGCATCACGGCCGCCACCGGCAGGTCGATGAAGGCCACCACCGCGAAGATGACGATCGGGGCCAGCAGCGAGACCAGGAACTGGGGCAGGAACTGGCCGAAATAGACTTCGAGCTGTTCGACCCCGTCGATCAGCGACAAGGTCAGCGCGCCGGAACGGCGGCGCGCCACCGCGCCCGGCCCGAGGGCGACGATGCGGTCGTGGATGACGCGGCGCAGGTTGCGCTGGACCCGCGCGGCGGTCTCGTGCGCCACCATGGTGCGCCAGTGTTCGAACAGCCCGCGCAGGATCATGACGCCGGCGATGGCCGCGATCGGCCAGCTCAAGCTGGCGAGGTCCGCGCCGCCGATGATGGCGGCAAGCAGCCAGCCGAGCAGCGCGAGGCGCGCGACGCCTAAGCCCGTCGCGCCCAGGCCGATGGCCACGGCGGCGGCGATGCGGGGGCGCAGGCCCGCGGTGAACGTCCACAATCTCGGCTCGAAATGCATCCTGGCGACCCCGTTCCTTCGATAGGCAGCCTGACGCTAAGACGAACATCCGTGTTCGTCAGTCGACAAATTCGGGCAGTCGGCGTACAAATTTGTTCATGATCACCGCTGATTGGAGCGACCTCAGGGTCTTTCTCACGCTGTCGCGGGCCGGCAACCTGACCGCCGCGGCCCGCCAGCTCGATGTCAGCCACCCCACCGTGTCGCGCCGGGTCAAGGCGCTGGAGGGGGCGATCGGGGCGCGGCTGTTCGACCGGCTGGCCGACCGGTTCGTGCTGACCCCGGCCGGCGAGGAATTGCTGGTCGATGCCCAGGCGATGGAGCGCGCCGCGGAATCGATCCATCGGCGCAGCGCCGGGCTGTCCGATGCCGCGCGCGGCACGGTGCGGCTGTCGGCCGGCGAGGCGATGACGGCGCTGGTCACCCGCCATCTGCCGGCGCTGCAGCGCCAGCTGCCGCATATTGAGTTCGAATTGTCGGCGAGCCATACGCTGGCCAATCTCTCGCGCCGCGAGGCCGACCTGCTGATCCGCGAGCAGGTGCCGGACCTGGCGAGCCTGGTGACGCGGCGCATCGGCCGCGCCGCCTTCGCCGTCTATCGCGCCCAGGGGCTCGCCATCGATTGCGACCTCGCGGCGGCCCCCTGGGTCGGGTTCGACGATGATCACGCCTACATGCCGGGCCAGGCCTGGATCGCCGGCCTGCTGGGGCCGGTCCGGCCGGCGGTGCGCGGCAACAACTGGCTCGTCGTGCACGAGGCGGTGCGGGCCGGGGCGGGGGTGAGCGTGCTGCCCTGCTATCTCGGCGATACCGATCCGGCGCTGGCGCGGGTCGGCGGCCCGATCGCGGAGGTCGCGGCCAACCAGTGGCTGTTGGTCCATCGCGACCTGCGCGACCTGCCGCGGGTTCGTGCCGTGATGGATGCGCTGGTCGGGCTGTTCCATGACCAGCGCGCGCTGATCGAGGGCGAGCAGCCTCAGGCCGCGGCGATCCGGCGATAGACGCCCGGGCTCATGCCCGCGGCGCGGCCGAAGCTGCGGGTGAAATGGGCCTGGTCGGCGAAGCCCGCGTCATGCGCGATCTCGGTCAGCGAGGTGGGCTCGGCCAGCAGGCGGCCGCTGGCCTGGCGCAGCCGGGCGGCCCGCATCAGCCGGGGCCAGCTCAGACCCGCGGCGGCGAGGTGGCGCTGCAGCGCGCGCAGCGACAGGCCGCAATGTTCGGCGAACTCAGGCTCGCGCATCGCGCCCTCGGGCCGCTCGACCAGTGCGGCCAGCCGTCGGGCGAGCGGCGCGGGCAGGCGGTCGAGTGCCAGCGGTCGCGGGGCGGAGGAGCGCGGGGCGAAGCCGTCCCATCGCAGCGCATAGCGATGGGGGCCGAGGATCTCGACTTCGACGCCGGTGGCACCGGCCTCGGCGAACGCGCCGCTGAAGGCGCCGAGCAGGAACAGGTCTTCGGCCGGGGTCGAGGGTTCGGGTTCCAGCGAGTAGCGCTCGACCAGCCGGGCCTGCGCGCCGGCGGCCTGGAAGCGGGTGCGGTGCGTATGGCTGCAGGTGGTCTCGATCGCCTGCCAGCGGGCGATGAACTGATCGGCGCTCGCCGCGGTGGCCACCAGGTGCAGCCCGACGGTGAAGCCGATATCGCCGATCGCGCGGGCCTGGGCCAGCAACCCGTCGGTGCCGAGCCGGGCATGCAGCAAAGCGAGCCCCCGGCGATAGGGCGGCACGGCGGCGAAGGCCTCGACCGCCGGCATGATGTCGGCCGGCGCGGCCCCGTCCCGCAAGGCGCGGGCGGCAAGCCAGGCAAGCGCGCCGTTCACGCCGGCCATGGCGTCTTTTTCGGCATGGCGGCTTGTTCCTCCCCGGGCGCCTGCGTCGTCGCGGCATTCTAGCCTGCCGTCGCCGCCGCGCCTACCGGTGCGGCGGGCTCTTCCCCGCCGCACCGGCATCCCGTTCAGAACCTGAACCGCCTGATGATGGCGTTGCGGCCATTGGGGAGGGTTATGGTTGCGCGGTCGGTGGCATCGAAGGC
>JAEYTW010000142.1 GCA_023433835.1 Pseudomonadota bacterium | reverse complement strand
ACTTATCGCGGCGACGTCGAGGGGGCCGGTGTCGGCGACGGTGGCTACGGCTTCCGCCTGATGGTGCCCGAGCATCTTTTGCCGACGACGCGCATGGAAGCGGTCCTGCGCATCGCCAATACGCCTTTCGTCCTGGCCGGGTCGCCGCAATGGCTGGAGCCGGGCGCGGACGCCGTCACCGCCGTGCGCGGCGAGGTCAACCAGCAGGCCGGGCTGGCCGTGCGCGGCTGGGCCTATGACGAGCGCCATCCCGATCGCCAGCTGACCGTCGAACTGCTCGACGGCGACGACGTGGTCGCCAGCGGCATTGCCGACCGCTTTCGCCGCGACCTGCTCGACAACGGCATCGGCGATGGCCGCCACGCCTTCGAGATCAAGCTGCCGATGCGGTTCGCCGATGGCAGGCATCACCGGCTGTCCTGCCGCATCGCGGAAAGCGGCGACATGCTCTCGCGCGATGGCATCGAGGTGCTGGAGCTGACCAGCGGCGTGCGCTCGGCGCTGCGCCGCGCGGCCGCCCCCGACTTCGTCGCCGAACAGCCGAAGGCCGCGGCCGAACTGTTGCGGGCCGTGGCGGCATATTTCGATGCGAACGAACAGCGCTTGCCGCGCTCGGTTCCCTTCAGCGAGTTTCAGATCTGGCGCCGGCTGTTCCACGACCTTGTCCCGCCCGAGCCAGCCGATGGCCCGCATTTCCTCATCGGCGTGTTCGGTGGTCACGGTGCCGAGGCGACGTTCGCCTCGCTCGAGGCTCAAAGCCATCGCCGGTTCGACGTGCTGACCCTGGCCGACCGCCCGCCGGCGGCCGTTCTGGCTGCGCTCGGCGGGGAACGGGATCGGGCATTGATGCTGCTCGAGGCCGGCGAAACGCTGCAGCCCACCGCGCTCGCCCATCTGGCGCGGGCCCTGGCCGAACCCTTCACCGGCATCGCCTATGCCGACCACGTTCGTGCCGGCGAACCTGTCGCCAAATCAGACTGGAGTTATGACTTCTTTCTGTCGAAGCCCGATTTCGGCCCCGCCGTCGCCTATCGTGCCGATTGCCTGACGGCGGTCGCGAGCGATGATGATTGGGATGATATTCCGTTTCGCGCCATCGAAGGCTGCACCCGTCTCGCCATCCGCCACATCCCCATCTTCGCCGCGGATCGGACGGCACATGGCCGGCGGCTGTCGGTCCGGGACGCCCCTGCCGCTGCCGGCCGCCATGTCGCCCGTTGCCGCCTGCCCGTGACGTTGAGCCCCGCATCCGATCCGGCCTTGCTGCGGCCGCGCTGGAACCTGGGCGATTTGCCCGCGGTCAGCTTGATCATTCCGACGCGCGACGGCCTCGACCTCCTGCGCCCGTGCCTGGAAAGCATCCTGGACCGGACGGTCTATCCCCGCCTCGAGATCCTGATCGTCGACAACGGCAGCATCGAGCCCGAGACCCACGCTTATTTCCAAGCGTTGGCCGGCGACCCGCGCATTCGGATCGTCGAGCACCCAGGTCCGTTCAATTTCTCGGCGATCAACAACCATGCCGTCGCCGAGGCGCAGGGCGAGCTCATCGGGTTCATCAACAACGATATCCTGCTGCCTGCCGAGATGGCCGCGGACTGGCTGCAGGAGATCGCCGGTTGGGCCATGCGCGACGATGTCGGTGCGGTCGGCATCAAGCTCGCTTACGGCAACGACATGGTTCAGCATGGCGGGGTCGTGCTGGGCTTGAACGGTGCGGCCGATCATGCCTTCCGCCATTGCGACCGCCGCGAAGCCGGCCATGACGATCGCCTGGTCTGCCCGCACCAGGTATCGGCGGTGACCGCCGCCTTCATGTTCATGCGCAAGGCGGTGTTCCGGCGGATCAACGGTTTCGAGGAACGCCTCTATCCCGTCGCCTTCAACGATGTCGACCTCTGTATCCGGCTGGGTGTCAACGGCTGGCGCATCCTGATGCTGCCCCAACTCTGGGCCTATCACCTGGAATCGGCTTCCCGCGGGTCGGACGTGAAGCCGGCACGGCGGGGGCAGTCGTTCCGCGAACTGGAGAATCTGCGGCATGCGTGGCGTGACCGCCTGAGCGCCGACCCTTTCTACAATCGCAATCTCGGCCTTGACGGCGAGGCCTATACCTCGCTGGCCTGGTGACCTCGGCAGCGATTGTTTCGGCAACCAGACGCACCCTGCGAGAGTTGACGACATCGGCGTAGGGCGCGAGCAGGATGGGCCGCTCCATCGGCCCGCCGTTCGGCAGCTGATTTTTCGCGAGGGAGAACAACATGGAGGTCGTTCCGGCCGGCGCCTTGGCAATCGCCTATATCGAGACCGGCCCGGCCGATGGGGCGCCGGTCGTCATGCTGCACGGCTTCCCCTATGACGTCAGCGCCTATGACGCGGCCACGGAAATTCTGAGCAGTGCGGGCGTTCGCTGCATCGTGCCGTTCCTGCGCGGCTTCGGCGCGACGCGTTTTCTCGAAGACGGTACCCCCCGCTCGGGCGAGCAGGCCGCGTTGGGCGCGGATCTCCTGGCCCTGATGAACGCGCTCTCGCTCGATAGGGCCATCGTCGGCGGCTACGATTGGGGAGGGCGCGCGGCCTGCATCGTTTCGGCCTTGTGGCCGGAGCGCGTGCGGGGCCTGGTCAGTTGCGGCACCGGCTACAACATCCAGAACATTCCCGCTGCCGGGAATCCCGCTTCGGCCGAGGCCGAGGCGCGGTACTGGTACCAGTACTACTTCCATTCGGCGCGCGGCCGGCGCGGATTGGAGCAGGACCGGCGCGGCATTTGCGAATTCCTCTGGCGGACCTGGTCACCGACATGGGCGTTCGACCAGGCGACCTTCGATCGTGCCGCCGCCGCGTTCGACAATCCCGATTTCGTGGAGATCGTGATCCATTCCTATCGGCACCGCTTTGGCGGCATTCCCGGCGACCCTGCCTATGCGGCGGTCGAAGCGCGACTGGCCGAACAGCCGGATATCCCGATCCCGGCGATCGTCCTCCATGGAGGAGACGACGGGGTCGATCCACCCCCGTCGTCGGATGCCGGCGAGTCGCATTTCACGGCAGCCTATGAGCGCCGGATCGTATCCGGCGCCGGTCACAATCTGCCGCAGGAGGCACCGGCCGCGTTTGCCGGCGCCGTTCTCGATCTCCTGTCCAAATTCTGACACAAAATTGCACGGAGATGGATAATTGCTCCGCCGAGCCAATCCGGTCATGGTGTCGTACCTGACCAGGAGCCAGTCCATCCCGATGGTGACCATTGCCGTGCCAGAGTTTCCCCCGACCGGCTGACAGGCGATTGATGTCTTCACTGAAACTGAGTTCGGCGCGCGCTCTCCTCGTGGCGGCCCTGGCGGTGATGACGGCCGTCGCGCCGCC
>JAEYTW010000109.1 GCA_023433835.1 Pseudomonadota bacterium | reverse complement strand
TTGATCCCCCGGGGCGCGCCGGCCTTCAGGCCGGCACGGTCGATCAGGTTCGACCAGACGGTGAACCAGTTTTCCGGGATCGCGGCGGCCTCCTCGTCGCTGAAGCCGTCGGGCGGGGCCAGGCATTGGCCGACCGGCGCGGTGCAGTATTCGGCGTAACCGCCGCCGGAGACCAGCGCGCAGACCCGGTCGCCGACGGCGAAGCCGGTGACGCCTTCCCCCAGCGCGGCGACGGTACCGGCGATTTCCAGGCCGGGAATGTCGGAGGCGCCGGGCGGCGGCGGATAGCGGCCTTCGCGTTGGGCGACGTCGGGGCGATTGACGCCGGCCACCGTGACCTTGATCAGCACGTCGCCGGGGCCCGGCCGGGGCACCGGCCGGGTGCCGGGCCGCAGGACTTCCGGGCCGCCGGGGGCTGAGATCTCGATCGCGGTCATGGTGGCGGGCAGCGTCATCGGCCTGTCCTCGGTTGTCGATAGCGGTCCTCGTGTATTATCACGATCCGAGCCCGATCCAAGCGGAGCCGTGCACATGCGCGACGACAACGACGACCTGCCCCAGGCCTGGCGGCAACCGCCGCTCAACCTCGACATGATGTCGATCGACGAACTCGAAGGGCGCATCCGCGGCCACGAGGCCGAGATCGAGCGCCTCCGCCAGGAAATCACCCGCAAGCGCGCCGCGCGCGGTGCGGCCGACGGCTTTTTCAAGACTTCTTGAGACAAGGTGGACGATGGAGCCGAAGCCGCTGAAATTCGATACGCTGAGCCTGCATGCCGGCCAGCAGCCCGACCCGGTGCACGGTGCCCGGGCGGTGCCGATCTACCAGACCACCTCCTATGTCTTCCGTGATTCCGATCATGCCGCCGGGCTGTTCAACCTGGAACGCCAGGGCCACATCTATTCGCGCATCTCCAACCCCACCGTGGCGGTGCTGGAAGAGCGTATCGCGGCGCTGGAAGGCGGGGTCGGTGCCGTTGCCACCGCCTCCGGCCAGGCCGCGTTGCATCTGGCCGTCGCCACCTTGATGGGGACGGGCGGGCATATCGTGGCCAGCCGCAACATCTATGGCGGCTCGCACAATCTGTTCACCCACACCCTGCCGCGTTTCGGCATCACGACGACGTTTGTCGATCCGCGCGATCACCAGGGGCTCGCCGCCGCGATCAGGCCTGAAACCCGGCTGGTCTTCGGCGAGGTGCTGGGCAATCCCGGCCTCGAAGTGCTCGACCTGCCCGCGGTGGCCGGCATCGCCCATGATCACGGCCTGCCGCTGATGATCGACGCCACCTTCGCCACCCCCTATCTGTGCCGGCCGCTCGACTGGGGCGCCGACATCGTCATGCATTCGCTGACCAAGTTCATCGGCGGCCACGGCGTGGCGATCGGCGGCATCGTCGTCGACGGCGGCCGCTTCGACTGGGAGGCAAGGGCCAAGTTCTCGACCCTGACCGAACCCTATGCCGGCTATCACGGCCTCGATTTCGCCGAGGAATTCGGGCCGCTGGCATTCATCAGTCGCGCGCGCGCCGAAGGCCTGCGCGATTTCGGCGCCTCGCTGTCGCCGGGCAATGCCTTCCAGCTGCTGCAGGGTGTCGAGACCCTGCCGGTGCGCATGGCCCGCCATGTCGAGAATGCCCGCCGCCTCACGGCCTTCCTGGCGGAACATGCCGCCGTCGACTGGGTCGCCTATCCCGACCGCCCCGACCATCCGGACCATGAGCTGGCCCGGCGCCTGCTGCCGCGCGGTCCCGGCGCGATCTTCTCGTTCGGCATCAAGGGCGGGCGCGCCGCCGGCCGGCGCTTCATCGAGGGGTTGAGGATCTTCTCGCATCTGGCCAATGTCGGCGATGCCAAGTCGCTGGTGATCCACCCCGCCTCGACCACCCATCAGCAGATGGATGCGGCGGCGCTGGCCGCCGCGGGCATCGGCGAGGCGATGATCCGCATTTCGGTGGGATTGGAAGACCCCGACGACCTGATCGACGATCTGGGCCAGGCACTGCGCCAGTCGCAGAAGGGGGCGTGAGATGGAACTCACCGTCCAGGGCCACAAGGTCTTCGCCGCCACCGGCGGGCGGCCGTTCACCGCTGATGGCCCCGTCGTCGTCTTCCTGCACGGGGCGGCGATGGACCACACCTGCTGGTCGTCGCAGACCCGCTATTTCGCCCATCACGGCCACGGCGTGCTGGCCCCCGACCTGCCGGGCCATGGCCGGTCGGGGGGCGATCCGCTCGGCAGCGTCGAGGCGCTGGCCGACTGGGTGCTGGCGCTGCTCGATGCCGCTGGCGCGGCGCGGGCGGCGCTGGTCGGGCATTCGCTGGGCAGCCTGATTTCGCTGGAGGCGGCCGGGCGGGCGCCCGGGCGGGTTTCGGCCCTCGGCCTGCTGGCGACCGCCGTGCCGATGGCGGTCAACCCGACCTTCCAGGCGCTGGCCCGCGACGAGACGCCGAAGGCAATCGGGCTGATGATGGAATGGTCGTTTGCCCGCCGGAACCATATCGGCGGCAGCCCGGCCCCGGGCCTGTGGATGACCGGTGCCGCGACGCGGCTGGTCGAACGCGCGGCGCCGGGCCTGCTGGCCCACGATCTCGGCGTGGCCTCGGGTTATGCCGGGGGGCTGGCCGCGGCGGGCAAGGTGGCCTGCCCGGCGATGCTGATCCTCGGGGCGGCCGACCAGATGACGCCGCGCAAGGCGGCGGATGCGGTGGGGAAGGGGATTACCGGGTGCCGCACGGTGGTCATTCCGGGGGCGGGGCACATGATGATGGCGGAGCGGCCGGACGAAACGCTTGAGGCGTTGCGGGCACTGCTCGGCTGAGCAAGGAAAAGCCCGCCCCGGCGGGGGAAACCGGGGCGGGCTCCTTGTCCTCGAAACCGGCCCGACGCGAGGGAGGGACGCGGGCGGGTTTCCGAGGTGGGGCCGGGAAGGTACGAAACCCGGCCCTGGGTCCTGGTCAGGCGGCCTTGTTCTCGAGCACCGGGGCCTGGCGGGGCGCGACGGTGTCGATCTTGATCTGGCGGGGCTTCATCGCTTCCGGGATGACCCGGACGAGATCCACCGTCAGGAGGCCGTTGTCGAGGCCGGCGCCGGTCACCTTGATGGTGTCGGCCAGCTCGAAGCGGCGCTCGAAGGCACGCCGGGCGATGCCGCGATGCAGGAACTGCACCGCACCGGCCTCGCCCTCCTCCTTCGCCTTGCCGGCGATCAGGAGGGTATTCTGCTGGACGGTCAGGGTCAGCTCGTCATCGCTGAAACCGGCGACCGCCATGGTGATCCGGTACTTGTCCTCGCCATGCTTCTCGATGTTGTAGGGCGGGTAGGAAACCGCCTGGTCATCGAGGCGGCCGGCCGAATCGAACAGACGATCGATACGATCGAAGCCGACGGTGGCGCGGAGCAGCGGCGAAAGGTCGAAAGTGCGCATCATATCCTCCAGTTGAGCAACATGAGTGATTGAACCGAAAGGCGACCGCGCGAGGTCCGCCTGTCGATCGGACCATCCCGCCCGCCCGGCTCATCCGAGCCCGGCGCGGCATCAAGACTGGTCCTTTTCCCGTCGGAACCCCGGCTGGGCGCCCCGACAGAACTCATGTGGTGATGGAGGCGGGCGCTTCAAGGGCAGAAACGCATTCGGGGGACGGTGTAGGCACCATCCCCCGGTATCGCATGGCCTAAGCCCTTGATATCGCGGGCCGATCCCCGAGGGGCCGGCCCTGCGGAAATCAGGCCTTCTTGGCCGCCAGCGCGCCCAGCGCGGCGAAGCGCTTGTTGAACTTGGCGACCTGGCCGCCCTGTTCGTTGAGGCGGGCCGGGCCGCCGGTCCAGGCCGGATGCACCAGCGGATCGATGTCGAGCGTCAGGGTGTCGCCCGACTTGCCCCAGGTCGAACGGGTCTTGTAGAGGGTCCCGTCGGTCATCTTGACGGTGATCTCGTGGTAATCGGGATGCGTGTTGCTCTTCATCGTTCGTCTCCGGGCGTCACGGCCTCTTAAGGGCGCTCTCGAGAGGCCTTGGCCACTGAATTTCGCAAGCGCCGCCTTATAGAGGATCGGCTCGGGCCAGGCAAGCGGGGAATCCCGGCCGGTCGAAGCGGCCGCTTTATCCAAGATAGAGAGAGCCTGAGATCGGGTAGCGCACTTCGGCCGCTCGCGTGACCTGCAGGACGACCGATGGGCCCCAGGCGCAGATGGCGAGATAGGAACCGCCACTTAGGGCCGTGCGTGTGCCGTGACTTTTCTGCGTTCCGTTGATGTAGCCGGTCACGGTGTAGTTGCCGCCAGCATATTGAAGCCGGATTGAGCAACGGTCGCCAAGCGCCATGGTCCCCGGTGAATCGATAACCGTATCGGCAGTCCCGGCATTGTAATAGATCGCAGTGTTTCCTGATCCGATATAGCCGCCGTACCAGCCGATTCCGGCCGTATTCGACCCTACATATCCAGTATTGTCGATCCCTTCGTTACAGATACCGAGCATCGTGCTTGGGGTATTTACCGTGCTGACCAGCTTGAATTCCTGATACACGTCGGCACTGGACGAAAACAAGTTTCCACCGCCGCCTGTACTTCCGCCAATATACCCGACGACACGCCATGCCGCTGGGAATGAAGTCGACGATCTGAAGACGGTACTGCCGCCTTCACCGGTTTGGTCAAGCGTGGCTAAGCCCGATGACTGGGCCAGGGCTGAAAGATAGGGCGCCAGGCCCAAGCCGAAGACCCCGACAGCTGGTCTGACCATATAGGGATTGATTACAAGCATCAGGCCTGGCTCCCGATCAGCGTGACTTTCAGGCCCCTGGCCCCGGTGCCGGCGGTATCGACATCGATGGTGATTTCGTCGTCGTCGGCCAGGCTGGTCGTCGAAAGCACCGCGGCAGTCGCCGCCGTGACCGATGTACGCTCGTTGGCATCGATGGTCAGCGTGGTGGAAAAGATCGACGTTCCGTTCCGGTTGACGTCGATGGCGGGGTTGCCGCTGGTCGACGCGGCCGTCAGCGAGGCCCTTACGGCCGTCAGGGTAAAGCCGTAGGGCATGCGGAACGTGACCTTGGCGGTGCCCGTGGTCAGCGCGGTCACCTCGTCGGAGGCCGCAATCTGCAACGTGTCCTTTTTGGTCGCCCAGGCGATCGTGCCGGCGCCGTCCGACGCGGCCAGGACTTGCCCTGCCGCCGGTCGCGCGGTCGGCAGCGTGTAGGTATTGGCCAGCGTATTCAGTATCACCGGACCCTGGAGATAGATGTTCTCTCCCACGGCGGGCGTGATCTGGATGAAACCCGGCGCACCCGAGCCGGTGCGGGTGCCGCCTGCAATGACGATGTTGCCGCCGCCCTGATTGGTGCCGGCGCCATCGCCCCCGGATAGCCAGACATCACCGCCCTTGCCGGAAGAGGCCGCGCCCCCCTTGAGGTTGAGGTCGCCGCCAGCCTTGCCTGCACCGCCGGCCATCAAGGCGTTGCCCCCCGCGTTGTTCACCCCGCCATAACCGCCGACAAGGCGGGCCGTGCCGGCCTGCTGCGGCGCCGCACCGATTGCCTCGCCACCTCGTACGAGGGCATCGCCGGCAATGCCGCCGGGGCCTGCCGCACCGCCGGACAACCGCGCTTCACCGCCATAGGAGGCCGCGTTGGCGCCGCCCGAGCCGGCAGTGAAGGTGACGTGACCGCCCGTACCCGTGCCGTTGGCGTCGCCGGCAGTGCCCTGCAGGCTACCGCCGCTGCCATTGTTGATGCCGCCGGAGGCAAGGAGGGAGACGCCTTGGCCGTTGACCGTGGCAGCGGTCAGGCTGCCGGGGGCGCCGGCGTTGATCGCAATCGCACCGCCCGCGCCTTCGATACCGGCCGTACCCAAGATCGTGACCGGGCCACCCGCGCCGCTGGTCGCTAAACCGCCGGCGAGGCGCAGAGCGGCGCCGCCGCCGGACGAATTGGTGCCGGACTGAAGCTGTACGATGCGGTTGGTCGCATTGACCAGGAACAGACCGGCTTCCGGCGCGGCCGCGAAACTGACGGCAGGTGCCGAGGCACTGCCGTTGGCGAACCGCGTCTGGCCGGTGAAACTCGCCGCCGGCAAATTTGCCCAGTCCATCGCAACCCGATAGCGCTCGTCGCCGCCGGCGCTGGTAATCGACCATGACAGCGGGGCCAATGCGGTCAGCTTGGTGCCGAGCAGGCCGTGCGTCGTATCCGCCGCGCTGACCTTGAT
>JAEYTW010000099.1 GCA_023433835.1 Pseudomonadota bacterium | reverse complement strand
GCCGCGCGGCCCGGACAGCGGGAAATTGGCGATGTCCAGCCCTGCCCCGGGGATGTTGGCCAGAAACCACGTCAGGGCCGAGCCGATATAGCCGCCGCCCGACACGGTGGACAGATAGTCGAATCGCGACAGTGCCTTCTCGACGACCAGCGCCTGGAGGATCCCCAGCGCGAACGAGGCCGAACGGATGCCCCCGCCCGACAGCGCGATGCCGGCCAGATCGTCGCGGTCGACCTCCTCACGGCCGCCGCGACGGGGATTGCCGATCCTGGTCTTCCCGATATGGGCCAGTTCCTCGGCCAAGACAGTGTCGAAGTCCATGGCAAGCCGTCCGACCCGTTCAGATCGGACGGTAGTCTAGTGTGCGCCTCTATAAGTGTCTATCCCGGTGGATCAATCAATCGACCGGAACGGCCCGCCCTCGATCAGCCGCCAGCGTGTCAGGCTGCGGTCGTCATGGGATTGCCGCCATGACAACAAGCGGCGCGCGTAGTGGGCCGATATCCCGGCAAAGTCCGGGTCGCGCGCGAGGTCGGTGGTTTCGCCGGGATCGGCCTTCAGATCGAACAACAGCGGATCGAGCCCGGCGAAATGCACGTATTTGAACCGCGCATCGCGGATCACGGCCAGGTTGCACTGGTCGGCCGGCAGGCCGAACAGGGTTTCGGCGGCGCGGGTCGCCGGATCGCGGAAATCGTATTCCCAATGGGCCGCGTCGCGCCATGGTGCCAGCTCGCCGCGCAGCCAGGGGCGCAGCGACATGCCCTGCGCCTGGTCGGGCGGGGGCTGGCCGATCAGGTCCATCACGGTCGGCAGCAGGTCGATGCTTTCGCTGAAGGCGTCGACCTTGCGGCCGCGGGTATGGTCGAATTCGGGCCGCGGGTCGCGCACGATCAGCGGCACGTGGTAGGCGCCATCGTAGAAGCCGAGCTTGCCGACCAGCCAATGGTCGCCCAGCATTTCGCCATGATCGGAGGTGAAGATGATCAGTGTCCGCTTCAATTCCTCACGGTCATGCAGCGCATAGACGATATCGCCGATCGCATCGTCGACCTGAGACATCAGGCCGTAATAGGCGGCCGTTTTCAGCTGGATGTCGGCATCGTCGACCGGCGCCCGGAAATGCCGCTGGCTCAGCGCGAAGGCCAGGAAGGGATGCTGGGCCGCCTCGGCCGCCAGCAGGGCCCGGCGCTTCGGGCGCGGCATCCGCGCCGGATCGTGATAGGCATGATAGGGCGGCGTCGCCACGAAGGGCGGGTGCGGGCGGAAGAACGAGACATGGGCAAACCACGGCTCGGTCTGGCCGGCCAGCCAGTCGGTGAAGGCGCGGGCCAGGAAGCGTGTCTCGGAGTCGTCGGCGCCGAACATCGTGTGCGGCCGGCCCCGGTCGTCATGGACCGGCTTGAAGAAAGCCTGCTTCTGCAGGCCGAACGTGTAGCCGCGGCCGCGCAGATAATCGGCGTAGGGCGCGAAATCCTCGGGCAGCTTCATGACGGCGTCGAAGCCGTCCAGCACGCCCTCGTAGCTTGCCAGCCGCGCATCGCCGGGTTCCAACCCGCGCGGGTCGGCGGTGGTGTCGGTATAGCCGAACAAAGCGGGGCGATAGCCCGCCGCGCGCGCCTCGCGCGCGATGTTTGTCAGCCGGGGGTCGAGCGGCGAGCCGTTCAGCACGGCCCGATGCGTATGCAGATAGGTGCCGGTATAAAGGCTGGCGCGGCTGGGGCCGCAGGGCGCGGCCTGGGCGTAATGGCGGCGGAAGGTGACCCCGGCCCGCGCCAGCCCGTCGATATGGGGTGTGCGGACATGGGGATGGCCGACCGCCGACAGGCTGTCGCCGCGCCACTGGTCTGCCGTGATGAAGAGGATGTTGAGGCGGGACATGACGCCTGAAACTAAGCCACGAAGGCGCCGGCGCCTGCAACTGCTGCGGCGGGTGATGTCGCCCCTGATCGTGCTGGCGGCGCTGATCGTTTCGCTGGAATCCTGGCTGTGGGACCATTTCATGGCCTTCGCCCGCTGGGCCGAGCGGGCGCCGCCGATACGCTGGGCGATCGACGGCTATCGCCGCCTCCCGCCGCTCGCCATGGCCTTCATCGTCTGCCTGGCGCTGGCGATCGGCGAGCCGTTGAAGCTGATCGGCGTTTGGCTGGCCTCGGCCGGCCACCCGGTGCAGGCCGGCCTCGCGATCGGTTCGGGCTACGTGCTCGGCACCGCGCTGCCGGCCTGGCTGGTCGCGCAGGGGCGCGAGCGGCTGATGACCTTGCCGTGGTTTGCCTGGGGTTATACCCGGCTGCACGGCCTGGTGCAGGCCGCGCACGATTATCTCGCGCGGCAGCCCGCCTGGGTCGCGACCAAGGCCTGGGTCGGCCGCCTGGCCCGCCGCCTCAGGGTCTGGTCACGCCGCTAACTCATATGTATGCTAACAATATCGTGTCCGGTCGGTTCGGTCCCAAGGCAGCGTTTGCGCAACCCGGGGGGATGGCATGCTGGAGTTGGCGTTCGGTCTCGGCATCGACGATCTCTATCGCCATGACGGTCTCGCCCGGCTCGACGCGGCCTTCCGGCGCTGGCTGGCCGACAGGGATCCGGCGCTCGATGCCAGGCTCGGCCTCGCCCGCGGGGCACAAGGGCCCGCATCTTCCGACCTGCTGACCGATCTCGGTCCGCCCATCGAGGATTTCGTCGCCGCGCTGTTCGGTATCGGGACCGAGGTCGCGGCCCTGCGCGCCGAGATCGTCGGCCTGGCGCCGCTTGCCGCGGTGAAGCGCAACTTCATCCAGCGCAACGCGGTGAAAGGGCATGATGCCGCCAGTGCCGCGGCGTTCGACGGGCCGGCGTTGCATGCCCGGCTGGAGATGCATCTCGGCCCGGGCTTCGGCGAGCTCGATTTTGCCCGGGCGGTCCTCGACTGGGAGCAGGATGCGCAATACGCCGCCGAACTGGCGCTGGCCCGCGACTATGCGGCCTGGGCGACGCTGTCGCCGGCGGGCCAGGCCCGGCACGGGCGAGGCGTCTTGTTCAAGGTGCCGCGCAAGACCGATGCCGAGCACCTGGTCCGCCATCTCGTCACCGACGAGGCGGATGGTTTCGTCCGCCATCGTCTCGATCCCCATCACCTGCGGGCGCGCGACGGCTTCGCGCTGACCGATGCCGGCACCGATCTTGCCGGCGCGTGCGATCAGGCGAACTACTGCATCTGGTGCCACCACCAGGGAAAGGATTCCTGCTCGAAGGGCCTGCGGGATCGCCAGGGCGCCTTCAGGCAGAGCCCGTTCGGCGTGACGCTCGCCGGCTGCCCGCTGGAGGAAAAGATCTCGGAGATGCACGAGGTCTTCGCCGGCGGCGCGGCGATCGGCGCGCTCGCCATCATCGCCCTCGACAACCCGATGGCGGCGGCTACCGGCCATCGCATCTGCAACGACTGCATGAAGGCCTGCATCTATCAGCGCCAGGACCCGGTCGACATTCCGCAGGCCGAGACCCGCATCCTGAAGAGCGTGCTGGCGTTGCCCTACGGCTTCGAGATCTACGGCCTGCTGACCCGCTGGAACCCGCTGAACCTGCGCAGGCCTTATCCGAGGCCGCCGTCCGGCCGGCGGGTGCTGGTGGCCGGCATGGGGCCGGCCGGATTTACCCTGGCCCATCATCTGATGAACGAGGGGCATTTCGTCGTCGGCATCGACGGCCTGAAGATCGAGCCGCTGCCGGGCGACCTGGCCGATTGCGCGGTACCGATCCGCGACGTCGCGGCCTTGCGCGAGGATCTCGACGACCGCGTGATGGCCGGCTTCGGCGGTGTGGCCGAATACGGCATCACCGTGCGCTGGGACAAGAATTTCCTGAAGATCGTCCGCCTGCTGCTGGAACGGCGCGACCGTTTCCTGCTGCTCGGCGGCGTGCGCTTCGGCGGCACCCTGACGCTGGAGGATGCCTTCGCGCTGGGCTTCGACCATGTCGCCCTGGCGGCCGGGGCCGGGCGGCCGACGGTGCTGGAACTGCCCCATGGCCTGGCGCGCGGCGTGCGCACCGCGTCGGATTTCCTGATGGCGTTGCAGCTGACTGGCGCGGCGAAACGCTCGTCGATCGCCAACATGCAGTTGCGCCTGCCCGTCGTCGTCATCGGCGGCGGGCTGACCGCCATCGACGCGGCGACCGAGGCGATGGCCTATTACCCGGTGCAGGTCGAGAAATTCCTGGAGCGCTACGAGACGCTGGCGCGCGAACGCGGCGCCCCCGCCGTGA
>JAEYTW010000082.1 GCA_023433835.1 Pseudomonadota bacterium | reverse complement strand
GTCCGGTGGCCTTGGGCTGCGCCGCCGGCACCGCGACCGGCCAGGACGCCAGCTCGAAATGCGGCAGCAGGCCCGCGGGGATGAAGCGCGTGCGCGCGGCATAGACATGGCGATCGCCGGTCGGCGCCTGGTTATGGGTGAAGAAACGCTGCGGCACCATCAGGTGCAGGTCGTCCTTGGCGCGGGTCATGCCGACATAGAGCAGCCGCCGCTCTTCCTCCAGCGCCTCGCGCTCGCCGGTGCCGAGGTCGGAGGGCATGCAGCCGTCGACCACGTTCAGCATGTAGACCGACCGCCATTCCTGGCCCTTGGCCGAATGGATGGTCGAGAGGATCAGGTAATCCTCGTCCTTGTGCGGCACGCCCGATTCATCCGAGGTCGCGTCGGGCGGATCGAGGGTGAGTTCGGTCAGGAAGCGTTCGCGCGAGGCATAGCCGGCCGCGATCTGCTGCAGTTGCACGAGGTCGGCCCGGCGCACCTCGGCATCCTCATGCGTGCGGTCGAGATGCGGGTCGTACCAGGCCCGCGCCAGCTCGACCTCGGCCGGCCAGTTCGCCCGCTGCACCAGCAGGTCCTTCAGCCGGATCCAGTCTGCGGCCCCGCGTGGCGGGATCGCGGCGGTCTCCAACGCCCAGCGCAGATCGGGGTTGACGACGAGATGGTCGATGATGCGCGCCGCCGAAACCGGCCCGACACCGTCGAGCATGGTCAGCACCCGGAAACCGGCCACCCGGTCGCGCGGGTTCTGGGCCCAGCGCAGCAGGGCCAGCAGATCCTTCACATGGGCGGCATCGAGGAACTTGAGCCCGCCGAACTTCACGTAAGGGATGTTGTGGCGCACCAGCTCGACCTCGAGCGGGCCGGAATGATGCGAGGTGCGGAACAGCACCGCCTGCTGCTTCAGCGCGGCCCCGCCCTCGCGGTTGGCCAGCACCTGCTCGACGATATAGCGCGCCTGGTCGGTCTCGTCGCGCACGGTGACGAGGCGCGGCCTGGCCGCCGAGGCGCGATCGGTCCACAGGTTCTTGGTGAAGCGTTCGGCCGCCAGCTCGATCACCGCATTGGCCGCGCCGAGGATGGGTTGCGTCGAACGATAGTTGCGCTCGAGCGTGACGACGCGGGCCGGCGGGTCGAAATGGCCGGGGAAGTCGAGGATGTTCCTGACCGTCGCGGCGCGGAAGGCATAGATGCTCTGCGCATCGTCGCCGACCACGGTCACGCCGCGGCCGTCGGGGCGCAGCCGCAGCAGGATCCGGGCCTGCAGCCGGTTGGTGTCCTGGTATTCGTCGACCAGGACATGGCTGAACCGCTCGCCCAGCGTCGCGGCGATGTCGGGCACCGTCATCATCTCGGCCCAATAGAGCAGCAGGTCGTCGTAATCGAGCACCTGCTGGCGCTGCTTGGCCTCGACATAGGCGGCGAACAGCTGCCGCAGCTGGTCCTGCCAGCCGGCGCACCACGGGAAATGGTCGGCCAGCACCGGCCCCAGGTCCTGTTCGGCATTCACCGCGCGCGAATAGATCGACACGCAGGTCGTCTTGGTCGGAAAGCGCGTCTCGGTCTGCGACAGGCCGAGATCGTGGCGGATCATCGCCATCAGGTCGGCCGAATCCTCGCGGTCGTGGATCGAGAAACCGGTTTCCAGCCCGACCCGCTCGGCGAATTCGCGCAGCAACCGGGCGCCGATGCCGTGGAAGGTGCCGGCCCAGGGCAGCGCGCGCTGGCCGCTGATGCGCGCGACCCGCCTGGTCATCTCGATCGCGGCGCGGCGGCTGAAGGTCAACAGCAGGATCCGCCGGGGATCGGCGCCCTGCGCCACCAGATGCGCGACGCGATGGGCGAGCGTATTGGTCTTGCCCGACCCCGCCCCGGCGATGACCAGCAGCGGCGGCCCGCCGGCCGGGTCGCCGGCCCCATGCAGCACCGCCTGGCGCTGCTCGGGGTTGAGCTGATCGAGGGGGCTGGGCTCAGGCACGGGCTGATCGACTCCGGGAAAGGCGAAACCCTAAGCGGTTCCCAATTTGTTCGCAAGACGCTAGCATGTGCGCCCATGTGGAAAGCCATCATCGCCGGCGCGACGCTCATTCTCGCTTTTGCCGTGAGCCCGGCGTCAGGCCAGGAGCCGCTTGTGAAAGATACCCAGCTGCACGAAGCCGCCCTCGGTGACGATGTCGCCGCGATCCGCCGCCTGATCGGCGACGGCAAGCCGGTCGATGCCCGGGACCAGAACGGCCGTACCGCGCTGCTGGTCGCGACCCACGCCAACAATGTCGCGGCGGCGCGCGCGCTGATCGCGGCGGGCGCCGACGTCAATGCCAAGGACCTGATCCAGGACAGCCCCTATCTCTATGCCGGGGCCCGCGGCCATCTGGAAATCCTGAAGCTGACGCTCGCCCAGGGCGCCGACCTGAAAAGCACCAACCGGTTCGGCGGTACCGCCCTGATCCCGGCCGCCGAGCGTGGCCATGTCGAGACCGTGCGCACGCTGATCGCGGCGGGCGTGAACATCGACCACATCAACAACCTCGGCTGGACCGCGCTGCTCGAGGCGGTGATCCTGGGCACCGGGGCCGAACCGCATCAGCGCATCGTCGCGCTGCTGGTCGAGGCCAAGGCCGACGTCGACATCCCCGACCGCGACGGCGTCACCGCGCTCGCCCATGCCCGCGCGCGCGGCTATGGCGAGATCGAGCGGATCCTGGTCGCCGCCGGCGCTAAGTAGCCTTCTTCCGGGGATCGGGCCAGAACGAGGTGCCGCTGCGGGCCAGCCCGCCGCCCATGCCCATCGGCACGCCGTCGGCGCGCCAGCAGGCCGCGCCGGTCATGCCGGCATCGTCGAAGCCCACGGCGCACATGCCGCCGCCGACATGGGCGCTCGCCAGCACCGGATGGCCCATCGCGGCGAGTTGCGCCCGCACGTCCTCGGCGATGCCGGTCTCGATCTCCGATTCCTGGCCCCAGGAAAAGACACGCGGCGCCTCGACCGCTTCCTGCAGGGTCATGCCGTGGTCGATCAGGTTGATCGCCGCCTGCAGCGCGCCCGACGGGATGCGATGGGCCCCGGGCAGGCCCAGCGCGAAGATCGGCCGCCCGTCGCGGCAGCCGATCAGCGCGGAAATGCCGCTGGTGATCCGCTTGCCCGGGGCCAGCGACAGCGCATGGCCGGGATGCGGGTCGAACAGGTACATGTAATTGTTCGGGATGATCCCGGTGCCCGGGATGATGAGGCGCGCTCCGAACAGCGAATTGATCGTCTGGGTCGAGGTGATCACGTTGCCATCGCCGTCGGCCACCGTGACATGGGTGGTGTTGGCCGACTCGTTCGACCCGACCGGCATGGTCTCGATGCCCGCCCCGGCCTTGTAGCTGCCGGCGCGCGTCGGATCGATCCCGGCGCGGCGCTCGGCCGCGTAGGCTTTGCTCGTCAACCGCTCGACCGGCACGCGGATAAAGGCGGGATCGGCGATCGCCGCGCGGCGGTCGGCCCCGGCGATCTTCAGCGCTTCGAGGATCAGGTGGGTCGCCTCGACCGTGCCGAAGCCCGCGGCGCCGATATCGAAGCCTTCGAGGATGTTGAGCATCTGCACGATCTGCACGCCGCCCGAGGCCGGCGGGGCCGGGCCGATCAGCTCGACCCCGCGATAGCTGCCGCGGATCGGAGCGCGCTCGATCGTGGCGTAGCGTTCCAGATCGGCGAGGCGGACGAAGGATCCGGCCTTGGCCAGTTCATCGGCGATATGCCGCCCGAGGCTGCCGCCGTAGACCGCGCCCGGGCCGGCCTGGGCAATGGCGCGCAGCGTATCGGCATAGTCGCCCTGCACCAGCCGCTCACCGGCCTCGAGCGGCGAACCGCCGGGCAGGAACCTGGCGGCGATCGCGGCATCGCGCGACAGGTCGGGCGCCATCTCGGCAATGCAGGTGGCGAGATAGGGGGTGACCGCGAAACCGCGCGCGGCATGGCGGATCGCCGGCTCCATCACCGCGTCGAGCGGCAGGCGGCCGAACCGCGCCAGCGCCTCGCACCACGCCTTCAGCGTGCCGGGCACGGCGATCGCGGCCGGGCCGACGGCGTTGCGCCGCCCCTCGGTCTCCATGTAGTCGGGCCATGCGTCGGAAACCGGCGTGTAGCTGTCCGGCCGGCAGGCCATCGGCGCGGTCGACAGCCCGTCGATCGTCGTTGTCGTGCCATCGGCCAGCCGGATCAGCGCGACCCCGCCGCCAAGGATGCCGACCATCATCGGCTCGACCACCGTCAGCGTGAACAGGGCGGCCACGGCGGCGTCGATCGCGTTGCCGCCGGCCGCCAGCATCTCGATCGCCGCGGCCGAGGCCAGCGGGTGGTTGGTCACCGCCATGCCGCGCCGGCCGGTGGCGGAGGTCTTCTCGCAGGCGAACACGCTGCCCGCGCGGCTGCGCCAGGTCATCAGTACAGCCTCGTGCGGTAACCCTCGGTGATCGCCCGCTCGGCCTCTTCCGCGCTGATCGCCGCGGTCTGGTCGGCGATGATGCGGCCCAATGGCGGAAAGCAGCTGCGCTCGACCTGCGCTTCCTGCTTCCACAGGCGCGAGCGCATCAGCGCCTTGCCGCAATGGAAATAGGTTTCCTCGACATGCACCTTCAGCCCGATGACCGGCGCGATGCCCTGCACCGCCAGCGGCGTCAGCAGGGCGGCGTCCTGGGTGATCCCGGCTCGGCCGTTGACGCGCAGCGTCTCGTCGATGCCGGGGACGAAGAAGATCAGGCCGATGCCGGGCGAGGCCAGGATATTGGCGAAGCTGTCGACCCGGTTGTTGCCGCGCCGGTCGGGGATCACCAGCGTGTTGTCGTCGAGCACGGCGACGAAACCGGGGCCGTCGCCGCGCGGACTGGCATCGGCATGGCCCTGCCCGTCGCTGGTCGCCATCACCAGGAACGGCGACATCGCGATGAAGTCGCGGCAGAACTTGTCGATATGCCGCAGCACCTTCTTCTCGGCCAGCGGACTGACCTGCCCGAAATGGGTGCGCAGATCCTGCTGGCTGGTGACCAGTGGCTTGCCGCCGGCGGTTTCCATGGTTCTATCCTCTCAAAGCGACGCCAGTGCCGCGTCGCGCGCCGCGACGCCGAAGAACCGGCGTCCGGGAATGGCGTTCAGCAGTTCGCGGGTATAGGCCTGCTGCGGGTTTTCGAACAACGCCCGGGTCGGGCCTTCCTCGACGATTCGGCCCTTCTGCATGACGATCACGCGATCGGCGATCTCGGCGGCGATGCGCAGGTCGTGGGTGATGAAGATCATGGCGAGCTGCATCTCGCGCCTGAGTTCGGCCAGCAGTTCCAGCACCTGGGCCTGGATCGAGACGTCCAGCGCCGAGACCGCCTCGTCGGCGATCAGCACCTTCGGGGCCAGGGCGAGTGCCCGGGCGATGCAGATGCGCTGGCGCTGGCCGCCCGAAAACTCGTGCGGATACCGGTCGGCCGCCGCCTTGGTCAGCCCGACCCGGGCCAGCAGCGCGCGGGCCTGGTCCATCGCCTCGGCCCGCTTCGTGCCATAGGCCATCGGCCCGCGGGCGACGGCATCGCCGACCTTCTGGCGCGGATCCAGGCTCGCGAACGGATCCTGGAAAATGATCTGCAGGCCGCGCCGGGCCTGGCGCAACGCCTCGCCCTTCAACTGCCGCAGATCCTCGCCGTTCAGCCTGATGGCGCCTTCGTCGGGTTCGGTCAGCCGCATGATCATGCGGCCGAGCGTCGACTTGCCCGACCCGGATTCGCCGACCACGGCCAGGGTTTCGCCCTGGTGCAGGGTGAGCGAGACCCCGTCGGCCGCCACCACGTCGCGCGGCGGCTGGAACAGGCCGCGATTGACGCGGAAGGTCTTGCGCAGGCCTTCGACCACCAGTTGCGGTTCGGCGAACCGCCTGACGTCCCGCACCGCCACATCGGCCTTGGGCACCGCGTCGATCAATTGCCGGGTATAGGCCTCGCGCGGATGGCGCAGCACCTCGTCGACCGGCCCCTGCTCGACCACCCGGCCGTGCTGCATGACCACGACATGGTCGGCGATGTCGGCGACCACGCCGAAATCGTGGGTGATCATCAGCACGCCCATGCCGCGTTCGCGCCGCAGGTCGTCGATCAGATGCAGGATCTGGCGCTGGGTGGTGACGTCGAGCGCCGTGGTCGGCTCGTCGGCGACCAGCAGCGCGGGGCGGTTCGCCATCGCCATGGCGATCATCACCCGCTGGCGCTGGCCGCCCGACAGCTCGAACGGATAGCTGTTGGCCAGGACCGGCGGGTTGGGCAGGCCGACCTGGGCCAGCAGTTCCTGCACGCGGGCCGCGGCCTCGGCCGCCGACGGCGCCGGCTGCCGGTGGGCGAAGATCGCCTCCTCGATCTGCCGCCCCACCCGCTTCAGCGGGTTCAGCGACGACAGCGGTTCCTGGAAGATCATCGCCGCGTCGCCACCGCGCAGGCGGCGAAGCCTCCGGCCGTCGAGCCTGGTCACATCCTGCCCGACCACCGAGACGATGCCGGACGAGACGGCCACGCCCTTGGGCAGCAGCGACAGGATCGCATGCGCGATCATCGACTTGCCCGAGCCGGATTCGCCGACCAGGCAGACCACCTGGTTGCGGCCGATGGCAAAAGAGACATCCTCGACCGCGAAGGGCCGGTCGCCGCCCTTGGGCAGAGCGACCGACAGGCGCTCGACCGACAGCACCGCGCTCATGACCGCCGCCTCGAGACACGCGGGTTCAGGATGTCGGACAGGCCCTCGCCGAACAGGTTGATGGCCAGCACGGTGATCAGGATGGCGACGCCGGGAAACACCGAGACCCACCAGGCATTGCGGATCACCGTGCGCCCCGCCCCGATCATGAAACCCCAGGACATCAGGTTGGGATCCCCTAAGCCCATGAAGGACAGCGCGCTTTCCAGGAGGATCGCGGTGGCGACGGTCAGCGAGCCGACCACCAGGATCGGCGAGATCGCATTGGGCAGGATATGGCCCAGCACGATACGCAAGCTGCCCTCGCCCTGGCACAGCGCGGCTTCGACGAATTCGCGCCTGCGCAGCCGCAGGAATTCCGCGCGGGTCAGCCGCGCCACCTGGGGCCAGGAGACCGCCCCGATGGTCAGGATGATGGTGGCGAGCGACGGGTTGAAGATCGCGACCAGCAGGATCGCCAGGATGAAGGCCGGCACGGTCTGGAACAGTTCGGTCAGCCGCATCAGCACGATGTCGGTCCTGCCCCCGAAATAGCCGGAGATGGCGCCGACCACGACACCGACGACCACCGCGGCCAGGGCCGAGGCGATGCCGATCAGCAGCGAGACGCGGGCGCCATGGGCGATGCCGGCCGCGCCGTCGCGGCCGAGCGTGTCGCCGCCCAGCCACATGCCGTCCTCGCCCGGCGGGGTGAACGGCGCGCCCACCATCTCCCAGGGCGATTCCGGGAACACGATCGGCGCGGTGACGGCGACGATCAGCACGATCACCAGCATGACCAGCCCGGCCATGCCGCTGGGGTGACGCAGGAAGGCGCGAACCCCGTCCATCACACAGCCCTCGTCGTCATGCGCGGGTCGATCAGCCGGTAGACCAGGTCGGTCACCAGGTTCAGGAAGATCACCATGAGCGACATGATCAGGAAGATGCCGAGCAGCACCGGATAGTCGCGCTGCAGCACCGCATCGAAGGTGAGCCGGCCCAACCCCGGCCAGGCGAAGACCGTCTCGATCACCACCGCGCCGCCGACCAGCGCGCCGGCCTGCATGCCGGCGACGGTGACGACCGGCACCAGCGCGTTGCGCAGCATGTGGCCGACGACGATCTGCGGGCCCGCCAGGCCCTTGGCCCGCGCGGTCTTGACGAAATCCTGGTGCGACACCTCGATGATCGAGGAGCGCATCAGCCGCGCGTAGATCGCCAGGTAGATGGCGGCCAGCGAGATTACCGGCATGATCATGTGCCTGGCGATATCCAGCACCTTCTCGACCGGTGTCATCCTGACGTTGATCGTCTCGTAGCCGAACGGCGGCAGCCAGCCCAGCGTGACCGAGAACACCAACACCAGCATCAGCCCGAGCCAGAAGACCGGCGTGGCGTAGAGCAGGAGCGAGAGGATGGTGAAGAGGGTGTCGACCACGCTGCCGGCGGCCAGCCCGGCGAAGGCGCCGAGCGTGGTGCCGACGACCAGCGCCAGCACGAAGGCCGTGAGCGTCAGCAGCAAGGTCGCCGGCAGGCGCTCGGCGATCAGGGTCAGCACCGGCTGGCGCTGGCGGTAGGAATAGCCGAGATCGAAGGTCAGCACGCGGCCGAGATGGGTGCCGAGCTGGACGATGTAGGGCTTGTCCAGCCCGTATTCCTGCCTGAGATCGGCGAGGATCTTGGCATCGGCCGCACCGGACTGCCCGGCCATCACCTGTGCCGGGTCGCCTGGGGCGGCCCGGACCAGGATGAAGTTGAAGGTCGCGATCAGCAGGATCACGGCCACGAGCCTGACCACGAGGGTCGCCGCGGCCCGCCCGATGGCCGCGCCGCCATTGACGCCGGGCAAGACATGGAAACCACGCCGAAGGTCTCGTGGCTGCCGATCGCCGTCGTCACGATGTTCTTGTAGGCCTTGTCGTAGAAGATCGGATATTCGAGTTCGAGCGTCCAGGCCACCGGCACCTCCTCGACCAGGATCTGCTGCACCTTGGTATAGAGCTCCTGCCGCTTGGCATCGTCAATCGCCACCGCGGCCTCCTCGAACAGCCGGTCGACCTCGGGGTTCGAATACCCCTGGGTGTTGGAGAACAGGATGCCCTTCTTGATGTTGGACGAAACATAGGTCCGCGCCACGCCGAGCGCGGGATCGCCCAGCTGGTAGAGCAGGTTCTGGGTGATCTCGTAATCCCAGTTGCCGACCTTCTCGGCCCAGCCGGCCATGTCGGTGCCGACCAGCACCAGGTCGATGTTGACGCGGGCGAACGCCTGGCGCAGGAATTCGCCGGCGCGCTGGTAGACCTCGCCATAGGGCGGCACCAGGTACTTGATCTCGGCGCGCTTGCCGTTGGCGCCGGGCTTCAGGCCCATGTCGTCAAGCAGTGCCTTGGCCTTGTCGACCGAATATCCGTAGCGCTTGACGTTGCCGTCGTAGAAACGGGTCTTGGACGAGATCGGGCCGGTTGCGGGCTTGCCGTTGCCGAAATAGACCCGCTTGTTGAACGCGTCGAGGTCGATCAGGTGCATGACCGCCTGGCGGAAGCGCTTGTCGTTCATCGGCGCGACGCGGTTGTTCAGCTCGAACCACTGATGGGGCGCGAAATACTCGTAACCTTTGGTGGTGTATTCGAGGTTCGCCTGCTTCTTGAAACGCTCGACCTCGAAGAACTCGACGTCCGACCACTGCACCATCTGGACCGTGCCGTTCTCCAGGGCCAGCGCGCGCGAGGCGGCGTCGGGAATGACGCGGTAGATGATCTCGTCGAGATAGGGCTGGTCCTTCAGGTAGTAGCCGTCATGGCGCACCAGATGGACATGCGAGCCGCGTACCCATTCCTTCAGCTTGAAAGGGCCGGTGCCGATCGCCTTGTCGTTCATCGGGTTCTTGCGGAAATCGGTGCCTTCGTAGATGTGCTTGGGCACGATCGGGGCCGAGGTGCAGTCGAAGCAGCCGAGGAACGGGGCGAACGGCTGCTTCAACTTGAAGACCACGGTCAGCGGGTCGGGCGCGGTCGCCTCGGCCACGCGGGCAAAGTTCTGGCGCGCGCGCGGATGGGTTTCGGTCAGCACCTTCATGCAGGAGAACACGACGTCTTCCGACGTCATCGGCTTGCCGTCGTGGAAGGTGATGTTGGGAAACAGCTTGAAGGTATAGGTCAGGCCGTCGGGCGAGATCGTCCAGGACTGGGCCATGCCCGGCATCGGCTTCAGGTCGGGGCCGTATTTCAGCAGGCTTTCGTAGATCTTGCCGCCCAGGGTCAAGGTCGGCTGCTGCTGGTTCAGCGCGGTGACCAGCACCGGCGGCTCCGGCTGGATGATCGTGTTCAGCGTCCCGCCCTTGGTCTGGCCGGCGGCGCGGGTGATGCCGAGCGGGATCGCAGCGGTGCCGGCCAGCGCGGCCAGCGTGAATTCACGCCTGTTCATTGAAGCCCCTCCGTTTGATTTGATTGACATGGTGGAGAAATTTCCTGGCCCGTGCCGCTCGAACAAGGCCATTGATCGTCGCGATCGGGCCATTCATGATGCCGGCCTTGGGCTGAACGTCGCACGGTGACCGCTGATGCGTAGACCGACCAGAACCTTGGCCGCGCAGGTCGACCCGGGCCAGGGTCTCAGTCCGGGAGGGGGCCTCGGCATCGGTGCCATCCAGAAGGGGCCGGTCGGCGCCGCGCAGTACGCGGCCTTCCTGCAGACCCAGAAGCCGCCGGTCGTCGCCATGGCCGCGGTCTATCCCGCCGGCACCACCTCCAACCGCCATTTTCATCGCCGCGGCCAGCTGATCCTGCAGATCGACGGCATCACCGCGATGATGACCGACGAGGCGACGTTCATCCTGCCGCCCGGCCATTGCCTGTGGCTGCCCGGCGGCACCGTGCACCAGGCCCGTGTCTGGGGCGACTGCACGATCCAGACCATCTATGTCGATCCGGGTCACGTGCCCGGCTGGGGCGCCGCATGCCGGCTGATGCAGGCGTCGCCCCTGCTGCAGGCCTTGATGGACGAGGCGATGCGCATGCCGGTCGACTACGACCGGGCGGGGCGCGACGGCCAATTGATCGCGCTGCTGCTGGCCGAGATCGGCCGCCTGCCGGAAGCCCGGCTGCAGGTGCCGGTGCCGCGGGATCCGCGCCTGGTCAGGATCTGCGAGGCGGTGCTGGCCGATACGACATCGGACCTGACCCTCGACGAGTGGGCCGGCGAGGTGGGCCTGAGCCGCCGCACCCTGACCCGCACCTTCCGCCGCGAGACCGGCCACAGCTTCGCCAGCTGGCGCCAGCGCGTGCGCCTCCTGCAGGCGCTGGCCCGGCTGGGGACGGGCGAGCCGGTGACGAACGTCGCGCTGGATGTCGGCTATGACAGTCCGAGCGCGTTCACTGCGATGTTCAAACGCGAACTGGGGGCCGCGCCCCGCGCCTATCTGCGCTGGGCAGACCAGGAAACAATTCCGCGTTGAGGCGGCCGCCACCGCCTACGCCCAGGCCGGGTCGACCGGCCCGACTGCCGGCGCCCGCGCCTCGATCACCTCGGCCGCCGCCAGCGCGCTGGCCTCGTCGAAGCGGGCCGAGACCAGCTGCACGCCCATCGGTACGTTACCGACCGCGCCGGTGGGCGCGGACACGCCAGGCAGGCCGATCGTCGCCATCTGCATCATGAACGACAGGGCCTTCTGGGTCCGCACCGACGCCTCGTAGCCGCCGAGATCGCCGTCGGTCGGCAGCGGCGGTTCCGGCGAGACCGGGGTGATCAGCACCGGGTATTTCTCCAGGAACAGGGTCCAGTCGCGCAGCAGCGTGGTGCGCCGGCGCATCGCCATCAGATAGCCTTGCAGGTCCAGCCGCTCCGACATCCTGACCTGGTCGCCCATGAAACTCTTGATCGCCGCATCGCCGTATTTCTCGACCAGCGGCAGCAGCGCATACTGGTTTTCCGACAGGATGATCGGCGCCCAGAGATCGAAGCCTTCCAGGCCGGTCAGCGGCGCCGCCTCCTCGACCTCCCAGCCGGCATCGGCAAGCCAGCCGGCAGCCTTCTCGACCGCCGCGCGGACATCCGGGTGCAGCTCGACGCCATGCGCCCTGGTCCAGAACGCCGCCCGGCGCGCGCGGGGGGCCGCACCGGTCAGCGGCGCCATCGGCACCTGCCACACGTCGCGCTCGTCGCGGCCGGCCATGGCATCGATGCCGAGCCGCAGGTCGCGCACCGAACGCGTGAGCACGCCCTGCACCGCCATCAGCTGCGACCCGATCAGGCGGTCGAGGCCCGAGGGATTGAACCCGCCGACCCGGCCGGCCGTGGGGCGGATGCCGAACATGCCGGTGCAATAGGCGGGGTAGCGGACCGAGCCGCCGATATCGTTGCCATGGGCGAGCGACCCGATGCCGGCCGCCACCGCCGAGGAGGCGCCGCCGCTGGACCCGCCCGAGGTCAGATCCTTGTTCTGCGGGTTCAGCGTCAGGCCGTGCAGATCGTTGCCGGTGCAGGCGCGCATGGAAAACGCCGGCGCGTTGGTGCGGCCGATGACCACGGCGCCGGCCCGGCGCCAGGACCGCGTCGACGACGAATCATCGGTGGCGATCAGGTCCTTGAAGGCGACGACGCCGTTATCGGTCGGCCGGCCGATCCAGTCGACGTTGATCTTCACCGTGACCGGCACGCCGTGCAGCGGCGGCAGTTCGCCCCCGGCCTTGGTCGCGGCATCGGCGGCGTCGGCCGTCTTCAATGCCTCGTCGCGCAGCACGTCGACCACGGCGTTGAGGCGCGGGTTGACCGCATCGAGCCTGCCCAGGCAGCTCTCGGTCGCCTCGCGCGAGGAGAACTGCCCCGTCCTGATGCCGTGGGCGGTCGCCACGGCATCCATCATCCAGATCTCGGTCGTCATGCCCCTCAACTCCACCAAAGGAAAAAACCGCGGTCACTGTGACGGCTTCCAGGCCCCCGCGCCGCTCGACGAAGGCCAAGGATCGTCGCGACCGGGCCAATCAGCGCGCGGTGAAGCCGCCGTCGACCGGCAATGCCACGCCGGTGACGAAGGAGGCATCGTCGGAAGCGAGCCACAGCACCGCATGCGCCGCCTCCTCCGCCCGGCACGGCCGCCCCATCGGCACCAGCGTCATCATCCTGGCCTCGTTGGCCGCCGCCTCGGCCGGATCGCCCGAACGCCCGGTGAAACCGACCTTCATCGGCGTGTCGGCCAACCCCGGGCAGACGACGTTGACGCGGACGTTGTCGGCCGCAAAACGCAGGGCCAGCGACTTGGTCAGGCCGACCACCGCGAACTTGGCCGCGGAGTAGATCGGGCTGAACATCGAGCCGACCAGCCCCGAGACCGAGGCGGTGAACACGATCGAGCCGGCGCCGCGCTGGCGCATGTGGCCGATGACCTCGCCGGCGGCGAGCGTCGCCGAGGTGACGTTGAGCGCCAGCGCCTGGTCGTAGGCGGCAAGGTCAAGGTTCTCGATGCCGCCGGGGCCGGGAATGCCGGCATGGGCCCAGAGGATGTCGATGCCGCCGAGCGCGGCGGCGGCATCGTTGATCGAGGATCGCATCTGTTCGGGCCGGGACAGGTCGGCCGTGATCGTCACGACCTCGTGGCCGTTCGCCTTCATGTCCGCCGCGAGCCTGGCCAGCCCCTCGGCATTGACGTCGACGGCGGCGACGCGCGCGCCTTCGCGCAGGAACAATTCGACGCCGGCCCGGCCCATGCCGGAGGCGGCGGCGGTGATGACGGCAAGCTTGTCGGCGAGACGCATGGGTTCTTTCTCCTTCTGAGTTTCAGCCGCATGGGCCGGCGCCGCCCGCTCGCCGATCAAGGCCATAGCGTCTACCGGACCATCGGGCAGCCGCCCGCCTCGAGCGGTCGGAAGGCCTGATCGCCGGGAATGGTCGCCAGCACCTTGTAGTAGTCGTAGGGCTTCTTCGCTTCCGCCGGCTTCTTGACCTCGACCAGCATCATGTCGTGCAGGACGCGGCCGTCCTCGCGCAGTGACGTCTTGCCGAACAAAGGGTCGTCGAAGGTGCCGGCGGCGCGCATGGCCTCGACCACGGCGGCGCCGTCCCTGGCCGAACCGACCTTGTCGACGGCGGCGAGATAGGCGAGCGCGGCGGAATAGGCCCCGGCCTGGTTCATCGACGGGAACCGGCCGTTGTTGCGCTCGGCGTAGCGCTGGCCGAAGGCGCGGGTCCTGTCGTTCAGGTCCCAGTAGAACGCGGTGGTCAGTTGCAGGCCCTGCGCCGTGGGCAGGCCCAGCGAATGGATGTCGGAAATGAAGAGCAGCATGCCGGCCAGTTTCTGCCCGGCCTGGACAATGCCGAACTCGGAAGCCTGCTTGATCGCGTTGATGGTGTCGCCGCCGGCATTGGCCAGCGCGATCACCTGCGCCTTCGAGGCCTGCGCCTGCAGCAGATAGGATGACAGGTCCTTCGTATCGGTCGGATGGCGGACCGAACCGACGATCGTGCCGCCATTGGCCCTGATCACCGCGGTCGCGTCGCGCTCCAGCGAATGGCCCAGCGCAAAGTCGACGGTGATGAAGAACCAGGATTTGCCGCCGCCCTTGGTGATGGCGTCGGCGGTGCCGTGCGACAGGGCCCAGGTATCATAGGTCCAGTGCACCGAATTCGGCGTGCAGGCCTCGCCCGTCAGGTCGGAGGTGCCCGACGCGGTGAACAGCGCGACCTTGTTCTTTTCCTTGGCGAGCGGCGCGATGGCCAGCGAGATCGCGCTGGTCGGCAGGTCGACCAGCGC
>JAEYTW010000700.1 GCA_023433835.1 Pseudomonadota bacterium | reverse complement strand
GTCCGGGGACGGCCGGCCCTCAATCGCGCCACCTTGCCGAGGTAGACGCCGGCTTGGCCGATGAAGATGCCGCCCGCGAGGCCGGACAGCGCGGGGACCAGGGCCGGCTGGCTTTCCAGCAATCCCGGAGACGTCGCGCGCAGATAGCCGAAGACGTAGTTCATCGCAAAGATCGCCACCACCAGGCACAGCGTCCACCAGGTGCCGGGCACCACCACCCGCTCGGCGTCGGCATGCAGGGCCAGTTGCATCGATCGGAACAGCGCATAGCCGATCGACGCCCCGATCAGCACCCCGCCCGCCCAGGCTGCAAGCCCCAAGCCCCAGCTTTTCGAATTCAGCCAGATATTCAGGATCGACCAGATCGCGAAGATCGCAGGCAATCTGACGAGCGCAAGCGGCCTGACGATCCGCTGCCGCGCCGCCGACAGCCCCAGCCAGATCACCAGCAGAAACAACGGATAAACCCAGATCGGCGTGCCGGCCAGAATCTCGATCATGCATTCCCCCGCGTTAAGACCGGCATCATAGAACGTCGATTGCCGACCAACCAATCGGTCGGTAATCTGGCCGGCATGAAAAATGCCCGCCGGAAGCCCGCCCATCCCGCCGCGCTCGACACCCGCCAGCGCCTGCTGGACGAGGCCGAGGCATACTTCGCCGCCGAAGGCTTCCACGGCGTCTCGCTCGGGGTAATCGCCACCGCGAGCGGCCTGGGCAATGCCGGGCTGCTGCATCATTTCCCAAGCAAGGCAAAGCTCTATCTGGCCGTGCTCGACCGGCTCGCCGCGGAACTGGAGCGGCGGCTGGCGCTGAGCCTGAAGGATACGGCCAGGCCCGCCGATCGGGTCGAGGCCGCGCTCGACGCCCAACTGGCCTGGACGCTGGAGCGGCCGCAGGCGGCGCGGCTGGTGCTGCGCGAACTGCTCGACAATCTCGGCCGCGTCGAACAGGCGCGGCACCTGCCGCTCGGCGGCTATGTCGCGACGCTGACCGGCGTGATCGAGGAAGGGCAGAAGGCGGGCCGGCTGCGCGCCGGGCCGCCGCTGGCGCTGCTGACCCAGTATCTCGGCGCGCTTGCCTATGCCCTGGTCGCCCGGCCGACCTTCGCGCGCATGCAGCGCAACGATGCGCTGCTGGCCGACGAGGCCGACTGGATCGTCGCGGTCGCCGGCAGCGCGCGTGCCGGCCTCAAGGGAGGAAGATGACGATGAGCGAGCAGACGATGATCGGTGCGGGCCTCCATGAGCGTGCCCAGGCGGTCTTTCGCAACGCCCGGCCGGAAATGGCCGACACCACCTTCGTCTCGCCCGTCGCCCGTTATCTCGAACCCGGGCGCCTCGCCGATGAACGCACCCTGTTCCGCCGCTTCCCCCAGGTACTGTGCCCGGCGGCCGACCTGCCGCCGGACGGGTGGTTTGCCCGCGATGTCGGCGGGGTGCCGGTGCTGGCGACGCGGTCGGCCCAGGGCGGGATCAGAGCCTTCCTGAATGTCTGCCGCCATCGCGGCGCCAAGCTGGTGGCCGACGGCGCCGGCAGCGGCCGGCGCGCCTTCGCCTGCCCCTACCACGCCTGGACCTACGGTCCGGACGGCACGTTGCGCGGCGTGCCGCAGGCCTGGGGCTTTCCGGGGCTGGACAAGGCCGGCTACGGCCTGCGCCCGCTGGCGGTGGCCGAACGCGCCGGGCTGATCTGGGTGGCGACCGCCCCCGACGCCGCCGCGCTCGACCTGGGGCCCCTGGCCGACGAGCTCGACGCGCTCGGCTTCGGCACCCACGTGCCCTTCATGCCCCGGTCCTTCGAGCTCGCGGCGAACTGGAAGCTGATGATGGATGCCTCGTTCGAGGGCTATCACTTCAAGGTCGCCCATCGCGACACCATCGCCGCCATGTTCGCCGACAATGTCCAGCTGATCGACGAGCATGGATTGAACCGCCGGCTCTATCTCGTCCGTTCGACGTTGACGGCGGAGACGCCGGCGGCCGATTTCTCGTTCCGCGAGCACGGCAACGCCATCTACCACTTCTTTCCCGCCACCATCCTGCTGGTGCAGCGCGACCATGCCCAGCTGACCTTTCTGGAGCCGCTGGCGCCCGACCGCACCCGGGTGTTCGATGTCGCTTTGATACCGGCGCCGCCCGCCGGCGACAAGGCGCTGGGCCACTGGCAGCGCAATGTCGAGCTCTATCGCCGGACCCTCGCCGAAGATTACGCGTTGATGGAGTCGATGCAGTGCACAATGACATCGGGGGCGAACGAAGCCCTCACCTTCGGCGCGTTCGAGTTCGCGGCGGCGCGTTTTCACACCCAACTCGAAAGTGAAATGAAACTGTCGCGAATGGTTAGCGTTACCAGCCGGTAGCTACCCTGAAATGGTCACGAAAGAACCTTTCTTTGGAGCCCGCAGGCGATTGCTTTCCTGACGGTTCTATTGCAAAAGCCTGGAGTCTTTGAATCCCGTGGAGGAAAACGCCGATGTCGCATCCGGCCAACCATCGCACCAAGAATGCCAAGCTGCTGGCCTGGGTCGACGAGATGGTGGCGCTGTGCAAGCCCGACCGCGTGCACTGGTGCGACGGATCGCAGGACGAATACGATCGGCTGTGCGCCGAGATGGTCGAGAGCGGCACGCTGATCAGGCTGAACCCGGAAAAGCGGGAAAACTGCTTCCTGGCCCGCTCGGATGCCTCCGACGTCGCCCGCGTCGAGGACCGCACCTTCATCTGCACGCCCACGGCCGAAGACGCCGGCCCGACCAACAACTGGATCGACCCGGTCGAGATGAAGCAGACCCTGCAGGGTCTGTTCAACGGCTGCATGCGCGGCCGCACGATGTATGTCATGCCGTTCTCGATGGGTCCGCTGGGCTCGCCCATCGCCCATCTCGGCGTGCAGCTGACCGACAGCGCCTACGCCGTGGTCAACATGAAGATCATGACGCGCATGGGCCAGCCCGCGCTGGACGTGCTGGGCGAGGACGGCGAATTCGTGCCCTGCGTGCATTCCGTCGGCGCGCCGCTGGAACCCGGCCAGAAGGACGTGGCCTGGCCCTGCAACGATACCAAGTACATCGTGCATTTCCCCGAGGAACGCTCGATCTGGTCCTACGGCTCGGGCTACGGCGGCAACGCGCTGCTCGGCAAGAAGTGCTTCGCGCTGCGCATCGCCTCGGCCATCGCCAAGGACGAGGGCTGGCTGGCCGAGCACATGCTGATCCTCGGCGTCGAGAACCCGGCCGGCGAGAAGACCTATGTCGCGGCGGCCTTCCCCTCGGCCTGCGGCAAGACCAATTTCGCCATGCTGATCCCGCCGCAGGGCTTCGACGGCTGGAAGGTCACGACGATCGGCGACGACATCGCCTGGATCAAGCCGGGGCCGGACGGCCGCCTGCGCGCCATCAACCCGGAAGCCGGCTATTTCGGCGTCGCCCCGGGCACCTCGCGCTCGTCCAACCCGAACGCGATGAAGATGCTCTACCGGAACTGCATCTTCACCAACGTCGCGCTGACCGACGACGGCGACGTCTGGTGGGAAGGCATGGAAGGCCCGGCCCCGGCGCATGCCATCGACTGGCAGGGTAAGGACTGGACCCCGGCAAGCGGCACCAAGGCGGCGCACCCGAACGCCCGCTTCACCGCCCCGGCCAGCGAATGTCCGTCGATCGACCAGGCCTGGGAAGACCCGGCCGGCGTGCCGATCTCGGCCTTCATCTTCGGCGGCCGCCTGTCCAAGACCTTCCCGCTGGTCTTCCAGTCGTTCGACTGGAACCACGGCGTCTATCTCGCCGCCACCATGGGCTCGGAAGCCACCGCCGCCGCGGTCGGCCAGGCGGCGATCCGCCACGACCCGATGGCGATGCTGCCGTTCTGCGGCTACAACATGGCCGATTACTGGGGCCATTGGCTGAAGATGGGCCGGTCGGTGCCCCAGGCGCCGCTGATCTTCCGCGTCAACTGGTTCCGCAAGGACGACGACGGCAAGTTCATCTGGCCGGGCTTCGGCGAAAACATGCGCGTCCTGAAGTGGATCGTCGAACGCGTCTCGGGCAAGGCCGACGCGGTCGAGAGCCCGCTGGGCCTGATGCCGCGCCACCAGGACCTGACCTGGTCCGGCCTCGATTTCGCCTCCGACCGGTTCCACGGCATCATGGCGATCGACCGGGCCGAGGCGATGGGCGAAGTCGAGAACCAGGCCAAGCTGTTCGGCAAGTTCGGCGCTCGCCTGCCGGCCGAGCTGGAGCGCCAGCGCCAGGATCTGGCCGGCCGTCTGACCGCCGCCCCGGCCGTGTGGAAACTGGCGAGCTGAGCACAGCTGAATAGCCGGGGGCTTTGCCGGCTGGTATTTCCCCCGCAGCCGCGCGATGATCGGGCCTGTATGTCAAGTACAGGCCCGATTGCCGTCGGGGTCCCAAGGAGAGAAGACAATGCCCGCCTACCGTTCCCGCACCACCACCCACGGCCGCAACATGGCCGGCGCCCGCGGCCTCTGGCGCGCCACCGGCATGAAGGACGGCGATTTCGGCAAGCCGATCATCGCGGTGGTCAACTCGTTCACCCAGTTCGTGCCCGGCCACGTCCATCTGAAGGACCTCGGCCAGCTCGTCGCCCGGGAGATCGAGGCGGCGGGCGGCGTCGCCAAGGAATTCAACACCATCGCCGTCGACGACGGCATCGCCATGGGCCATGACGGCATGCTCTACAGCCTGCCGTCGCGCGAGATCATCGCTGATTCCGTGGAATACATGGTCAACGCGCATTGCGCCGACGCGATGGTCTGCATCTCCAACTGCGACAAGATCACCCCGGGCATGCTGATGGCCGCGCTGCGGCTGAACATCCCGGCCGTGGTCGTCTCGGGCGGCCCGATGGAGGCCGGCAAGGTCAAGCTGCACGGCAAGGAACTGTCGCTCGACCTGGTCGACGCGATGGTCGCCGCGGCCGACGACAAGATTTCGGACGAAGACACCGCGATCATCGAGCGCTCGGCCTGCCCGACCTGCGGCTCCTGCTCGGGCATGTTCACCGCCAACTCGATGAACTGCCTGACCGAGGCGCTGGGCCTGTCGCTGCCGGGCAACGGCACGATCGTCGCGACCCACGCCGACCGCAAGAACCTGTTCCTCGAGGCCGGCCGCCTGTCGGTCCAGCTGGCCAAGCGGTATTACGAACAGGACGATGCGTCGGTGCTGCCGCGCGCGATCGCCTCGTTCAAGGCGTTCGAGAACGCGATCACCCTCGACATCGCCATGGGCGGGTCGACCAATACCGTGCTGCATCTGCTCGCCGCCGCGCACGAGGCCGAGGTCGACTTCACGATGCGCGACATCGACCGGTTGTCGCGCCGCGTGCCGGTGCTGTGCAAGGTCGCGCCCGCGGTCTCGACCGTGCATATCGAGGATGTCCACCGCGCCGGCGGCATCCTCGCCATCCTGGGCGAACTCGACCGCGCCGGCCTCCTGAACCGCGACGTCCATTCGGTGCATGCGGCCAGCCTGACCGAAGCGCTCGACCGCTGGGACGTCAAGCGGACGCAGGCCGAGGATGTCGCGACCCTGTTCCGCGCCTCGCCCGGCGGCATCCCGACCCAGGTCGCCTTCAGCCAGCAGCGCCGCTACGACAGCCTCGATCTCGACCGCGAGAAGGGCGTCATCCGCGACGCCGACCATGCCTTCTCCAAGGATGGCGGCCTCGCCGTGCTCTACGGCAACATCGCCGAGCGCGGCTGCATCGTGAAGACCGCCGGCGTCGACGAGAGCATCCTGAAGTTCTCAGGTCCCGCCCGCGTGTTCGAAAGCCAGGATGCCTCGGTCGCCGCGATCCTCGGCGGCGAGATCAAGGCGGGCGACGTCGTGGTGATCCGCTATGAAGGCCCGCGCGGCGGGCCGGGCATGCAGGAGATGCTCTACCCGACCAGCTATCTGAAGTCGAAGGGGCTGGGCAAGGCCTGCGCGCTGATCACCGACGGCCGCTTCTCCGGCGGCACCTCCGGCCTCTCGATCGGCCATGTCTCGCCGGAAGCCGCCGAAGGCGGGCTGATTGCCCTGGTGCAGGACGGCGACACCGTCGAGATCGACATCCCCAACCGCAAGATCCACCTGGCGGTCGACGCGGAGGAACTGACCCGGCGCATGGTCGCCGAGGACAAGAAGGGCGCGGCCGGCTGGATGCCTGCGACGGTGCGCCAGCGCAAGGTGACGCCGGCCCTGCAGGCCTACGCGCTGATGGCCACCTCGGCCGACAAGGGCGCGGTTCGCGACGTCAGCCAGGTCGTCCGCAAGCCGCGCTGAAAAAGCTCGGGGCCGCTCGCGGGCGGCCCCGTTTTCCCTACTGGCCTGATGTCCCGGCGATACGCCGCAGCCGCGACAGCTGCTCGTAGAGCCGCGGCGCGACCTCGCCGACCGGCGCCGGCTCGGCCGCCTGCGGCGGCGGGACTGGCCGTGCCGGCGG